>CACXAO010000034.1:17655-24258 GCA_902765625.1 uncultured Ruminococcus sp. | reverse complement strand
TGTCAATAGATCGTGGAATAAATGCGATTTACAGATTTATCAGATTTCTTCTACTATACTGCAATTTCTTACCCACTGGTTCTAGGGAAGAGCCAAAAAAGTACTCTTTATCATTCATCGGATCATCCGGATCGGGTTGCATCGCCGAATAGGTCTCATACAATACCTCGAGATAATCCTCCTTTGACTGATGAACATGCTGCGCAAGCAGCTTTCCGTCGGCGGTTTTCAGCGTATACCATATATTTTTTGTTGAAATGTTTATATTAGTGTAAAAGTCAAGCTCATCCAAAAGCCTACCCTTGAACACCACCTTTTCAGACCAGTGATTGTATATGGGCTTGTCAGACTCAATCGGCTTCCACTCACCGCCATCAATTGAATAGGTTCCTTTCACAAACATGGACTTAGAATCGATAAACTCCATTCTATAGTTATAAATTGCACCCATCGCAATAAGTCCCGCAAGCATAGCAAACATTACGCCGAGAGATACTATCGTCCATTTTCTGCTTTGAAGCGCCTTGCCCACTTTGATCACCTGTTTTCCACGCTGGGTTTTTCTAAATTAATTTTATCAATATATCAATAGAATGTCAATGAAATACCCACTTTGTTTAAACAAAAGACAACGCCCTGCTTAAATACAAGGCGTTGTCCGTACTACACTAAAAATATCTTTCGCAACTAGCTATTTCAATTTACGAATAATTTTATTCAAAGCCGTCCTTCTATCAAAAAACTTAAACTAACGGAAGCTCATATTCTTCGAATGTAGGCTTTTCGATATCCGATTCAGATTTGCTGCTTTGAGTATCAGACGAACTTTCGCTCTTTGATTCTCCGCCACTGCTCTTCGTCTGTGAGGATTCACCGCTTTGTGCTTTTGAACCGGAGTCGGAATCGCTGTCTTCGTTTGCGTTGTCTGACCGGTAACCGGTTTGATTATCGTTCGCTTCGGCTTGCTGACCACCCTGTTCGGACGCTGCGCTACTGTTGTCGGATTGTTTTTTATCCTCGCTTTTTTCAGCTTGGGTAGTCTTTTGTTCATTTGTTGCTTTTGTTGCCTTGGTTGTCTCAACAGTAGTAACCTGAGTTTCGGCAACTGTGGTTGTGTCGGAATCTGTTTTATTATCTTCCCCACAGCCTGTAAGCAGACAGACTGATAACGCCAAAGCTGCAAATAGTATCAATAATTTTTGAATCATAATGACTCCTATTGTTTTAAAAATTTATAATGTCCAGTTATCCTAAACAAGAGGTAATTCATACGGGTCGTTCGTAGGCTTCGGTTTGGTCGGGTCAGTAACGGTGAAGAATTCATTAATATGATAAATATTCTCATACTCAGCAAGGTACATTTGAATAAACGTGGCGTCGGAAATATCCAGACCGTTTCCATCAACATCGCCGCACATGGTAATAATTCCCGTTTCATCGGATTCCAATTCCGCGAGAACCATTTGAATAGTAGTAACATCATCGATTATAACAATTCCGTCTCCGTCAGCGTCGCCGCGAATATAACCTCCGGCAGCAGATACAGAAGAAATCATACTCACGGAAATCATAATGCAGATTGCTGAAATAATCATTACTCCTAATTTTTTCATACTCGCACTTCCTTTCTTACTTCTTGTGCTTTTTTGAATGTGACCGAATGTTATCAGTATTTGAAAATACCAGATTGGAATTATCTACCACACGGTTATGCTTTTTATTCTTATCCGAATGCGAACGCTTTTTTTCGGTGTCAGAAAAAACCAGATTGGAATCATCAACCACATGTTTTGGCTTATTACCCTTGCCCGAATGCGACCGCTTGTTCTCGGTATCTGAAAATACAAGATTGGAACTATCAACCACACGGTTTGGCTTATTACCCTTAGCCGAATGCGACCGGATGTTTTCGGTTTCTGAAAACACAAGATTGGAATCATCGACCACATGATTTGGCTTTTTGCTCTTGTCCGAATGCGAACGGATGTTTTCTGTATTTGAAAACACAAGATTGGAATCATCGACCACACGGTTTGGCTTTCCGCCCTTATCCGAATGTGACCGGATGTTTTCGGTTTCTGAAAACACCAGTTTGGAATTCTCAAGCACAGGATTTGGCTTTTTGTCCTTATCCGAATGTGACGACTCCTTTTTGGGAGACATAACCATTACATCTTCATCGATCTGTTTCTTATTGATGTATTGCTCCATGCTTGACTGAACTTTTGTCGAAGGAAGCATAAAGCTGACCGCTGTACCAACGAAACCAAAGAAATAGATAAATCTGCTGATTACAGTAGATAATCCGCTTAAATCAATGTTCACGCGGTACTTTATTATCATTACACACTCCATTAGCAGAGTGGAAACGTACAAAGCAATTACGAAGAACATCAACACGGCGGTAATTTTTTTCTTGTTTTTGATTTTCTTATTTGTTCTTATGATAAGATAATAGAGTACAAAAATCAAGGTTCCGATCTGTGTAGCGACATATACAGCGCAGTTCAGAACAGAAGGGGTATTGGAAAAATCCAGACTTCCGAATAATGGGAAAAGATTTAATAATTTTATTAAAAAGAGCGCGATGAATCCGCTGAGAAAAAATACGGAGCGCAATACTCTGATTACGCGATTATGTGAAAGCGCAAAAAACGAAGCGACAGTTATAAACAGGTACAAAATGATTCCGATTAATCTGCCAAATCTTTGCTCGGGCAACTGCATCATCAAAAATAATTGATAAGCTATAAAAAGCAAAAACGACAAGCCCGTTAATATTCTAACAGTCGTCTTTACGGGTTTAAGAGTAGATTCTTTCATTACATTTCCTTCTTTTTATTGTGACCTATTATTCATCTATCGCGCCGATTTCTTTCAGCCTGTTGATTGCCTCGGCGACGTCGGCTTTGATATCCTCTCTGTTGCCGTTAAAGCGCGCGCTGAGGGTATCTACGATCTCTTCCTCGGTGGTATCGTGATTAAGGCATTCCGCGATAGCCGCAAGAGTCTTGTTGCCCTGAATCAAGCCGTGAAAACCCGCTCCCGAAGTGGGAACAATAACCGTCTGACCGTCGATCTGATGACATATAAACCTTTCATTCAACTTCATATGAGTCACATCCTTCTTTACTGACATTCAATAAAAACCGCCGATTGCCGGTTTCTGTTGACTATCAGTAAGAGTATCTGCGCCGCCGCTTTGAGCATAGCGCTCAAAACGGCGGTGCGTAAAGTTTTATAAGTGCTTAATTAGAATCCTGTGGGTAATCCGCCAATAAAATTTGTTTTAGTATTCGCCGCATATTTCACGGCGCATACCGGGCAATCTGCATTTTTGAATCATGCAGTGTTGCCTTTGGTTTTAATAAAATTGTTTATTTGGGTCTACCCGCTGACCGCATATTTTTTCAATATCGGGCATTGGTTAATCAACCGGGAACATAATTGGGTTCGGCTCTGTTCAGGATCGCTTAAACCAAACAAATAAAACAAATAGTTAACTAAAAATTTTCATAACGATACACTTTTTCATAATATTCTATATTATAGCATATAGAGTGTACCAAAACCGTGACAAACTTTCTTTTTTAGAATAATAACTTGAACAAATTTTCAAAAATTCTTTTGTCTATTTTTAACAAAGTAATATTAACTCTTAACCAAAAACTATAAACAGGCGTTAGCAGATATTAACGAAACAGATATTTATGAAGTCAATAAAGTTTCAATATAAAAAGGGCAGCATTTCTGCCGCCCTCTGTTTAGTCCTTTTTCAATTTATTACTCTATCCATCCGAATTTTTCGGCGATCTCTGACGGATTGCCGACGCATTGGATCTTATTCATATCCACACACGTCTTTCCGTACTTTTTGGCGATCACGTCATCTAATCCAACGCTGCCGAAGCACTTGCGCATATCGCTGAGCAGCTTGCGCAGGTATGCCTGCTTTTCTATATCGCCGCCCCACAACACCGCGATTATATTGCCGTTTGTGCAGTAGGCTCCCTTTTTGTAGACAAGATATGCGAACAGCTCCATCGTCGACTGACGTTTGAACTCAAACGGTTTATCGTCCGCAAATACCGCAAACGGACTGCACTGCACCCTCAGCCTCGGCTTCGTCTTGCTGATGGGATAACGCAGCTCCCTGAGCTCACGGGCTATATCCTTTTCGGTGACCGGCTTTGCGAGAAAGCCGCTGGGCCGGACGCTGTATGCCTCAAAGCTGTATTCGGGGTATCCGGTAACAAAGATGATATTCAGATTTTCATATTCTTTTCTGAGTTTGTCGGCAAGCTGTATCCCGTTGATTCCCGGCATTTCGATATCGAGAAATACAATCTGCACGTCATGGCTCATCATTGACATCGCCTCGCTCACTGTATTCGCCGCAAGGTGCGTGCCATCGGGGTCGATTTTTTTCAGCATGTATGTCATATGGTCCGTTGCCGCCTTAGAGTCGTCGATGGATAAGGTTAACATGTTTTTCCTCCTGTCGCGTCGGGCAAGGTGATCCTCGCCGTTGTGCCGTACTCGTTTGTGAGCACTTCAAGCTCGCCGCCTACTATCGACTTCAACCTCGCACGAACGTTGTCTATGCCGATTCCGCGGCGCTTCGACTGCTGCGGGGTGATATCGCGGCTGCCTGAGCCGTCGTCCTTTATCTCTATGATGATTTTCCCTTGCTCTCTGCGTGAGCTTATCAACACGACTCCGCCCTTTTCGTAGGTGCCTACGCCGTGCCGCACGGCGTTCTCTACCAGCGGCTGAACGGACAGCGGCGGCAGCATAAAGTCGTCGCACTCGATGTCATACATCACCTGCAGGCGGTCGCCGTAATTCTGCTCCTCTAAATCGAGGTAGGCTTCGGTATTCTCCATCTCCTGCTCAAAGGTGATCATTTTATTTGTGCTGCCAAGCGCCTCAAAGTGTGAACGCAGATAGAGCGAAAAGTCGGTGATGCTTTCATATATCTCAGGATATTCGCGGCACTGAGAGCGAAGCGCCATCAGTGAATTGCTGATAAAATGCGGCTCAATCTGCGCAAGCAGCATCTCGTTGTTCGCCTGTTCCATCGCAAGCTTGCTTTCAAGCAGCTCGTTTTGCACACGGTTCAGCTCCCGTTCCCTGCTGACAGCTGCTGAGGTGCAGTGGTTTTCATAAAAAATATAGATTATCAGCGCAGATACGGAAACCGCAATATTATTGAAGCTGATTCCCTGATAGGTATAGTTCATAACAAACGCGATGATCGGAAGAACGGAAGCTGTCAGGAGCACCTGAAAAATAAAGCCGTCCATCTTTTTGCGATAAACTATCAGAACCGCAAAAATGAAGAGAAATGCTACCATCGTGGTATAATACCAGACCGGATACAACTCGCCTCGGTTGTACAATGTATGTTCGTCAATGTAGAATAACCAATGAGTAAACGGCGTTGCAGCAAGAAGAAACAGCGCAGGAATATGCAGAAGCTGAATGATAAACGTAATCTTTTTCAGAGCCGCATTTCCGTTTTTCTCCGCTGCATACTTTTTGATAACCTGCAAAAACAGCAGCGTTTGAAACGCACCTATAGAAAAATATCCGAATTCCAGAGCGTAATTCAGCGCCGTGAAAAAACGTCCCTGTAGTCCCCTTATCAAAATCACGGCAATGTCAAAAGCATTATAGAAAAATACCGCGATAAAGAAAATCATTATCTCACGGGTGAGCGGCGCTTGATATCTGTCTGAACCGGTTGAAATCTTACGTTGTCTGACGCCAAAAGCAAGCGAAAGAGTCATTATAAATAGAAATACACTGTTCCAAATCTCTACAATTACCTGTATAAACGCCGGAGCACCGACACGCTGTATTAACTCGCTCATATTTATCATCCTTCTGACCGGTTACGCTTTGTCCTATGTTTTAGTATAGCAAATTTCCGCGAAAAATCAATATAATACAACAGAATGCCTCACTTGTCACGCCGTAATCATTTAGTAAAGTTTATTTGCAGGACTGAAAAATGAATACTTAAAACTTAAAAATGAATAATACAAAGCGAAAATCCTGCCACGTGGTGACAGGATTTTCGCTTTGGCTGGGCTGGCGGGATTCGAACCCACGGATGACGGAGTCAAAGTCCGTTGCCTTACCGCTTGGCGACAGCCCAATTTATTATAAACCTGATTGGCAGAGTTTTGGCTAAAACAAAGCCGCCCAAGTTACCTTGTGCGGCATTTGGTGACCCATCGGAGATTCGAACTCCGGACACCTTGATTAAAAGAGTCAAGTGGGGTGGAATGACGGATTCGAACCGTCGGTCTCCAGTGCCACAAACTGGCGCGTTAACCAACTACGCTAATCCCACCATATATGCACCAAATCAAATTTGGTGCCACTTGTTTGCGCCTTCTGGAAAAGTCCTTCTCGCCTGCGCAGTTCAGTGCGAACATAAGAGCTTCATCTGCGCTCTCCCTAAAAACGTTCCTCAGGAACGTTTTTACCCGCTATTGCGGGCACGGTCGCCTTCGAGTCGCCTTTTGGCGCTATTGGCGCGCCAAAAGGGACTCGAACCCCTGACCTACTGCTTAGAAGGCAGTTGCTCTATCC
>CACXAO010000034.1:0-17644 GCA_902765625.1 uncultured Ruminococcus sp. | reverse complement strand
ACTCGAACCCCTGACCTACTGCTTAGAAGGCAGTTGCTCTATCCAGCTGAGCTATTGGCGCATATCTGATTTTCATCAGCCTTTATATTATACCGAATATGCCCAGTTTTGTCAATAGGTTTTATAAATTTATTTTATTTTCTTTTAGAGATTATCGTAGATCAATTTTACGACTCTCTGCGTAGATCTGCCGTCGCGATAATCAAAGAACATATCTGCAAAAGGCTTGATTTTTTCAGTGCAGTAGTCCTCGTTGCTGATTGCATTGATAAGCTGCTCGGTTGAGTATACGATCTTACCGGGTGCGTACAGCTTAAAGTCAAAGTAAAAGTCGCGTTCATTAATGTACTTCTCAAGGTCAAAGACGTAGAAGATCATGGGAATGTCGATAAGCGACGCCTCAAACACAAGCGAGGAGTAGTCGGTGATTATGACGTTCGTGACAAAGAGCAGGTCGTTAAGCTCGTTGTCGGCAGAAAGGTCGATCACCCTGTCGGCATAGCGGTCGGGAATCGGCTGTACGTCTTTAACAAAGGGATGGTGCTTGATAATAATCGCGTAATCCTCGGGAATCTTTGAGCATACCTCGTTGATATCAAACATCTCTGTAGGATAAAACGCGGTTTCTTTGACCATTCCGCGGAAGGTAGGCGCAAAAAGAATGATTTTCTTACCCTTGAAGGTCGGGTGCTCGTCATAGAATTTCTTGCGCGCAGCAGCCTTGTACGCCTCGTCAAAGAATACGTCCGTTCTCGGAATACCGGTTGCAACAACGTTGTCGGTGGCGATACCGAAGCCCTCGGAGTGACACTTTTTGCAGTAGGTTGAGCTGACGGTGACGTAGTCGTAGCTTCTGTGGTTTCTGGTGGGCTGAGGCGATCCCTTGGGCTTTGAAAGACGGGTAAAGCCAAAGGTCTTGAACGCGCCGCATGCATGCCAGAGCTGAATAAGCTTTGTTCCCTCTCTGAGGTCAATATAGTGAATCTGAGGAGTAAACTCGTCGAGAATTACTATCTTGCTTGTAGCGCAAGCCTTTGTGAACGCGCGGATCTCCTTGAAGGACATGCTCGCGATGGTGTGGTCGTTGAGAATAAAGTTTATATCAAGATCCTTGTCGTCCTTGAGCTTGTCGTATACAAAAGCAAAGTTGCCCGACAGGTCGTCGCGGCGAAGCGATATAAACGAGATTTTTTTATCCTGAATCTTGTAGAAGGTTTTATAAAAGCCGAAGCATCTTTTGAATATCCATCTCTTGACCTTCCATATCGAGAGGTCGGTGGTGGATACTCTTGAAAAACGCCAGAATATATACGCGATAAACCGCTTGATGGGATTCGGATCGTTAAAGCGCGCAGGAAGGTTCATTATTCCCGTCATTCGCAGCAATGCCTCCAGAATAAAGAACGGAATAAGCGCGATGGTGATAATAAAGAGAACCGTTTTAATAATACCGTTGAATAATTTCACGAAGAACTTTGCTACGGGATTATGAAAGATTTTCTTTTTATCCGGCACAAATTCAATTTTGTTGCCGTGAACTGTGTAACGGAAATTCCTGTCGTCGGTCTCCGTAAATTCCGGAGTGAGATCAACAGGTATTTTTTCCTCATAAAAATCGGCAAAACCGAGATTGAGGAACATTTCGAAAGGCAGACAGTCCTTTCTTGTTTTCCAAAACAGCAGGTTAAGACGATAATTATATCTGCCCGAGAAGAAGCATTTTCCGTCAATATGGGTCACATTTGAAAGGACAAACGGAATACGTCTGTCCTCTATGCCGTTATTGAAATGTAACACCAACTTGGGATTTGAAAGAAAATGAGAATTGATGGTCGGATCGGAAATCGAGCCCATAATTGTAAGAGTCATTTTATTTTTTTGAATCAATAACTCTTTTACTTCAATCTGATATTCCACAAATACACCCCTAGTTTAAAGTAAAATTGTATTGGCAATACGCAGATGAACTCTGCGCGTTGTTTATGAAATTAACGCTCTCATGCGTTCAACAGCTTCGGAAATATCCAAGCCCTTCTGATAGAGTGAGGATGAACCGGCTACAAACATATCGCCGCCGCACGCGCGCATTTCTGCGCATAAATCCCAGCTGACGTGACCGTCAACCTCGAGGAGAATACCCTCGCGTCTGCTGTCGAGAAGCTTGCGCACCGCCTTGATCTTATCAAAGCTGCCCTCAACGATCGGACGTCCGGCAAAACCCGGATAGACCGTCATAACCAGTACTCCGTCGATTTCATCGAGATAGTCGACGAGAATCTCGGGCTTTGTGTCGGGACTTATGGCGACAAAAGGACTTGCTCCTCTTTGTCTGATATCCGCGATGACCTCATGGAGATTGTCGCACGCCTCGTAATGAACCGCCACGATGTCTCCCCTGCCGATCTCCATTCTGTCGAAGAACTGCTCCGGGTGATATGCCATGATGTGAATATCGCGTTTCATATTCACCAGAACGCTCTTGACCGCCTTGATAAGGTTTGAGTCAAGCGTGATGTTCGGGACAAAGTGATTGTCCATGAAGTCGAGATGAATATATTCAACGCCGAGTTTGTCAAGCGCCTCTATCTCCGACTGTAAATTAAGCGCGTCGGCGCACATCAGAGAGGGCGACAGCATTCCTTTCATATCTTTACCTCTTAATTATTTACCACCATAATTTTTGCGAAAAACTCGCTGTTGTTTTTCATTATTTCAAGACCCTTGTCCATTGTTTCAAGGTCGAATTTATGCGTGATAAGCTTTTTGGCGTCAATCATTCCCTTAGCCATAGCGTCTACAACAAGGTTCCAGTCGCTTTTGTGGGTGTCGCTGTAGGCGGAATTCCATGTGCCGAAAATAGAAAGCTGCTTTCTGAGGATCTGCCAGTATGTGTTCTGGGGGAAGGTGAAGTCGCCGTGCGGATTGCCGACAAAGATTACCTTTGCGCCGGACGCGGCTGCCTCAAGACAGTTGCAGGCTGTAAGCGGAATGCCTACCGCTTCGATCGCGATATCTGCGCCTACGCCGCCGGTCATCTTCTTCACCCACTCGATCGCGTCCTCATGAGAGGAATTGCAGTATTCGGTGAAGCCCATGCTCTCGATGAAATCCCAGTTGTTTACGCCGGTGCCGACAAGGAGAACCCTCGCGCCCCATGCTCTCGCCCACTGAGCGATAAGCATGCCGATCGTGCCGGGTCCGAAGATAACGACGTTGTCGCCTACCTCGATCTGAGCGCGTCTGAGCGCGTGAAGCGCAACCGCGCAAGGCTCGGTCATAGCCGCCTCTTCAAAGGAAAGGCTGTCGGGAATGGGAACGAGGTTCCATACGGGAACTCTTACATATTCCGCAAAGGCGCCGTCGCTGCGCGAGCCGAGATAATCGTAGCTCTTGCACATCTCATACTTGCCGTCGTTGCAGTTTTCGCAGGTCTTGCAGGGAATCAGAGGAAAAACAGTTGCTCTGGTTCCGATCAGATCCTTATATTTTTCATCGCCTACGCCCGCGACCTCGCCCGAAAACTCGTGTCCGGGGATTGTCGGGAAATGATAGGTGCCGTTAACGAAAATTCTGGGGATATCTGAGCCGCATATGCCGCACGCCTTAACGCGGAAAAGAACCTCGTCGGGCTTTACCTCGGGCATGGGATAGTCGCAGTACTCGAGATTGCCTACAGCTCTCAAGACTCTCGCCTTCATTGTATCCATATCAATTGCCGCCTTTCAATATCGTTTCAAAAGTTTCCAAATCTTCAATAGTGGTGATTTTGAGGTTGCGCTCGCTGCCCTTTACCATGCGGATCTCCATTCCGTGGCGGTAAGCGATCTCACTGCTGCCTGCAGTAGCGCCGATTTCCTCGTCGCTGACCTCGTTATGTATCTGATAGTATTTTTTGAACTTGAAGCTCTCGGGAGCCTGTCCCGCAAAAAGCTCGCTGCGTTTTAAAAGACAATCGATTTTCTCGCCGTCAGCGCTCTGATAAACGGTATCCTTTACGGTGATAACGGGCATTGCGCCGTCATACTCTGTCGCGCCGGTAATGCAGTCGGAAATGATTCTGTCCGAAACAAGCGGACGCGCCGCGTCGTGAACGATTACGATGTCGGTATCGGGAGCGTTTTCGGCAATGCACTTGAGTCCGTTGTAGATCGAATGCTGACGGGTCTTGCCTGCGGGTGCGTATCCGCAGATTTTGCTTACGCCGTACTTTGCGGCATACTCCTCAACAAACTCCTGCCACTGTTCGCTGACAACAACAACCATGGCGTCGATTTCATCATGCTTCTGAAAAATATCGTAGCAGTACGAAATAATCGGCTTCTCCTCTACCATCAAAAACTGCTTTGGTCTGTCAACACCCATACGGCTGCCGACTCCGCCGGCAAGAATAATTGCGGTATTCATGATTAACCCCTTTTTTAAACAGGCTGAAAGTTTATTTTCCGACTAAAAGGGACAAATAAACAGTTTATCTATACTATTGTATAATATCACACATTTTGTGCTGTTGTCAACAAGAACACAACAGATTGTGGATATTAGACGAAATTAACTCTCGGTTTGCTCTTCCAATACAGCAACTGCCCTTTTTATACCCTCAGAAAGCGACACCTTTGGCTGCCATCCAAGCGATTTCAGGCGTTTATTGTCGAGAATTTCGGGTACCTGACGAAGCGGCGAAGGCGCGTTTTCAGGCTCCTGCTCGTCACCGGGATTGGCAAATCTGAGCTTTATGTTCCTCTCCGGAAACGCCTCGCAGGCGGTTTTTGCAAAGCCGCGGATGGTTGTGTCGGACAGCTCGCAGGATATATTATAAGGCAGGGCGTTCTCACCTTTCAGCAGAACTGTCAGCAGACCCGTGGCGGTGTCGGTTACATAGCAAAAAGACCGGCTTGCCGCGCCGTTGCTCTTGAGCAGAATATCCTGACCCCTGACAACATTCGCGATAAACTGCGCCCATACTCTGTCGTCGTCCAGAGTTGCAGCTCCGTAGATATACGCAGGACGCGCCAGTTTTACGTTCATTCCGTACTCGCGGCAGTAGCTTGCGGCGAGGGTTTCGGACGCGCGTTTGCCCATTGCATAGCAGTTTTTATATGATGTAAAATCGAGATATCCGCAGTCGTCCTCGGTGATTTTCTCCTGACTGCCGTATATTATTCCGTAAACCTTCAGGCTTGAAACAACCAGTACAGCCTTTGATTTGCATTTTTTCGCAAAATCGAGAACGTTCGCGGTTCCGGTGAGGTTCGCTGTTATCGTGCCTACCGGGTCGGTTTCAAACTGGATATTGCTCGCCTGACTTGCGGCGTGGATGATATAATCGGCGTGCTCTGCCCTGATTTCCTCGTTGACGTCCTGGACGCAGAGTGAAAAATCACCGCGGTTGAGCAGCTTTGAAAACTTCGCCTCCGCCCTCTTCGCGTTCCTCACAAGTGAAATAACGCGGATGTTCGAATCGTATACGTCGTTTCTCGTAAGCAGCGCAAGCGTTAGATATCCTCCGATAAAGCCGCCTCCGCCGGTAATGAGCACCGTGGAACCGGAGAGCTTTTCCCACGGGATATCCGCGTTGGCGATTTCGTATGCATCGCGGTAAACGCTTTGGAGTACGCAATCCTTAACTTTATAATCCATATTTCAATTCTTCCTTGGCAAATTTCTTGTAATTCTCATAGTAAAACTGCGCGCGAAGCGTAACCAGATCCTCCGGCGTGGTGACCTTTATATTAAAGCGCTCGCCCTTGAACAGATGAACGCTTTCGCCAAGCTCGATAAACAGCTCGCTCGAGGAAATAGGGTTTGTAATCCCGCGCTTTTCGGCTTCGTCGTGCGCCCAGAGAATGCGCTCCATCGTATAGCCCTGCGGAGCCTGGGTTATATACATTGTATTTCTGTCGTAGCTCTTTTTGCAGGTTTCGCCGTCCGGACTGTAGAGCAGAGAATCAATGCTCGGAGTAACGGGAACGGCGGTCTTGTGCTTTTTTGTCTCGAGAATGCAGTCGGTAATAAGCCGCTCGGACAGCATGGGACGGACTCCGTCACAGATAAGAATGATATCCTCGGGGTCGGTCGCAAACGCTGCGGTGGCGACTACGCCGTTGTGGATCGAAGCAAATCCCGTTTCACCGCCCGGTACAATCGCGCGGATCTTTTTGACCGAGAACCGCTCGATCAGCTCGACAAGGTACTCTATCCAGTCCTCCTTGCAGGCGATCACGATTCCGTCTACCATGCGGTGGTTTGAAAAATGCTCCATTGTGTGTACGATTATGGGCTTTCCGCCAACCTCCAGAAACTGCTTCGGCAAATCGGAGCTCTTCATTCTGGCGCCGATTCCGCCGGCGAACAGCATTGCGGTTACCATGCCTTATCATCCTTTCTACGACAGAATAATCCACTATCAAAATACCACCAACAACAAGGTTTGTCAATTTACATTCTTGTAATGTTATCCTTGAAAAAAATGCCGCTTTATGTTACAATAAAAGGCGGAGTTGATACTATGCAGCAATACACTTATCCCCCGTACAGGCAGTATCTTTCTCAGCCTGTTGTTACAAAGGACGCAATCAGAAAAAATACTCAAAGTAAACTGAGAAAAAGATGCACGGCGATCGGCTTTTACGCTCTGACCTACATGGCGACAATGATCGCTTTGTCAACCGGCATTACCCTGATTTTAACTCAGTTAAACATCAATATTACCGAAACTCTGAAGCAGTTCTCCGATACCTTCATCAGCGTCGGTTCGGCGTTCATACCGGGTATTCTTTTTATGGCAGCCATAGGCTTTAAGCCGCGCGAGGCGTTCGGAAAAACGTCTGTCGGCTTTACCACTTTGCTTCCGCTCGTGCTTATGGGTATGGCTGTGGCTATGATGTCGAACATCGCAAGCAGTATTTTTGAGTCAAATCTCTCGCTGTTCGGCCTGCAAAATCACGCCGGCTATACCGAATCGGACGCTTATTCGCCGCTCGATATTATTCTCACCTTGATTTCGGGCGCTATCGTCCCCGCCTTTGCCGAAGAATTTGCATTCCGCGGACTTATTATGGGCTCTCTCAAAAAATACGGACGCGCATTCGCCGTTATCGGCTCGTCCATTCTTTTCAGCGCTCTGCACGCAAACACTACTCAGATTGTGTTTACCTTTCCCGTCGCGCTGGTTTTCGGATACATCGACATGGTCACCGACTCGATCATCCCGTCGATAATCCTCCATTTCATGAACAACTTCTACGCGTTCCTACTGACGATTTTCTCAACGAACAACAATTTGGACTCAAATTTTGTTTTTACCGTTCAGCTTGTTATTATTCTGCTGTTCGTCATTTCGGGATTGCTTTCGTTTATCTATCTCGTAAAAAGCAAAAAGGTTTCTTTTGATCTGAGCGACAAAGAAAACCACTCCGAACCCGGAGCCAATTTGCTCACCATGAAAAACAAAATGTGCGCGTTTCTGGTTAACCCCGGCGTTATGATTGCGCTGAGCGCGTTCCTGCTGATCACAATATTAAACTTTTTCCCGGTATCATGACAGAAATAAATAAGAATATGCTTTTGGCGCTCGAGATGGCAAAAGAGGCTTATGACGACGGAGAGGTTCCGGTAGGCGCGGTAATCACACGCTGCGGCGAGGTGGTTGCAACAGGCAGGAACCGCCGTGAAAAAGAAAAAAACGCCCTTCTCCACGCGGAGATCGACGCTATCAACAACGCCTGCAAAAAGCTCGGAGGCTGGCGGCTGTGGAATTGTGAGATTTTCGTTACCCTTGAGCCATGCCCGATGTGCGCCGGCGCGATACTGAACGCTCATATCCCGCAGGTGTACTTCGGCGCGTACGACTTCAAAAACGGCGCTTGCGGCACGATCACGAATCTGTTTGAAATGCCGTTTAATTTCAAACCGGCTTACACGGGCGGTATTATGGAGCAGGAATGCGCTGATTTGCTTAAAAGCTTCTTTAAGCGACTGAGATAATTAAAGGGCGGCAGTCAGCCGTCCTTTCTTCTTCGTCTGTGCATTTTTTCGCCGTGAGGTATTCCCTTTACCTTAAACAAAATAAGATAGCCCGCGATAAGCGCAAGCGCCGTGGTCTGGGTATAAAACAGAATACCCTCGTCGCGGCTCATAATATTAGAATGGTCTTTAAGCGAGCTGTCAGGCGCAGTTGTGTAAAGCGGAGTAAGCTCGTCCTGCTGCGAGATTATTGCCGCCTCGTCGGGCGACGCAGCCGAAGCCGTTGCCGCGGAGCAAACAAGCGAAACCGCAATTATTATTGAAACTATCAGCTTTTTCATATTCTCTCCCCTAAAAATTCTACTTGCTATTATAACACAAAATTCTCAAAACACAAGGTTCGGAATATAATGAAGGAAAAATTGATTTACGGACAATGCAACAGTCCGATAGCGCAGCTGTGCTACGGAAGAACGCGTCAGACCGTTGCCAAAACAGGCTGCGGTGCGGTCGCGGTTTACAACGCGCTCGTACTTTCGGGTAAAAACGCGGTTTTCGAAGACGTTCTGCGCGAAATGGAAAGGCTGAGAATGCCGTGGATGTTCGGAATCTTCGGCACAAAGCCTTTTGCGCTGAGAAGGTATTTCAGAAAAAACAATATTCCTTATAAGAATTATTTGTCCTCAAAAAGCTTCAAAAACGCACTGCACGACGGCAAAATCGGTATTGTCTGCGCATGGAACAGAGGCTTTAAGGGTCTGCACTTTTACTGCGTGTACCGTGAAAACGACAATTTGCTCTCGCTGAACTTCATTTCTTCAAATAAGGCTCAGAGCTTTGAGCTATCTGAAATAACGCCGCTGAGGTTTGTGACGGGATATATACTTTAAAATGAAAGCGCCGGCTGCCGGCGCTGTTTTTATCGGTTGTTTACCTGCTCGGGGTACATATCGTGCATCGAAAGCCTCTCCCACGCGAGCTTTTCCCACTTGGTACCCTTTCTGCCGTAATTGCAGTACGGGTCGATAGAGATACCTCCGCGCGGAAGGAACTTGCCCCAGACCTCGATATATTTTGGATTCATCAGCTTGATCAAATCCTTCATGATGATATTTACGCAGTCCTCGTGAAAATCGCCGTGATTGCGAAAGCTGAAAAGGTACAGCTTGAGCGATTTGCTCTCAACCATCAGCTCGTCGGGAATATATGAAATATAGATCGTCGCAAAGTCGGGCTGACCCGTAATCGGGCAAAGGCTGGTAAATTCGGGACAGTTGAATTTTACAAAGTAGTCGTTCTCAGGATGCTTGTTCTGAAACGTCTCAAGCACCTCGGGAGAGTAGTCGGACGAATACTTCACGTTTTTGTTACCCAAAAGGGTCAGATCATCGTTTCTCATACTATATCCTCGATTCCGTTTGCTCTGAAAGCGGCTATCCTGTCTCTGCAGGTGCCGCATACTCCGCATGGCTTGTCATTGCCCTCGTAGCAGCTCCATGTCATCTCATAAGGCACGTTAAGCTTTACGCCCTGAGCTACTACCTCCGCCTTTGTCATACCGATAAACGGCGCGACCACGCTGAGCTGATTGCCGCTGCCCACATAAATCGCGGTATTTATCGCGTCGTTAAAAGCCTGCGAGCAGTCGGGATAGGCGTTTCCTGCGGCGTCGTCGCTGTGTGCGCCGTAGTAAATCTTTTCACAGCCGTTTGAAAGCGCGACGCTTGCCGCTGCCGAGAGAAAAAGTCCGTTTCTGAAAGGAACGTAGGTCGAAACAGGACTGCCGTCGGTCTTTGAAAGCTGGTCGGCGTAGCTCTCCTTGGGAATTTCCTCTGTGGATCCTTGCAGAAGCGAACAGTCGCTGTCCGCAAAAATAACCGATAAATCGAGCTTCTTGAGGATAACCCCGTAATAATTCGCAAGCTTTTCTGCCGCCTCAAGCTCCCTGCTGTGCTTTTGTCCGTAGCTCACCGAGAGCGCAAGGACGTTTTCTTTTCCGTATTTTTCCACAGCGAGCGCAAGACAGGTCGTGCTGTCTACTCCGCCGCTGAATAAAACAAGCGCTTTCATATTTTCTCCTTACCTGAGCAGCTCTCGGAGAGCCGCGTCATTTTTGAACGCTCCGAGATATGTGGTCGTGTATGTTTTGGCGTTGGAATTTCTGATTCCGCGCGCCGTCATGCAGCTGTGACAACCGCTTATGGTGACGGCTACGTCGGGAGTATCCGCAGCCTCGGATATGATCTCGGCGATATCCCTGCCGATACGTTCCTGAAGCTGCAGGCGCTTTGCCGCCATATCGCAGATGCGCGCGATTTTGCTCAGACCGAGAACCTTTCCGCGCGGAATATAGGCGACGTTCACGCTCATATCATACATCAGTGCAAGATGGTGCTCGCAATAGCTGAAAACCGTGATATCGCGCATTACAACTGCGTTGTCAGACTCGGGAAGGCATTCGTTGTCGAAGGTTTTGCCGAACATCTCGGCGATTTCGTGGTTGGTATACGCGATTCCCTCGAGCATTTCCTCGAGCATTTTAGCTACTCTTGAGGGCGTTTCGCGCAGTCCTTCCCTTTCGGGATCCTCGCCGATCGCCTCAAGAATACCTCTTACGTGCGCTTCTATTGACTTTGTATCCATCTTAAACTCCCCTTTTGTCCGGCTCCCAGATAAACTTATGGAGCTGGAGCTGAATCCTTGTGCCGTTCAGATTGTTTTCCGTCATAAATTCCACGATACGCGCCGGTTCTATTTTTCCGAAAACCGAGCTGAAATAAACGTGGCATTTACCGATAAGACTGAATTCTTCAATTATTTCTGCCGCCCGTATCAGATCCGCTTCGCTGCCTACGACGAATTTTACGCTGTCGTGACGGTTCAGAAGCTCAAAATTTGCGCTATTCATATGCGCCTCCATACCGCTTGAAGGCAGCTTGTAGTCCATTGTGAACACGGGTCTGCAGCCGCTCTCAGCCAAGCCTGCGAGAGATACGCTGCCGTTTGTTTCGATCTCGACCCGGTAATCCTTTAAGGCTTCAACAAGCGCGCCGATTTCTGGCTGCAGAAGCGGTTCGCCGCCCGTCAGGGTAACGTTATTGACGTTGACCACTCTTACCCACTCCGAAAGTTCCTCAACAGATGCCGCGTTAAAAACTGCGCCGGGCTGATTAGCCCATGACGTATCGCAGTATGAGCAGTTGAGATTGCAGCCCTTGAAGCGGATAAAAGCCGCAAGCTCTCCTGCGTGCGCTCCCTCACCGTTGATGCTTACGAATTTTTCGACTACCTCAAGCATGGCTCCTCCTCATAGACAGCGCAGTTTTCCGGCGTTTCGTATACGGCGACGCTTTTTACGGGCAATCCCGTTTTTGTGAGAGCGCGGTAAAAATACCTCGCGAAGTTTTCCGCCGTCGGACGAAACGGCACCTCGATAACGCGGAAATCCTCGTCATCCAGCGCCTCAAGAGTTTTGGGCTTAAGGCTGCCTTTCTCAATAATGAGCGCGTGGTCAAAGCTGTCGGCAAGCGCTCTCGTCTCGCACTTGAGGTCGCCGAAATCGATGACCATGCCGCGTTTTTCGCCGCTGTCGATCAGCCTGTCGCTTTTTACACAGACCTCAACAGTCCAGCGGTGACCGTGAATATTTGAGCATTTGCCGACGTAGCCGGACAGAAAATGCGCGCTGTCAAACGACGCGGTTGTTTTGAGCAGATACATTATTTCACTTCCAAAAAATAAAATGCGCCTGCCAAGACAGACGCATCCCGTTACAATTAAAAACTGTTGTAAGGCGCAGTTATCCCGCGCTGCGGCTGCCCTGGTTTTTTTTAACGACAGGATGGCGCAAACGAACTGTCGGGTATTAGCTATAGCTATTATACCATTTAAATGCGATTTGTCAATTATCAGCTGGTGATCGAGAGGTAATAATTCAAGTCGAAAATGCCTTCTTTTGTAAGCTCCGCCTTGCCCTCGGAATCAACAGTAAGCTCTACAGCATAGTTTACGGGCGTGTCGCCGTCCTTCTTCTGAACGAGCAGAACATAATTTGTTCCCGAAACGACCTGAGCGCTGAGCACGGCTATCGGCGTGTAATCGTCGGTCATAACGCTGTCGAGCGCGGTTTTAAGGTCATCGTCAAGAGCCACGCCTTCGGTTATCTCAACAGTTTTCCATGCGCCGTCAAGCTCCTCGCCTTCCGATTCAACGGTCTTTACGTTTTCGGGGTGAACCTCGATGATTGAGGTAAGCTTTGCCTTGCCGTAAAAGTCGCTGTAGGTCACCGCGATGTCCCATGAGGTAACGGGAGTTCCCGAGTTTGTCTTGTCAAGACAGAGATACGCGTAATTGGTGCCTGCCGTCACCTGCTCGCCGAGAAGCGCCACAGGCTCCATGCTGAGGGAATCAAAGGAATTGATCGCCTTCTCAAACTCCTCTTTCTGTTCATCCGTAACAATCGGCTTTGCGTCCTCGTTGACAGTCACGCCGCCCGAAATCGAGGATTCGGATGATGAACCGCCGTTTTGTGTTGCCTCTGAACCTGAACCTGAGCTTTGGGAAGAAGCTGCGGACGAATTAGCGGCGGATGACTGCGCCTTTGAGGACGACGAGCCGGACGAATTTCCGCCGCAGCCCGACAAGATAACCGCCGAAACGGTCAGCGCAGACAGTATTAAAGCTATGATTCTTTTCATATATTTTACACTCCTTATACGCCTGATCAGGCAAATACAGTGATATTATAACACAACATTTCGGAATTGTCACTGATTATCGATTATTTTTTTAATAAATGCAAATTTCACTGATAAACGTCCGCGTCTGACCGAAGAAAAAATAATTGATTTTTGTCGATATTGATGTTATAATGAATCAGAGTTTTAACTCTCAGGAGGTTAAGATATGAAAATAGGATTTGATAATAATCAATACCTTGAAACCCAGTCGCAGCATATCCGCGACAGAATTGCAAAATTCGGCGGCAAGCTGTATCTGGAATTCGGAGGAAAGCTCTTTGACGACTATCACGCGTCACGCGTTCTTCCGGGATTTAAGCCCGATTCCAAGCTGCAAATGCTTATGCAGCTAAAGGACGAAGCGGAAATCGTCATCGTTATCAACGCAGACGACATCGAAAAAAACAAGGTTCGCGGCGATCTGGGTATTACATACGACCTTGACGTTCTCCGCCTGCTCGATCTGTTCCGCAGCCGCGGTTTGTGCGTCAACTCCGTTGTTCTCACGCGTTTCGCAGATCAGCCGACAGCGATCAAATTTGAGAAGCACCTGACCGAAAACGGCATTAACGTTTATCATCACTACTCGATTCCGAATTATCCAACCGACGTAGATTTGATCGTCAGCGACGAGGGTTACGGCAAAAACGACTTTGTGGAAACCTCCAGAAAGCTGGTCGTTATTACAGCTCCGGGTCCAGGCTCCGGTAAAATGGCGGTTTGTCTCTCGCAGCTTTATCACGAGCACAAGCACGGCGTTAAAGCAGGCTACGCGAAGTTTGAGACCTTCCCAATCTGGAACCTGCCGCTCAAGCACCCCGTTAACGTCGCATACGAGGCGGCTACTGCCGATTTGAACGACGTTAATATGATTGATCCGTTCCACCTTGAGGCTTACGGCAAAACCACCGTTAACTACAACCGCGATATCGAGATTTTCCCCGTTCTCAACACGATGTTTGAACAAATCCTCGGTGAATCGCCCTACAAATCACCCACCGACATGGGCGTTAACATGGCGGGCAACTGCATTATCGATGACGACGCGGTTTGCGCCGCCGCAAATCAGGAGATCATCCGCCGCTACTACGCCGCTTTATGCAACCATACAAAGGGAGTCGGTCCCGCTGACGAGGCGTACAAAATCGGTCTTTTGATGAAGCAGAACAAGCTTTCCACCTCAGACCGCAAGGTTGTTGCGATCGCTCTTGATAAGGCTGAAGCCACCGGCGCTCCGGCTGCCGCGATCGAACTTGCCGACGGAAGAATACTCACCGGCAAAACCACCAACCTCCTCGGAGCCTGTGCCGCTATGCTGCTCAACGCGCTCAAATCCCTCGCGAAGATCCCCAAAGAGGTCGATATTATTGACGCGGCGGTAATCGAGCCTATTCAAAAGCTAAAAGTAGAGAGCTTCGGCTCAAACAACCCCAGACTCCATACCGACGAGATACTTATCGCGCTCTCGATGTCCGCTGTGACAAACCCGACCGCCAAGCTTGCAATGGCGCAGCTTCCCAAGCTTAAAGACACGGAAGCTCACGCTACGGTCATCCTCTCTGAAACCGACACGCGCACCCTCAAAAAGCTCGGCATTCGTCTGACCACTGAGCCTGCCTATGAAACAGACAGGCTTTACAGAAAATAAAAATTGAGTATCGGAGGTTATTATGAAAGAAACAAACTCAACCGCAAAAAAGCAGTCCTTTTTCAGGTCAAATCCGGTTATTAACCGTCTGAACAAGGTAGAAGAAAGAGCCGCTTACGACGAGAAGTCCGCCGGCTACGGAAGAATCACGGCAAAAACCGCCTTCTTCCTCCTCGTCACCGTTGCAGGTATGATGGCTTATCTGGTAATGAAAGCGACTGTCTTCGCAAATCAGCCCGAAGCGATCCACTTCAACTACAAGGGCTTTGAGGTAAGCACATCTGTTATGCAGCTCGGATTCTTTGTCGGCGCAGGCATTCTCGCTATTATCACTCAGATCGTCGCCGCTTTCGCAAGACGCACGATCCCCGTTACCGGCACCATTTACTCCTTCTGCCAGGGCTTCCTCATCTCCTTTACGGTCTTCACCGTAATTAAGGGTTTTGAGTACCTCGGTCTCCTCGCTCTTGTTATTACAATCGCTATTGTTTTGGTTATGGGCATCCTCTATTCGGCAAACGTCATTAAGGTCACAAAGAAATTCAGGCTTATCATGCTCACCTTATTCGGCACGATGATCGCGGTTTCAATTTTCAGCTTCATTGGTTACCTTATTCCCTTCACAAGACCGTTTGTCGCGAGCATTCTCGGCAACTTCTGGGTATCTCTCGTTCTTACCGTTATTTCGATCATCATCGCGTCGCTGTTCCTTATCACCGACTTTGCTACGATCGATTACGTTGTAACAAACAAACTTCCCGCTAAATACGAATGGGCTGCTGCTTTTGGTCTCGCATTCACCGTTCTCTGGATTTATGTTAAAATCCTCGACCTCCTCATTCAGATTGTAGGACACAGCAAAAAATAAATAATCTATAGCAGACTGTCGCTGAGATTACTCGGCGGCAGTTTTTTATTGCAAGAAAGTTTTTTGATAATTCTATTTTCTTATTTCAAAAATGGTTTTATATGGTATAATCAGTTTTGAATATGGGATAGGAAGTAGATATGATGTCGGTAACGATTAATCTCGGAGCATGGCGCTCTGTTTTTGCAGTGCCCTCAAAGGTTGTTGACGAGGGTCTGAAATTTTCGGACGGAGTAAAACTGAAAGTACTCCTCTATGTTCTGCGCAATGCGGACAAAACGCTTGACAACAAGGATATTTCGGCTTGCACCGGCGTGAATGTAACGGATATTCCCGAAGCGCTTGATTACTGGGTAAGCATGGGTATTCTTCAAAAGGACAATCAGGTTTATTCGCCTGTGAATAATTCTGAAAAAGAAATATCATCACTGCAGGAACCTGTTTTTCAGGAACCGGAGGTAAAGGAAACCCCCATAGCCGAGGAAATCCCTGCGGAACCTGAAAAGCCGCATTTCACGGTCACAAAGCCGCAAAAGCCCGACTACGTGTTCACGGTGCAGCAGCTTGCGGTTGACGAAGAATTGAAAATTATAGTAAGCGAAGCACAAACAGCGCTGGGCAAGACGCTGTCAACCGCTGATATCTCGACGCTGCTCATGCTTAAGGACACCTGCGGACTTCCGCTGGACGTAATACTGATGCTCATTCAGTACGCAATCAGCCTTGACAAGGGCAATATGCGCACGATTGAAAGGCTCGGCGTTTCTTGGGCAAACGACGGCGTTAATTCGGTTGAGGAAGCCGACAACAAAATCCGTCTCGCAACCCAGCGAACAAAATGCTACTCTATTGTTTCCTCGTCATTCGGACTGAAAAACGCCGGTTCGCCTAGCAAAAAACAGCTTGACTACTGCAATACTTGGGTTTCGGAATGGAAGTTCTCTCCCGATATGCTTCGCGAGGCGTACGAGCGCTGTGTGGACACAAAAGGCGAAATGAAGTTCAACTATATTGACGGCATATTAAAGCGCTGGCACAGCAACGGAATCCGCAATAAAAACGATCTTGCGCAGTTTGAGAACGCAAAAAAGAAAAAGGAACCTGTCTCCGCAGCCAGCTCATATGATATTGAGGAGCTTGAACAGATTAACAGACTTGATGATTTTGAATAACACGGGAGAACTTTATGGGATACAGCAGCATAATTCAAAAAAAGGCGGCTGACAGGCTTGCGCAAAGACGTCTGGAGGCTCGCCGCAACGCGGATTTCAGACGCGAGGAAATCTTCGCAAAGCTTCCGCGAGCTGCAGAGCTTGAAAAAGGTATCGGAAACAGCGGAATCCGCGCCGCGAGAGCGGTTGTAGCCGGCGGAAACGTAGCCGAGGAGCTTGAAAGGCTGAAAAACGAAAACCTCGCTATGCAGGAGGAGCTTAAGCGGCTTCTTGTCACAAACGGTTATTCCGCTGACGCTCTCGAACCGGACTACACCTGCAAACGCTGCTCGGACACGGGATACTACGACGAGAACGGCATTACGCTGATGTGCGGCTGTCTGAAACAAGCACTGACCGAATGCGCCTGCGAAGAACTGAACCGTCACGCACCGCTGACTCTCTCGACCTTCGACAGCTTCCGCATTGACCTCTACCCCGACGAAGCAGACCAGAACGGCATTAATCCTCGTCAGCACATGGATAGAGTTGTTCGCTACTGCAAAAGCTATGCGCATAACTTTACAACCAACTCGAAAAGCCTGCTGATGTGCGGCGCGACAGGTCTGGGAAAAACCCACCTCTCCCTCGCCGTTGCGAACGAGGTTATCCGCAGAGGATACGGGGTAATCTATGTTTCGGCTCCCGCGATTATCGCGCATTACGAAACCCAAATGCGCCGGAGAACCGAAAACGACGAGCTGCTGGACATGGCGACTGACTGCGACCTGCTGATTATCGACGATCTCGGTACGGAATTCAACAGTCAGTTCTCGGTTTCGCACATTTACAATCTGATTAATTCGCGGCTGCTCTCGCGCAAGCCGGTTATAATCAACACCAACCTCACAATGCGTGAACTGGAAAAGACATATTCGAACCGATTGGTTTCACGTTTGAACGGAGAAGCCGAAAAACTTAACTTCTTTGGCAGAGATATAAGAATCGCGAAAAAAAGATTAAATTAATTTTCAAAAACCCTTGACAAAACGTCCTAAATAATATATAATAACTACTGTTGCATACGGGATGCAAACACATAGCGGAATGGTGTAACGGTAGCACGACAGACTCTGACTCTGTTTGTTGGGGTTCGAATCCCTATTCCGCTGCCAAAAGCCTCGAGTTTCTCGAGGCTGTTTTTTTCGAGGTGTAGCGCAGTTTGGTAGCGCACATCGTTCGGGACGATGGGGTCGCAAGTTCGAATCTTGTCACC
>CACXAO010000033.1 GCA_902765625.1 uncultured Ruminococcus sp. | reverse complement strand
CGTTCCGGAGTGATACGTCCGACAACTCTATCCTCGTAGAGACAGCGGATGATGTTGTCAAGCTCGTGGATCCGGGTGGTCAACTGAGATTTTTCTTTCGTGAAGCAACGGCAGAGCGTCAAAGAACTGCTCCTCGTCAACCTCGCGGAGAACGCTCTTGCCGAAGCATTTCGCAACCTGTTTCATTTCCCCCGGCACCGCCACGTAATCATCAGTCAAATCGCTGTGACTGCCTTTTGTGTCGGTCACACAGAGATCATAACCGGCCTCTTCAAAATCGCAGTTGTATTTTTCAACGCGCGGATTCTCGGTGTCCTTAAAATCAATGAAAACGAAGCCGCCTACAGAGCATACTGTCTGGTCTAACAATCCGCTGCCCTTGCCGAAATACATATTTTCGGCATATTGTCCGATTTTGGCGATTTCAACTTCACCGGCACGGCAATCGTTGTAGTGGATATCAATGATTGAGCCGATAAGCGTTTCAAAAGCGGCTGAGGAAGAAAGTCCGCTGCCGCCGAGAACGTCCGATTGGGAATAGGCGTCGAAGCCGCCGATACTCACGTCCAGCTCGGCAAAACGCGCGGCAATTCCGCGAATCAAGGCTTTTGATGTCCCAATTTCCTCCTTGTGAACAGATAGATCATTAAGGTCAAGCTCCATCATTCCGTATCCCTCTGAGAAGAAGCGTATTGTACGCTCCTCGTGGAATGCGATGACGGCAACGATATCGAGATTTATTGCCGCCGCAAGAGCGCAACCGTGCTGATGGTCGGTGTGGTTACCGCCGATTTCCGTTCTTCCCGGCGCGGAAAAGATATGAATATCCTCATAATTAGGGAATATCTCCGAAAAACGTCCGACGGCATTTTTGTACCGCTCTTTCTGTTTTGCAACGGCTGCATTTGAACGACCGTAAAGAATGGAAAGCTTTTCGTCAAAAAAACCTGCGTTCATTTGGTTAATAAAATCTGTTTTATTCATATCAAAGCCCTCACATATCAAGCAGTTTCATTTCTTCCAATACTTCGTCCTCGGTTTTTTCGGCAACGCCCATTAATCTCGCTTCCGCCTCGCTGCCCGGCATAATTTTGTCGCCGTTTTCGTCAAGAATAAAATCTCCGCAATCGTCAACAACCGGCAGATATTTTGAAAAATCCTTTACAAGCAAGCGGCAGGTAAGCATAGTGAAACTTTTATGGAAATAAAAACAATTTGTCTTACATTTCTCTATATTTATCTTGCATTTTTCTATATCTGATATATAATAATAACAAAAAGCACTCATATCGGAGCGATAAATATGACAAATTGTGACTTTAAAGTTTATCCTGAAAACGCCTATATTGATTTAAATCTCTTTCAGCTCGGGCACGAACGCTGCAATTCCACCCACCTGTTCGGACCCGCTGTTAGGAATCATTATTTGTTCCATTATGTTATGTCCGGTAAGGGCACTCTTTTTGCTGACAACACAAAGGGAGAATCGATAATATATAACATTGAAGCCGGAAGCGGTTTTATGATTTTTCCTAATCAGGTGACAACCTATTTTGCCGACCATAATGACCCGTGGGAATATATATGGGTTGAATTTGACGGTATTCTCGCAAAGGAATATTTATCCGGCGCGGGAATCAGTCTTGATAACCCTGTATATAAATTTCCGCTAAAGGAAATGCGCGATAAAACACTCGGGGAAATGATTTATCTTGTAGAAAACCGGGAAAGCAATCCTCTTCATCTAATCGGTCACTTATACTTATTCTTTGATTATCTTACCCGAAAGCCCAAGCAAAAAAGCGAGGCGCACAAAAGCGGAAAAACGCAGTACTATATCAAAACAGCAGTCAACTTTATGGAGAATAACTTCCAAAAAAACATCACGGTTGACGACGTTGCAACACACTGCGGATTAACACGAAGCTATTTCGGCAAAATTTTCAAGGACGAATTTGACAAATCCCCTCAAACCTTCCTGATACGCTTGCGTATGACAAAGGCGACAGAGCTGCTGCTGAAAACAGACCTGTCTATCGGAGAAATAAACGCATCCGTAGGTTATCCCGATCAGCTCCATTTTTCAAAGTCATTCAAGAACATTTTCGGATGTTCGCCAAAGCAATGGAGAACAGAACATAGAGGAAAAGAATAAGCTTTATTTTTCTTTCTGATTTTGCACAGAGCTTCAAAGCTTTTCTCAATTCAAAAAGCCACCGCTATGGAGAATACTCTCATAGTGGTGGCTTTTAATCCTATTCGATTTTTATTTTTCCGTTAAGAGCCTCACGCTTCATTCGGAAGCGCTTTTTTTCTCTCTGCCAAAGAGCAGCTTTAGTATTATCGGGGTCGCGATGCTCGATACGATGATAAGCAGAATCACCGAGGTGAAGTAAACCGAGCTTATCATGCCCTCGCTGAGTCCTCTCTGCGCGACGATCAGTGCGACCTCGCCGCGGGTCATCATGCCTACGCCGATTTTGAACGTGTCCTTGCCCTTGAAGCCGCACAGACGCGACATTGCGCCGCAGCCGATGATTTTGGTTGACAGCGCGACGAGCACAAAGGCGACGGAGAACAGCACAATATCCCACGTTATGCCGCTCACATCCGTTTTAAGACCGATACTCGCGAAGAAAATCGGGCCGAAAATCATGTAGGAGTTGATATCGAGCTTTTCCTCGATATACTCCGAATCGCGCAGGCTGCAAAGGATAATGCCTGCAACGTAGGCGCCTGTGATGTCCGCAATGCCGAAAACGTGTTCGGCGATGTAAGAAAAGCCGAAGCAGAGCACAAGCGCGAGAATGGGAATGCGGTGGGTGCGCGGATAGCGCTTATCGACAAACTGAAACGCCTTGTAGATAACAAAGCCGACAACGATAGCAACCGCGAAGAA
The DNA here is from genome assembly GCA_902765625.1 of uncultured Ruminococcus sp. Taxonomy (GTDB): domain Bacteria; phylum Bacillota; class Clostridia; order Oscillospirales; family Acutalibacteraceae; genus Ruminococcoides. The sequence continues at coordinate 15,085 of CACXAO010000033.1, read as the reverse complement.
CGCAATGGTATTGAAGCCGACGCGCCACGGATTTGTGTCGGGATTTTTGAAGCCGATGACGAAGGTGAGCACCAGAATGCCGATCACGTCGTCGATAATAGCGGCGCTGAGAATCGTGGTGCCAAGCTCTGTTTTGAGCTTTCCGAGCTCCTTGAGCGTTTCGACGGTTATGCTGACGCTCGTCGCGGTCATGATAACGCCGATGAACACCGCCGTGAGAAACTTTTCGCTGCCCCACGGAGAAAATCCGTAGAAGCACTGGTAAAGCAGCGTACCTCCGGCGAGAGGCACAGCAACTCCGGCACAGGCTATCGCGAGAGCCTTGGGACCCGTCCGCAAAAGGTCGCGGAGGTTGGTTCCCAAGCCGGCTGAGAACATAAGAATAACAACGCCGATCTGAGCGCAGATGTTGATAAAGTCGTTGAGCTGAACAAAGCCGAGCACGCTGGGGCCGATAAGCAGTCCCGCGACGATTTCACCGACGACCTGCGGCGCCTTCAGCTTGCGCGCGATCAGCCCGAACACCTTGGCAAAAAGCATGATTATCGCCAAGTCCTTGAAGATGGATAACACGTCCACAAATATCGTCTCTTTTCCTCATTTTCTTATTCTATGTTACACCCGAAACGACAAATTGTCAAAACGAAAATCCCCTGTCATTGACAGAGGATTTTATCTATTTTATACCTTTTGTTTTATTCTGATAACCGCGGCTCCGTCCTTCTTCAAGGTGCTTCCGACAAGGAGATTTGAGAACAGCACCTCGCCGCCTTCTCCTACGTCAACCGCTTTTCTTCCTGCGTTGACAATCACCCTTATGCTGCCGCCCTTTGTGTACGAGAGCAAACGGGGATTTGCGTCGTCGATGTGGTATTCAAGCTCGTTTTCCCTCAGTCCGGGGTTTTTGCGGCGCATTTCCAGCAGCGCGCTGACCTTTGAGATAAACTCGTCGTGGCTGCCGCGCTCGATCTCGTCCCACGGCATAGGCGCACGATTGAAAGGGTCGCGCTTGCCCTTCATGGCAATTTCGGTGCCGTAGTACAGACACGGCGCGCCGGTCATGGTCATGAGCACAACGAGCTTTTGCAGGAGAATGTCGAGGTTCTTGCTGCTCTCGGCGGCGCGTGCAGTGTCGTGAGTGTCCAGAAAGTTCAGCATGGCGCGGTTAACCTGTTCCGGATAAAGCGCGTGGCAGGCGTTCATTGCGTAAACAAAATCGCGCGAGCTGAGCTTTGTGTTTTTCCAGAAGTCGTTGACGCAGCCCGAGAACGGATAGTTCATAACCGCGTCGTACTCGTCGCCGCACAGCCAGTTGAGCGAATCGACCCAGATCTCGCCGAGAAGATAGATATCGGGCTTTACCGCCTTGACGTTCTCTCGCAGCCTGCGGATGAAAGAGTGCGAGACCTCGTCGCCCACGTCGAATCGGATTCCGTCGATATCCCATTCCTTCGCCCAGTAGCAGCAGAGGTCAGAGAAGTATTTTACGACCTCGGGATTGTTGGTGTTGAGCTTGGGCATCGGCGCCCAGAATGAGAAGGAGTAAAATCTGCCGTCGGCGGTGGTGAAATCGTCCTTCATAAAGTCGTCGAAATTGATGAAGAACCAGTCAAAGTACTTCGACTCCCTCCCCTTTTCGCAGACGTCGAGCAGCGGAGCAAATTTATGTCCGCAGTGGTTAAAGACCGCGTCGAGCATGACGCGTATTCCGCGGCGGTGTGCCTCGCGCACAAGCTCGCGCAGGTCGTCCTCGGTGCCGAAGTCGGGGTCTATCTTTGTGTAATCGAAGGTGTTGTACTTGTGGCTTGAGTTGGACTCAAAAATCGGGGTCATATAAATTCCGCTGATTCCGAGGCCGTGCAGGTAATCGAGCCTTTCGGTGATCCCTTTCAGGGTGCCGCCGTAGCAGTCGTACCAATTCGGATTTGAGAGGTCGCCCCAGACGCGGAATTTTTCATTGTACCGAGCATCCTTGTGGCGGCAAAAGCGGTCGGGCATTATCTGATACCATACCGTGTCGCCCACCCACGAGGGCGGTGAAATTATGTCGGACGGATTGAGCCACCCGTACTTGAAAAACTGCTTTGAGGTATCGTTTGCCGCGCTCTTTTCGCACAGCTTGTTTTCGAACAGGCAGTAGGTCTTGCCGTCCGCCTCAAGCTCGAAGTAATACATCAGCCGCTTGTACTCCGGGCGGACGCGCAGAGTGTAGACGACCTGATAGGCAAGCTCGCGCGAAAGGGTCATTTTTTCGCGTCTGCCGTACCACTCGCGCCTGCGGTTAAGCTCGTGAATAAACGGGTCCTCGTGAACGAGGTACACCGCGTCGACCTCCCTGCCGGTGCGGATATTCACAACCACCTCGGAGCCGTCGGGAGAATAGCACATATCGGGTGTGCTGCGATGATAGACCGCCGCGAAGTTCATAGGCTCCTCCTTATTCCACAACGTTGAGATTGTAGACGAGATTCATATCGACGTCGCCGTAAATGCCGCTGACGCTGCCGTTTTCGCTGTACTGCCATACGTCGCACTCGATGGTGCATTTATCAGACCAGTGCGCGTTCCAGACCGAAATTCCGTCGCGCAAAAAGCGTGAGTGGTCAAGCTTGCTCTGGAACACCGAAACGCTTGAGTAAACGCCCGGACGGTAGCCGGCGCTCTCGATGACCGAACAGAAATTGAGCGCCATCTGGGTGTATTCGGACTTCGTCATGCGCTCCATAACGGAGTCGATCTCGAGGTCGTAGTAAATCGGCATATCGAGCTTTCTGCCGCCGAGACAGTACAGGCACGCCTCAGCCTCCTTGAAAGCCTCGTCGACCGATTCGGAGTAGCTGAACCAATATGCGCCGACCTTTAAGCCGGCAGCCTTTGCCTTGTCGTAGTTTGAGATAAACCGGTTGTCTATCTGGTCAGGCTCCCTGCCGTAGCCTGCGCGGATTATCACGTAATCGATACCGCTTTTCTTTACCTCGTTAAAATCAATATCGCCCTGCCATGTTGAAACGTCTATCAGCACAGCGCAGCTGCCGTCGATCGTCAAGTTGAACGATTTTGAAAGTCCGTTGTAGGTGGTAACGGTGACGGTATCGCTGCCCTGACGCATGCCGGTCAGTTCTATGTAATCAAGACCCTGAGAGGTCGCCCTGACAAGACCGTTGGCAGAGGTGACGGTCACGTTCGCGTTGTTTACCGCGGTGTTTCCGTCAACGCGGAAGCGAACCTTCTCGCCTACCTGAACAAGACTCGGCGTATCTGAGATCTTGATTCTCTCGGACGCGGGCAGAACCTTGACGTTCGCGTATGCCCTTACGCCGTTGATAAGCTCGCAGTAAATCTTCGTTTCACCCTCGCCGACAGCGGTTGCGACTCCGCCTGCGACTGCGATGGATACAACATCCTCGTCAAGCGAATAGTAATCGCGAAGATAGGCGAAGCCTCCGCCGACAACATGGCTGTCGAAGTCAAAGGTATCGCCCTGCGCAAGCGTGACGTCCGTCTCGTTGAGAGTAAGACCCTGCGCCATGCGGTAAACCGTGACCTCGCAGGCTGCGTTCAGACCGTTTCCGAGGGTGCAGCGCACATTGGTCGTGCCTGTGCCGACGGCTGTCGCACGGCCCGTTGCGCTGTCTATCTTTATCACATTCTCGTTGTCTGATGAGTAAACGAGGTTATACGCCGCAGCGCCGTCGTCGACAATGCCGGTGAACTTGCAGCTCTCGCCTACGCCCATATCAAACGTGCTGCGGTTCATGCGCAGAGTTTTTGCCTCGGTGTAAACCTTGAATTCGCACCACGCGGTAACGCCCTTGCCGGTGTCGCAGACAACGCTCGCTTCACCAACCGACTTTGCGGTCACCACGCCGTCCTTATCCACCTCGATAACGCTCTCGTCGGTGCTCATAAATGTGACTGACGGCGCGTTTGTATCAACAATGAACTTAAAGCTCTCGCTGAGTCCCATTTTTACATTATCGGCATTAAGCCTGATATAAACCGCCTCGGTGGTGGGTACTTCCGTTGTGGGTGCTTCCGTTGTGGGGACTTCCGTTGTGGGGACTTCCGTTGTGGGAACTTCCGTTGTGGGCGCTTCCGTTGTGGGCGCTTCCGTGGGTTCAACGGTCGACGGCTGCTCTGTTGTAGGCTGTTCCGTCGGTTCAACGGTCGACGGCTGCTCCGTTGTGGGCTGCTCTGTTGTCGGCTGCGGAGCAAAACGGTTGAGATACCCGTCGCTGCACACGTCGAGATAATTTGCGCAGTGCATCTGAACTATTGTTGCGTCGACTACGTTAATGACTCCGTTAAAATCGAGGTCGTAGATGTTTTCGAGATACGCGGTCGACCTGTATGACTGCGCCGCGATGCGCTGAATATTCGTTGCGTCCGTAATGTTGTATTCATGATCCTTTATGTCGCTTATCTTGTCCGCGAAATCGGCGGCGCTGACCGGAAGCGAGCATAAACATACAGTCGCGGCGAGCGCCGCAGCTGCAAATTTTTTCAGCTTCATAAACCTTCCTCCCGATATATTTATTTTTTATAAAAGCCGATAATTTTGTCTATTATACCACAGCAAACAGAGTTTTGCAACAAAATGCAGCCGACTCTTTTAAGCCGGCCGCAATAGGTATCAATATGTGATTGTTTTTCCGCTTTGCAGATATCCGCTGACGTAATTTCCGTTTTTATCAACGCAGCGGACGGTGTATGTGTATCTGCCGCCCTTGCGCACGTCGGTATCCAAAGACGACGTTGCGTATGTAGTGCCCAGCGAAGTCCAGCCGCCCTTTGAGTTCCTGTAAAACACCTTGTAGCCGTAAGCGCCGCTGACCGCATTCCACGATATTCTCACTCCGTAGGCATCCGACGAAAGGCTGAAATCGGGAGTCGCCACAAATGCGGCGCGCCAACCTGCGGAGTAATATCCGCTGCAGGTTTCGCCGTATTTATCGAGGGCGCGGATGGTATAGGTGTACGTTTTGCCGCTGTTCACATCGGTATCGATAAGATACGATTCTGAGGTATCGCCAAGCGCAGACCAGCCGCCGGAGGTGTTCTTGTAATACACGCGGTAGCCGTAAGCGCCCGCAACAGGCTCCCAGCTCAGGCGGATTCCCTGTTCAACGCTCTTTGCGTCTGATATCTCAGGCGGCTCAACATACGTTATCGAGGTTCCGGCGTGGTTGTAGTCCGTAACAAAATTGCCGTCCTTGTCGAGACCGCGCACGGTATAGGTTTCTGTCCTGCCCGACCTCACCTTTTTATCGGTAAAGAAAGTTGCCGTGGTCGTACCCAAGCCCGTCCAGCCGCCGCTTGAGTTCTTGAAAAACACCCTGTAGCGCGCCACTCCCTTGACCGCGTCCCAACGGATCACAATGCCGTCGTTTACGTTCTGCACGCTGTGTATTTCGGGAGTTTCGAGGCGGTATACCTCGCTCCAGCCAACCGGGTCGTAGCCGCTGCACGGCTCTCCGTTTGCGTCGAGCGCGCGGATAGTATAGGTTTCGGTTCTGCCGAGAGATACGCCCGGGTCGGTATAGGTCAGCTTGTCCGTGTCCTTCATGCGCTTCCACTGACCGCTGCCGTAGCGGTAATAAAGGCGGTATCCGCAGGCTCCGTCAACAGCGTCCCATCGGATCCTGATTCCTCCGCGAACGCTCTCGGTCGACACGATCTTAGGCGCGTTCAGCCTGCCGGACAAGATCAGCTTTGCTTCTCCGCTCTCACCGACAACCACCTTGAACTGCGATTTGATATTTCCCGACGAAACGGTAACAAAGGTTTCTCCCAAGCCGGTCGCGGTTATCCTTCCGTATTTATCGACGACCGCGACGCTCTTGTCGGCGCTCTCGTAAGCGAACGAAGGCAGGGCGTTGACCGGACGTACATCCGGCGACAAACGGTAGCTCTCGCCTATGCCGAGATTAACTCCCTCGCCGTCATTCACAAAGGATGTAAGCGACGAGGAATACGTATAGTTTACGCCGACCTTGACGAGCTTCGGCGTTACGGCGTAGGTGACCGTGCCGCCGCTGCGCACGGTGGTGTTTGCGCTCACGTCGGACGCCGCACTGTCGGAGGTGAAATATATTGCGTCAAGCCCGCAGTCGTAAACGCGGTTGCAGTGAACTTTATCGGCTGAGGATCCGCTCAGCAGCACGATACCCTGATTGACCGTACCGCTGACCTCGTTCTCGGAAATACTTTCAAGCTCAGAGGTGTAGGCTGAAATACCGTATTTGCCCGTTTTCGCCACTCGGTTGCGCGTGACCGAGGTCACCTTGCTGTCAACAATCTGAATGCCGTTTACCTGCGCTCCGCCGATATAATTGCGCGTTATCCCGTCGGTCTGAGCGTGCTCAAGCAGTACTATTCCGTAGTAATTCGCGGAATGAACAGTGTTTTCGGCGCAGTGGATATCGTTTCCGCTGACTCGGGCGTTTCTGGTTTGCTCAAGGCGGATTCCGTGACCGCGCACGTCGATATAATTGTCGCGGATCTCAACGTTATCGCAGTAGTATTCGCCGGCTGGTATTCCTCCGTCCTGCTCAGACGGTTCTTCGAGAGCGTCGCCCATAACCGCAATCCCCTGGCAAACGTATGAAGCATACGCGTCGTCAAGCGTACCGATTTGGTTAAGCGTGTTGTCATGGATCCTGATATTCGCAGCCGCAGGCTTCAAATATCCGCTCTCAACGTGGCTTTCGGTGCCGCCCAGCTCTGAAAGATAATCCGAACGGTAAATTCCGCTGCCGCCGCTCATAATCGAATAGAGCGAAAAGCCTCTCGGCGCGCTCTCGACAATGTTGTGAGAAATATCGACGTTTATCCAGTTGACCGCCTGAATCGCCGCGCTTTTTACATCTCGGAAAACGTTGTTTCTGATAACTACTCCGTCAAACGGATTATTAAGAACGCCGGTGTGGGTGCCGACTCCGCGGGGAATGTTCTCGAAGGTGCAGTTTTCAACGAGAATATTTCGCATGTTCAAGTCCTCCACGCGGCAGTTGACCATATGCGACGGATGCAGAATATCAAACTGAATCGCCTCGTAACCCACTTCGCCGACCGGCAGCACCTGATCCTTAAACACGCAGCCGCGCGCAGTAAAACCGTCAACACCGGCGACCTCCATCATGTGTCCGCCTTTTTCGTTCTTCATGGTCACTCCGTCCATCGAAAAATCAGCCGCATGAGCGACCTTGATCATCGTGTTGTAGCCGGCGTTTCCGTCGAGCGTGCCGCCGAGCAGAGTGATATTCCGATACAGATAACCTGTTGCGCCCTCGTTCACGCTGTCCTCAGATCCGACGCGAATCATATTGCCGCGGTTTTTGCGAACAACCGTAACTGAGCGCAGATCGAGAATCGTATTGTCAAAAATATGCAGCGCGTGTTCCGAAACGTAGTTACCGGGCTCGACCCTGACGGTAACGGGATTCTTGTCGTTTGCGGCAAGCCTTGCGCTGTCGAGAGCGTTCTGAACCGCGTTTGAAAAACCGTTCTCTTCAATTGTCTCTGCGCTGACCGCTATTATTTCACTGTCAGCTTCCGTCGCGGCTGCGCCGTGTGAAAACAACGCCGTTGCCGCAAGCGTCAGCACGCACAGCGCTGCTGCTGAAATCCTTCTGAGGAAATTCCTCATGTCTTGCACCTCTTTAATAAAATTACACTATTGATTATACTCTGCTTTGGGCAGAGTGTCAACGTGAACTTGCCTAAGTTTTCAGCGCAGTACATGAAAAACAGTGGTATCAAGGCAAACACCTCAATACCACTGCTTTCATCCTAAAATGAACCGCAATCGCGATTACTTCATGCTGTTCTCGTAGGACTCAATCATTTTCTTGACCATCTGACCGCCGACGGAACCTGCTTCTCTTGAAGAGAGGTCGCCGTTGTAGCCCTGCTTGAGGTTTACGCCTACCTCGTTTGCGCACTCCATCTTAAAGCGGTTCATGGCTTCCTTTGCCTCGGGAACGTTAATCTGATTATTATTGTTTGACATGGTTTTTTCTCCTTATTTCTATCTATCTCAAGCGGCGGATTGCCATCGCAATTTATCGCCGCATTAGTAGTGTTAGGAGAAATTCATTTTTTATGATTTGTAATTTTTGTCAGCAAAAGGACGGTCAACAGAACCGCGGTGCTGTTTCAAAAATCCGCACCGATACACGCAAAGCGGCAGGCTTTTGAAGTTGATTCCTTCTCTTTTAATTTGATTTCTGACGGATAATATATCCATAGTGTTACCTCCTTTTCCCCAAACACTACCACAGCTTGGCAGCAATGTCCGGAGAGAATAAAATATTCGGCGCGTCTTTACCGCTTACCGTGTAAGATTGCATATAAGCTTTATAATCATCGTGAAGCTTTTTCGCTTCCGTCTGTTTTCCGAGCAAATCTCCTAAAGAGTCACTCGCCGTGTACATTCCCTCTACACTGCTTAAATCCTGAAACGCCGAGTTGATACCCGCGCTGGAATAGTCGGGAGCAAGCGTGCTCTCAAGTGATTTCGGAGATAAAACAAGGTCGGGCGCAATGTCCTTTATCTTTTCATAATCGGGCGTCATCGGCGCTCCGATTGTTTCCGCGTTTTGATACTTTTCGGGAATTCTGCCTGTGGAGGTTTCGGGAATTCCCACTACGTTTTCATAGCCCAGTTCATTTAAGATTTCACAAATAGCGACCGAGGTGGAAGCGATTCGCTTAGTATCCGTAATGCCCTTTTCTTCTCTGACGCCACCCATGGAAGCGCAGCCGCAAAACGAAGCTGTGATAATCAACGTTAAGATAACAGCGATAAATCATAATATACGTATTGATGGGATATTTTTGGTGCACGATTGTTATTTCCAAAAGAAAAGCTCAGGAATATTTCGCATGAGATACCCCTGAGTATTGACTAAAATATTTAATTCAACATTTCGACTTTCATTATACCGCAATCCCGAAAATGTATGTAACCCTCTGGATTTGACCCTGATTCTGCCGGTTTGTACGCCTGTATTCGATTTGCCGTACGTGGCAAATGACGTTTGAGATGGAATAATCTGACGAAAATGGAAGAATGCGGCGGTAAAATCACTTAATCAACCCTTCCTTTTTCAGCCTTGATTGTATTGCGCCCCGGGTTCTTTCGTGGATATCGGATATTTGCTTCACTGTCAATCCCGATGCGTATTCCTCCTTCAGACGGTTGATTTCATCCTCAGTCCAAGGAGCATAAGCGCCTGAATGACTTGCCTTCGCCTGCTCCATTTAGTTTTTATACTCCGGCTCCTGTGCAGGGCGATCCTCAACCTCAACGACCTTATATTTTTCGCTGACATAATCCCGTATCACTCTCAGGAATTCTTCGCCGTATTTTTCGAGCTTGTTGGCGCCGACGCCGCTGACAGACAGAAACTCATCATCCGTCATCGGCATTCTCCTGCACATATCGTTGAGCGTCGCGTCGGAAAAAATCACGAATGCCGGCACTCCGCGCTTGTGCGCGAACTTCAGGCGCACTGCCTTGAGCACTTCAAGCAGCTCCTGATCAGCAGCGACATTGACCTCCTGCGTAACGAGCGAATGCATAAGCTTTGATTTTTTTACCACGAATTTGACGCTGCCCCTCAGAATCGGATGGCCCATATCCGTCACGCGGAGAAACGGGCGGGTCAAGTCCACCGTCACAACCATCCCCTGCTCTTCCAGCTGCTCGATCAGATACCGGATTTCCGAAGCACGGATGTTCTTCATAATGCCAAAGGTGGATTGCTTGTCCAGACCCGCCGCGCTGATTCTGACCGATCCAACGCCTCGCAAAACGTCCGTTATCATTTTCACGCCGTAGCGCTGCCCTGTTTTAATGATACATGAGAGGATTTTCTGCGCTTCCACCGTCGCGTCCACGGTTTCAAATTCCGTAAGGCAGTTTGAACACTTGCCACAGGCTCCTTGGTATCTGTCACCGAAGTACCGCAACATGAATTTGCGCAGGCAATCGCTCGTCGTGCTGTAGAAAGTCATATATTTCAGGCGTTCCTCTTCCTTCTTTTTGAACGCCTCGTTCTGCTCGGGCGGCAGGTCGGGATTGTCCTCGATATTGTCGATAAAATAGCGGCATGTCGCCACATCCGCTTTGCTGTAAAGCAAAATGCAGTCTGCGTTCTCGCCGTCGCGTCCGGCTCTGCCTGCCTCCTGATAGTAGCTCTCGAGGTTTTTCGGCATGTTGTAATGAATGACAAACCGCACGTCCGACTTGTCGATGCCCATGCCGAAGGCGTTGGTCGCAACCATCACCTGTCTGCAGTCAAAAACAAAATCGTCCTGATTTTTCACGCGTTCCTCCTGCGGCAATCCCGCGTGATAGCGCGTCGCGGAAACTCCGCTGCTGTTGAGCATTTCGCAAACCTCCTCCACCTTTTTGCGCGTGGAGCAATAGATAATGCCCGGTTTCCCCTTTCTCTCCTTCAACAGCTTCATCAGCTCCGCCGGCTTGTTTTTCGGACGGAGAACGGAAAAGAACAGATTCGGTCGGTCAAAGCCCGTCGTAACGACAAGAGGGTTTTTCAGCTGCAGAAGGCGGATAATATCCTCGCGGACTTCACCGGTCGCGGTCGCGGTGAATGCTCCGACGACCGGACGGCGCGGCAGACCGCTGATAAAGCGGCTGATGTTAAGATAGCTTTTGCGGAAATCCTGACCCCACTGCGACACGCAATGCGCCTCGTCAACGGCTATCATGGAAATATCCGCCCTTTGCGCAAACGCGATAAACGACTGCGACTCCAACCGCTCGGGCGCGACGTAAATGATTTTATACACGCCCTGCGAAGCGTTGCTGAGCGCCTTGCGGTACTGCGCCGGGTTTAGCGATTGATTCAGATACGCAGCGCGCACGCCTTGCTGAATCAATGCGCTGACCTGATCCTTCATCAGCGAGATCAGCGGTGAGATAACGAGCGTGATACCGTCCTTCATCAGCGCGGGCACCTGATAGCACAGCGACTTTCCCGCGCCGGTCGGCATGATTCCCACGACGTCGCGTCCGGACAAAAGACCGTCAACCAGCTCCTCCTGTCCGGTACGAAACGAATCATAGCCGAAATATGCTTTCAATACATCAAATTTATCCCGTTGCTCACACAGCATAACCGCTCGCCGCCTTACCTTGCGAATATTTGTTTGATAAGTTTATTGTATCATTTTATCGTGAAACAATCAAGCGTTTTTGATCAAAAGCAGCGTTTTATACTCCCTCTGATTCCACGCAAGCTCGCCGATATTATCAAGCATTGCACGATTCTTAGCGATCGCTTCGTCGAGGGTATATGTCTTGAACTGCATACCGCATCTCTTTTCATTATCACTGAATTCTGTTTCCCGGCACTCTTCAGACACTTCACAAAAATACAGTCTGCTGAACTGGTGGAATATTTTGTCTTCATGAATGCCCTTTCGCTTTTCCTCGATGTATCCGAACGGTCTGATCGTTTCGGGTATCACGACACAGCCCGTTTCTTCCCTGATCTCCCGAATGAGAGTATCGGCATCGCTTTCGCCCGGATTCTGACCGCCTCCGGGCAGTTTGACTTCGCCCTTATTATCCTCGATCAGAAACAGCTTGTCCCCATCAAAAATAATACCGCGCACGGCTATCCTCACAAATTCGTCCATATTTTCATCGTAGTTTTTCGCGTCTAATAACAACAGTTGTTTCATTACATTCTCCATAACGCCAATCAGACTTTTACAGTCTGATTATAGCATACACGAATTTTTCTGTCTATACCATCAAAAAACCGCTCTGTCATCCGATCGGACTGCAGAGCGGTTTGTTATATGACTCAGGGAAAATCTGGAATGCGGTTAGCCGCCGGGCTGCTCAGTAATTGCGATATCGCCTCGCTGAGCGCGATTTACGGCGTGCCTTTCTGCGCCTGCCGGCGGAAATCAGAACTACCGCCAAAACGATTATCAGAATCAGCGATGTCGCCAAAACTATGACAAGCGTTGTATTCTCCGTAACGAACACCTCTAACGGCGAGATGTCACGCTCGATATCCTCGGCGGAAACAAGATTTGTTACGCCGAGATCCAAATCCTCGTACTTAACGCTGACGGTTCCGAGCACATCGCCCTTTGTGACGGGAGCCTCTACCTGTTCGGGGCAGTTGACCTCTACCGCGAGTTTGTTTTTATCGTAATCATTCGGCAAGAAGGCCGTGATAGCCTTTTCGGGAACCGCGCTCAATATTCTTCCGTTGCGGACATACTTCACATCGACGGAAGCAAGGCTGTCCTCAGTGCCGTATACAGTCTGAACGCCCAGATTATCATACGCCCAGCCGTAGAGCTTTGCGGTATCCTTCATCGCGTAGTTAACGTTTTCTTCGTATGAAAAAGCGGCTCCGAGACATACGCAAATGTATTTGTCTCCGTCCTTATCGGACGAGGTAACAAGGCACTTGCCCGCCTCGTCCAGATAACCGGTCTTTATGCCCTGAGTGTACTCATAGTAGTAAGCGCCGCCTTCTGCGTTCGGATCGATCATATAATTGGTGTTATGCAGGGTATCGAAGCCGTTGGGAGTGTAGTAGACGGTATTGCATATCTCCATAAAATCAGGTATGCTCATTGCGTGCTTTGCGATCAGCGCCATATCGTGTGCGGTCGTGTAATGATCGGGATCATAAAGACCGTGCGGATTGGTAAAGTGAGTGTTGGTGCAGCCAAGCTCCGCCGCCTTGGCGTTCATCTTCTCGGCAAATCCCGGGATTCCGCCTCCCACATAATCCGCCAGCACAAGCGCCGCGTCGTTGCCTGACGGGAGCATCAGTCCGTAAAGAAGATCCCTGACGGAGACCTGCTCGCCGACATGCGCCGACAAACCCATGACCGTGCTCTCGGGGTCGAGTCCGCTGATCACATCCTGCTTGATCGTAACGGTGGTTTGATCGAGATCGCTGACATTCTCCGCTGTAATCACGAACGTCATGATCTTTGTGGTAGAAGCAGGATAGCTCTGCTGATCGGAATTTTTCTCATATACAACCGCTCCGGAATTGAGGTTTTCCAGATATACCGCGTTAGATACGGTCTCTTCGCTGCACTTGTAATCTACGGCTGACGCAGAAAAAACGCTGAAGCAAAGAATAATAACAGAAAAAGCAATTATTGATATACGTTTCATAATTTCCTCCTTTTCCCTATATTATAACATATTAAATTTAAAAAGCAAAAGAAAATTGCCGGATAGTCCGACAAAATAACAGCGCCGCAGCCGTTTTGGACTGCGACGCCGTTCGTTACCGATTCGATGAACGTTTTTCTGCGTTAATTTCTTACGATTTCTACATACCAGTAGTCGGAATAGAAGTGAGTGTATCTGTTGATTCTGTAATTGCCGTTATCATAGCTGAATACGTCTGCCGCGTTCTCATAAGCGCTCTTGTTCCAGATTCTGCAGATATCGAGGCTCTTGTCGGTTGTGGGGCTTGTTACGCCGATTCTGGAGTTGGGGTCGATATTGTCATCGATTTTGAAGATGCACTTTGAGGTTGTGTTTTCGTCGAGGAATGCGTTTGACACCGCGCCGTTGCTGAGTCTGTTGTTGACGATTGTGATTCTGCCGCTGATGAAGGGGTCGCAGGAGGAACCGGCGCCCTTTTTGCAGTAGAGTCCGCCGCCGTTGGCGCCTGCGGTGTTGTTCTGGATCTCAACGTCCTTGAGAGAGAGGTAGTTCATGGAGTCGCAGTATACAGCGCCGCCTTCGTTGCCGGCATTGTTTTTCTTGAAGATCGAGCTTTCGATGTCAACGGAGAAGCACCAGTCGGAACCTCTGTAGTCGGCAATAACCGCGCCGCCGTTGTTGGTTGCTCTGTTTCCTTCGAAAAGGCAGTTTGTGATAGAAGTGATGTAATCGGTGAAGATCGCGCCGCCCTTTTCTGCCTTGTTGTTGGCGAACTTGCAGTTTTCTACGGTGAGCTTGCTGTGGCTGTAGATCGCGCCGCCTGCCTTGGAGTTGCCGTCGCCGGAATCGGAACGGTTGTCATCAAAGAAGCTGTTGCGGATGGTAACGTACGAATCGCTGTTGTACACAGCCGAACCGCGGTTTGTTCTGAAGAAGCAGTTGTCGATCGTCGTGTACGCGTTTTGCCCGGTCACTACCGCTGAGTTTCTGTTGTTGATGAAGGTGGTGTTTTTAACGGTCATGTGGAGATCGTCGGCTCTGATACCCGCGTCTGCGGATTCTCTGATAGTTACGCCGTCAACCGTTACGTTTCCGCCCTTTGCGAGGATACCGTTCACCGCGTTTTTGTTGCCGGACGAGTCCTTGAGGGTGAGGTTTCCGTTCTCGGAGAAGAGGTCGTATTTGTGTGCGTTTTTATGGATTATGGAATGGCCGTTGAGGTCGAGAGTTACGGTTTGACCGCTTACATAGAGAGCGCCGTCCTTGAACTGCTTGTTTGCGTCGTAGTAATAAACGTCTGCTGCGAAGTTGTCGGTTTTCCAGTCCTGAACAAGCTGCATTGTGCCGCCGTTTTTGGAAGCTTCTACCCACGCGTCGCCGAACGAGAACTTCTCGGTTGTTACGCCGTTGACGGTTACCTTTGCAACGGTGAGATTTTTAACGGCGTCTGAAACCTCGTTGTATTTATCAACTACATTTTTAGCCTTTCTGTAGTAAATATTCATTGCCGAGGTTATTGAACCCTGCAGACTGTTTTTATCCTGGAGGCTCAACGAGCCTTCCTTATATTCCAGCTCGGCAAGATTGTATTCCGCGAGACAGCCTGTGATGAGGTTTGTGAAGTACAGCGCGTACTGCTCAAGAGTCATTTTGTTGAACATCTCGCAGTCCTTCTTGATAACGGCTGCGTCGTTGTTGTTCTCCTTGCACGCCTTGGAATAGTCAAGGTACTGCATGAACGAGGGCTTGCCCTTTATTCCGGGCTGACCGCCGGTGATGAGGTTGCTCAAGCTCATAAAGGGCTCTTCCCTAGAATCAGTGGGTAAAAATTGAATAAAAAGAAAAGTCACGTTGCTCCACGTGGTATACTTGAAAATGCACTTAAATCAAGGACAGGAG
>CACXAO010000032.1 GCA_902765625.1 uncultured Ruminococcus sp. | reverse complement strand
ATATCGTCAAGAGTCTGCTGAGCATTCTTGCCGTTGTACTTGAGAGCGTTGGAAAGACCGTCGGAACCGTCGGACTTAATGAAGTTTACGAGCATGTCATAGTAGGTTGTGCCTGACCAGAGAGCCTCACCGATGATGTTACCGATAGAGGTAATGCATACGGGCGGAGCATACTTGGAAGCGTCAGCGTTCTTCCACTTTACATAGTAACCTGATCGCCTGTGCAATATGCGGTGTCGCCCATTACGCTGGAATCCCAGATAATGTCGCAGGTCTGAACGCCCCAGTCGCCGGTGAAAATCATACCATACTGCTTGCCGGACTCGATCTCGATGCCCTTAGCGTCGAAGTCGAAAGACCACTTATTGCCGCCTTCGTCGGTCATGTTACCCTTCTTGGAACCCCAAGTGATAAGAGCGTCGCCGCCGTGGGGATACATGTAAAGGGTGATTGTGTTGAAGTTCTTCCACAGGTCGGGGTTAACTTCAAAGTAAATCTTGTTGCCATCGCCTACAGTAGCATTATCGGCAGCGGCTACAGATGAATCATCAGCAGCAGCTACGCTTGAATCGTCAGCAGCGGCTACAGCGGAATTCTCAGCAGCGGCAACAGCTTCGTCAGCTTCAGCAGCGCTGGCAGCTACGACAGCGGTACTGCCAACCATAACTGCCGCAAGAATAATGCTTGCAATTTTCTTGAACATTTTTTGATCTCCTCCTAAAATTGATCGTTCATCCGAGAATATTTAAATCTCAGTACAATAATTATACAATAAAAGTTACAAAACTTCAATACTTTTTCAAATTTTTTGTCTGGATAAATTCACAATTATCTGTTCTCAGAATTGTTAGTTTTTAACACTAATGGGGATTATAATAAGGTTTTTTTATTTCGCAGCTTATTTCAGCATCGACAAAACAGTATCTTTTACAATCGCCAGCGCTTCTGCTATCTTGCTCTCGTCCTTAGCGCCCGCCATAGCCATATCAGGCTTGCCGCCGCCGTTGCCGCCTGCCGCCTGCGCTACCGCTCTGACGATTTTGCCGGCGTTTGCGCCCTTTGCAAGCGCGTCCTTTCCGCAGCCTGCAGCAAAGGTAACCTTTCCGTCGTTTGCCGTCGCAATGACGATCACAACGGAGCTTTCCTTATCCTTAGCGCGTCCGCACATATCGCGGAGAACATCGGCGTTTGCGCCCTTTACAAAGCCTGTGACGATCTTAACTCCGTTCTCGTCAACCGCGTTGCCGAAGAATTCATCAAGCTGAGTAGCTGCGAGCTTTGCGTTCAACTCGGCGATCTCCTTAGCCTGAGCCTTAATCAGCTGCTCAGCGCGCTGTGCGCCCTCGATAAGCGCCTTGGGATTGGTCTTGAAAATCTGCGCCGCGCCCATAATCAAGGCGTTTGCGTTATTGATGTAGCGGATAACGCCGTTTCCGGTGATAGCCTCGATTCTTCTTACACCTGCGGCAACAGAACCCTCCTGACGGATTTTGAAAAGTCCGAGATTTGAGGTGTTCTTAACGTGCGTACCGCCGCAGAATTCTACCGAGAAGTCCCCTGCGCTTACAACGCGTACAACGTCGCCGTATTTTTCGCCGAACAGCGCCATCGCGCCGAGCTTTTTTGCTTCCTCAATGGGCATTTCGCGGGTCGTGACCTCGATAGCCTCAAAGATCTTCTTGTTGACGAGCTCCTCAACGTCCATCAGCTCCTTGGCTGTGAGAGCCTCAAAGTGAGTGAAGTCAAAACGGAGAACAGCGTCGTTTACAAGCTGACCTGCCTGCTGAACATGGTTGCCGAGCACCTCGCGAAGCGCGGACTGCAGCAGGTGAGCCGCGGTATGGTTGCGCATGATATCGGCGCGTCTGTCGGCGTCAACAGCGGCATTTACGCTCTCGCCTACCGCTACGCCGCCCTCTTTGACAAGGCAGGAATGAATAAATATTCTGCCGGAGGCGTCCTTGGTTGTGTTGTCAACCTCAACCTCAAAGCCTTCGCCGCTGATCAAGCCGGTGTCGCCGACCTGTCCGCCGCTTTCGGCATAGAACGGAGTTGTGTCGAGCACAAGTGCAACGCTCTCGCCCTCGCCTGCGGTCTCAACGCGCTCGCCGCCCTTGACGATAGCAAGAATCTTTGACTGCGCGGTAAGCTCTGTGTAGCCGACAAAGGTTGTCGCGGAAATATCGGAAAGATCTGTGGACTCGGAGATCCATGCGTCTGCGCCTGCGTTCTTTCTGGCGTCGCGCGAACGCTTTTTCTGCTCCCTGAGAAGCTCATGGAAGCGGTTAACGTCAACCTGAATGCCCTGCTCGCCGAGGATTTCTCTGGTGAGGTCGATCGGGAAGCCGTAGGTATCGTTGAGCTTGAACGCGTCCTCGCCGCTGATCTCCTTGATATCCTTGTTCTCAATAAGGGTCTGGAGCATCCTGAAGCCCTGGTCGATGGTCTTGGCGAAGCTCTCCTCCTCGACGCGGATGACCTTTGTGATGAACTCCTGCTTCTCCTTGAGCTCGGGATAAGCGGTGAGATTTTCCTTGATCACGGTGTCGCAAACCTTGTAGAGGAAAGGCTCGTGATATCCCAAGAGTCTGCCGTGGCGCGCAGCTCGTCTGAGCAGACGGCGGAGAACATAGCCCTTGCCCTCATTGGAAGGCATAACGCCGTCGCCGATCATGAAGGTGGTGCTGCGGATATGATCGGTGATAACGCGGAGTGAAATGTCGCTCTTGTCGTCCCTTCCGTACTCAACGCCGGTGATCTGCGAGATGTGCTTCATGATATTCTGAACGGTATCGACGAGGAACAGGTTGTCTACACCCTGCATTACGCAGGCGAGACGCTCAAGACCCATGCCGGTATCGATGTTGGGATGGTCAAGCGGAGTGTAGTTGCCGTTGCCGTCGTTCTCAAACTGGGTGAAAACGAGGTTCCAGACCTCGACAAAACGGTCGCATTCGCAGCCGACGTGACAGTCGGGCTTGCCGCAGCCGTGTTCGTCGCCGCGGTCAAAATAGATTTCAGAACAGGGACCGCAGGGACCCGAACCGTGCTCCCAGAAGTTGTCCTCCTTGCCGAGACGAACCATGTGAGATGGATCTACGCCGACCTCCTTTGTCCAGATGTCGTACGCCTCGTCGTCGTCCTGATAAATCGAGACGTAGAGCTTTTCCTCGGGCATTTCGAGCACCTTGGTAAAAAACTCCCACGCCCACGCTGTCGCCTCGCGCTTGAAATAGTCGCCGAACGAGAAGTTGCCCAGCATCTCAAAGAAGGTGCCGTGACGGGCTGTGATGCCTACGCGCTCGATATCGGGCGTGCGGATGCACTTCTGGCAGGTGGTAACGCGCTTGCGCGGAGGAGTTACCTCGCCTGTAAAATACTTTTTCATCGGCGCCATTCCGCTGTTGATGAGCAAAAGGCTGTTGTCGTCCTTGGGAACAAGGGAGAAGCTGGGAAGTCTGAGACATCCCTTTGACTCGAAAAACTCAAGAAATTTTTCTCTGAGCTCGTTTAATCCTGTCCACTGCATTGTACTGATTACTCCTTTATATGGGTTTACTGATTTAGTTTTAATCTGATAACCGATCCCGCCGGAATCGGATTGTCGGTTTTTATTGTCAGCCGCTCCATCGGGTGAGGCGCGCTTTCAACCTCGTCGCCTGCCTCGTTTGTAAGCGAAAGGCACCTGACAAGGCGCGGTATACCGTCGGGCGGAAGAACGTCGAGCACGTCGCCTACGCAGAATTTATTTCTCTGCGTGATAACGGCGGTGCTGTCGTCGATATTTTCCTCGCAGACCGCGACCTGGTTGTAGTGACGGATGTATCCGCCGCTGTGAACCGCCTGTCCCGGTTCGCCGCCGAGGTAGAAGCCTGTGCTGTACTCGCGGTGGCTGATTTTTTCAAGCTCCTCCGTGATCCACGGCTTGAGAGTAAACGCTTCACCCTCGCGCATAAAATCATCAACGGCATGGCGGTAGGCGTTGGTGACGACGGCTGTATAGTAGGCTGATTTCGCGCGTCCTTCGATTTTCAGACTGGACACGCCTGCCCTGACAAGCTCGGGAATGTGTCCGATCATGCACATATCGCGCGAATTGTACAGATAGGTTCCGCTGCCGTCCTCCTCAACCGGGAAGAACTGACCCTCGCGCTTTTCCTCGTACAGATGGTACTTCCACCTGCACGGCTGCGCGCAGTCGCCGTGATTGGCGTCGCGGCCAGTGAGGTAGCTCGAAATCAGGCACCTGCCCGAGAACGAAACGCACATCGCGCCGTGAACAAAGCACTCGATCTCGAGGTCGCCGGGAATATTTGCGCGGATCTCGGCGATTTCGTCAATCGGGATCTCGCGCGCAAGCACCACACGCGACGCGCCCATTTTATAGAGAGCGTTCGCGGCGGCGTAGTTGGTAACGCCTGCCTGTGTGGAAATATGAAGCGCAACCTCCGGCGCATACTGCTTTGCAAGCTCGAGCACGCCGAGGTCGGCGATAATAAACGCGTCTACGCCGCACTCCTGCGCATAGCTGAGAAAGCCGGGCAAGTCCGCAAGCTCTCTGTTGCGCGGAAGAACGTTGCAGGTGACGTAAATCTTTCTGCCCTTTTCATGGGCAAGGCGACAGGCTTCTCTGAGGTCGTCGCTGTCGAAATTTTTGGGAGCTGAACGCATGCCGAACTGCTTTCCAGCAAGGTAAACCGCGTCTGCTCCGTAATTCAGAGCTGCCCGCAGGCTCTCCATGTCGCCGGCGGGAGCTAATATCTCAGGTCGCTTAATCATTATCTATATTCTCCAGATTCGCCTCGTGCTCGTAGATGGTCGAAGCGTAGTAAGCGTTGCCGTATGAATCGTGGCAGAAGAAGTAGTAGCTGGTATCATAGGGCTTGAGCGCCGCCTTGATCGCGTCCATACCGGGGTTGCAGATGGGTCCCGGCGGCAAGCCTTCTTTGTCGTAGGTATCGTAACGGCTCTTGTAGTTCTTGGCTGAATCGGCAGGCAGCTTGTCCTCGCTGCGGTAGGGATAGTACTTTGTCGAATCCAGACCGAGCTTTGAAACGCCCATTGAAGAATCGGCTGTCAGACGGTTGTGCAGGATCGAGGATACGTAGTACATATCATCCTTGTCGGCAGCCTCAGCCTGAACGATGGAAGCGATCGTGATGATCTCGTCAAGATTGTAGGAGGTTCCGGAAACTTCGAGCATCTTGTTTACGGAATAGAGCTTGTCGTAGCCGAAATCCTGCTTCTGATAGAGCCTGTTCTCGAAGTTATTGAGCAGCTTATAGATTACGCTGCGCGGATCGTCGTTCTGATAGAATTCGTATTTATCGGGGTAGAGATATCCCTCGAGCTTGTAGTAGCGGTCGGAGGAATTGGTCATGCTCTTGAGGAAGTCGAAGTCATCGTCGAACTCGTTTGACGCACAAAGGGTGAGAAACTCCGCCTTGTCGCTGATCGCCTTTTCCTCGACGAGCTTGTCCGCGATCTCTACGACGCTCATGCCCTCGATGATTGTCACTTCAACGGTGTCGGTACGGCGCGAATTGCCCTGAAGGTTGGAGATTATCGCCTGATAGTCCATATTCTTGGTCAGCTCGTAGGTGCCCTGGGTGAACTCGTTGGACTTTGTGACCGTCGCGTACATCTTAAAGTAATTAGGCTCGCCGATAACGCCGCTCTTTGCGAGCGCCTCGGTTACCGTGTCGATGGTCGGATCCTTCGGAATAGTTACCGTGACGGTATCGGGATTCTTGCGGTTGATCGCGAGCAGGTCGTTCATTCCGGTAATGAGGAACATCGCGATCGCGCCGCCTACAATTGCGACAGAAACCAGCCACGCAATTCGGAAAACACGTCTGTTTCTCCTGTTGCGCGCGCGAAGCTCACGCTTTTCTTCCTTCATTTTGCGCTTTAGCGAGCGCTTTGACTCACGCGCGATCTGATCCTTAACATCCTCGCCGCTGTAGGAGCTGATTTCCTCGGGCTGATCGCTGTAGCCGTCCGCGCCCGGGTCGTCATAATCGTCCTGAATGCGCAGACGGAAGTTATCCGCCTTGCGGCGGCGCTGTTCTTCCAGCGAATTAAAGTTGTTATCGTTATTCATAATACTCATTCCTTTATCTGCCGCTTTCGCGGAATGTTCAGCTTCCGGTGCGGTTGCTGAATTTTTCGGTCATTACGATATCGACCGCACGGTCAAAGGCGCCTCTGGGCAGCTCGGTTACGGTGCACTTGCCGTAGCAGACGCCGACGGTGACTCCGCCGAAATCAGACAAAAACCGGTCGTAATAGCCCTTGCCGAAGCCTAATCTGTAGCCCTGCAAATCAAAGCTCAGCCCCGGCACAAGACACAGTCCGCGCGAAAAATCAACCGCCTTTTCGCAGCGCGCCGGAACCGGCTCCAAAATACCGTACTTGCCTGCGCTGAGGTCGTCATATGATTGTATGAAATAAAAATCCATTTCATTCGAGGTCGCGTGACACTTCGGCACCGCCACACGCTTGCCCCTTTCAAGCGCGTCCGCGATGATAGCAGAGGTGTCGCATTCTATCGGCTGCGAAATATACGCGAACAGAACGTCGGCGCTGTTGTACTCCTCAAGCGCGGTAAAACGCTCAAAAAGCTGTGCGTCGAGCGATTTCTTCAGCTCGGGCGGACACTCGGCACGATAGCGCTTAAACCGCGCGCGCAGCTCATGCTTGCGTTTTCTGACGTTTATCAGAGGCATTGCATTTCCTCGATAACTCTGTCGGCGTCCGCCTTGCCGACCGCGAGCGCAACGATTGCGTGACCGAACTCGATCGCGCAGCCGGCGCCCTTTGAGGTAATAACATGCTCGTCGGTTTCTACGTGCGAACCGGTGCAGAGCGCTCCCTTGAGCTCGGACTCAAAGCCCGGGAAGCAGGTCGCGTTTCTGCCTGCCAAAAATCCGAGATTGCCGAGAATCGACGGCGCTGCGCAGATGGCGGCGGTGATTTTCTTGTTTTCAAAGCTGTATCTTACGCAATCGAGCACCGCTTCGTTGGAGCCGAGGTTGATGGTACCGGGCATTCCTCCCGGGAGCACCACGCCCTCAAGACCCTCGTATGTGATGTCGGAAAGGTCAATGTCAGGCTTTACGGTCACGCCGTGCGAACCTGTTACATACACGCCGGTAACGCCGACGGTCTGAACGTTGAGACGCGCTCTGCGCATTACGTCGAGAGTGGCAAGCGCCTCGGTTTCTTCAAATCCTTCTGCTAAAAACAAATAAAACATAATCTGCTCCTTTCAGTTGAGCGTGATCCCGATAAAAACATCGTCGGGAGGGTTTTGGTTTGTCAGCGGACGCAGCATACCGCAAATTTCTCGCTTTTCCCCCGCAAGCAGCGGATTTGCGCCCGTTCCCGTAATAATATATGCGTCTGCTTCGATTGTCGAAAGCAGGCTTTTTAATTCTTTTACGTCATTATAAATCGAATAGAATACTGTCGCCGTTCTGTTTTCAACCGTGTAAATTGCAAGCGCGCCGGCTGAACAAGCCGTTTTCACACCGTACACGCCGTAATATTCGGAGGCGAATGAAACGTATTCTTTATTCCAGAAAAGAAAATTATTTTCAAATGTACTTCGCTGCATTCTGTCGGTATCAGGCGTTCCGCAGGTCGGTTTTTCTGCTCCGCACAGGTCGGCGCGTGTAATCCGGCGCGTCCTCGAGGTGCATTTCGCAAGATACCCCAGTCTGCCGTAAAAGCGGTACAGACCCTCGTTTGCAGGATATAAAACGGAGAACTTGTCGCCCCTGCGTTTTGCGTCATCAAGCGCGAACGTAATCAGTCCGCTCATAACGCCTTTGCCGCGATAATCACGGCGGGTTGCCGCTCCGCAGAGGTAATGCGCACGGCCGCCGTTTATGGTGCAGTCCACAAGATAAACGGCTGCAATCAGCTCTCCGTTCTCCTCAGCCTTATATGCGTGAGCAAAGCTCATTATTCTTTCAAAGAATAAATCGGCGGCTTTTTCGTCCTCCTCAAAGGAGCTGAGCCACAAGGCTTTTAAGTCGGAAATGTCGTTTTTTTCCGTTTCCGAGAAGCTTACCATTTTGCCACCCCGTCGTATCTGTCGTAAATTATCGCGGGATGGTACGAGAGCTTTGATTTGCGCAGACCCTCAAGTCCCAGATCCTCCTCGCGGTTGATGTAGGTGTACGAGGTCAGCCGCTTGGCGAATTCGTTGTTGATAACGGCGTAGCTGCCGTCGTAGGCGGTGAGCGCCTTTTCGAAATTGACGTCGAAGCAAATCGGAGAAATCTCGCTGCCGAGAGTCATCGCAATCGGCTTTTGATCGACGTAGAGAATGATTCCGCGCATTTCAAACTCGCGGAGGTTTTCGAGCGCGTCGCTGATAATTGAATATTCGGCGTAGGTTTTGCGGTCAATGCCGTTCTCCTCACACCATAATTCAACCACAGTAAGAGCGTCGCCGATGTTTTCAGGCGTGATGCTCTTCACCTCGGCGTTGTCGTATGTGCGGTAAAATTTTGAGATGTGGTTTCGCTTGGAGTGATATTTTTTGCCGGCGAGGTACGCTAGGCTGTCTGAAAAATAGATATAGTCCTGAGTTGAGTCGCTTCGCTCAAACTCGAACCTGTCCGGATAAAGCGATTCGAGCGTTTCGCGCTCCCTTTGAGAGAGATAACCGAAGCACACAGGCTCGTTTTTCTCCCGTGCGTCCGCGAAAATCGCCTCTGCCGCACCCTTTACGTTTTTTCCCGAAGGCAGACAATAGCCCCAGACGGTGCCGTTATCGCGGAAATAGGCTTTTATGAGGGTGTCGTCAAAGAACGCGACCTTGATGTCGTACTCGCGCGCCCAGAGATAGGCTGAAACAAAATTGTACTCAAGCCCGACCGCCTTCGGGTCGGAATAATATGATCTGTATTTTTTGATTTCGGACTTTTTGAGGTTTTGAAAATTCAGCATAGAATACTCTCAAGCGCCGCCTCGATATCGGCGGCAATTTTTTCAATCGGCTTGATATCGCCGTTTTCGCAGCAGTTGATAAGCTGCCATCCGCAGTTTTCAACGGCGTACAGCGCGCTTTCGCGGCAATTAAGCAGGAACCTGAGATTGCTCTCGTGCAGATCCTTCTTTGAATTATCGCCGCCGTAGCGTTTTTCCATCAGCTTCTGCGAAACATCCGGCTCAACGTCGAGATAAATCACCGCGTCCGGACGCGGCAAGCCTAATTTATCGTATTCAAAATCCTCCTGCCACCTGATGTACTCACCGCGCTCGCTTTCGGGCAGCTTAGACATCTGGTATATCAGGTTGGAGGTTGCGTAGCGGTCGCTGAGAAATACGGCGCCGCCCTGATAATCGCGCTTCCAGTCCTTGAGATAGCCCGCGATTCTGTCGACCGCGTAAAATGCGGAAGCGGCGTAGGCATTCACATCCTCGGGCTTGCTGCCGAATTCGCCGCCGAGGTACATTTTCACCAGCGCGGAGCTTGGACTGTCGTAGTTCGGAAACTCCAGCCGTCTGACATTCGCGCCTCTGCTTTGCAGCTTTTCAAACAGGAGCTTGGTCTGAGTTGCCTTGCCGCTGCCGTCGAGACCCTCGATTACAATAATTTTTCCCATGCTGTCACTTTCTTCCGTATTTTTGACGAACCTCAGCGGTTTTGCCGCAGCACATCGCGCCCTCTGGACAGGGTCCGAACAGGCATGAAGGTCCGCAGTTTTTGAACAGGTGCGGCGCCGCCTCAAGACAGAGAAGCAGCATTTGCTCGGCAACCTCGCGGATCTCCCACTGCGCGCGGTTGCAGCAGCGGTGCGCGAAGAAATTGTGCAGGCTGCGCGCGTTGAAGGTGCAGACGATTTTGGTTGTTGAAGCGTTTGGCAAAATAAACCTCGCGTCCTCGTTTGCCTTCTTGACAAAGGCGGAATAGCGCTTTTTGTCGAACGCCTTGAAGTCCTCCATGACCTCAGCGTCGGTTCTGTCGTTGTTCTCGCCGGTATATTCGCGGATGTAGCCTACGACGAGCGCGTCGCGGATCTCGCGGTACGCCTCGCTCTGCATTGAAATAACCTTTTCATAGGCGGCAAGCGCCTTTTCGTTTGCGGCGATCGCAGGCGGAGTTACAAAGTCGAACTTCGTTCCGTCAACATAACGCTGCGACTGCTGGCTGTAGGAGGCAATGCGGTGACGCACCAGCTGATGGGAGCAGGCTCGCGAGATACCCTCGATTCCAAAGGTAAATGACGCGTGCTCGATCGGGCTGGCATGGCCGAGGTCTGAAAGCATATCGATAAACGCCGCGGTTTTTTCTTCGGTAAGTCCGTCGCGGATATCCTCGATTCCCGACGGTGAATAGCAGAGCTTTGCCGCCATCGCGACGGTCTGCTCGGGATTGGGCGTGTAGGTGAGCAAGGTAACCTTGACAGCCATCCTGATTCCTCCGTTTCACATAGTTAGACTGATTATATCACATAATTATTGTTATTATAACATTTTACCTCACGCTTTTCAATAGGCTGGAAATAAAAAATACCCCTCCGCACTGCCCCATTATTAGGCAAATAGCGCCTTGGTGACGAAAAAAGAGACGGCGCGATGCCGTCTCTCCGGATTTGATATTGAATTAATCTCCGAACTGATTGAAGCGCGCCAAAAATTCGCGTGTGCGCGCGCTTTTCGGATTGTCGATAACCTCCTGCGGAGTGCCCTCCTCCTCGATCAGACCGCCGTCCATGAATATGATGCGGTCGGCGACGTCGTGGGCAAAACCGATTTCGTGGGTCACTACTATCATTGTACTGTCGGAGCTTTTCAGACCCTTGATTACGTTGAGCACCTCGCCGGTAAGCTCGGGGTCGAGAGCCGAGGTGGGCTCGTCAAAACACAGAATGTCGGGATTGAGCGCAAGTGCGCGCGCGATCGCAACACGCTGCTGCTGTCCGCCGCTGAGGTCGCATGGATAGGAATTGCGCTTCTCATACAAGCCTACCCGTCTGAGGAGGGATTCAGCCTCCTCCTGAATAGCCTTTTGAGCCTGCTTCATGCTCGCCGCGCCCTTGTAGGAGCCGTTTTCGCGGATTTGCTCCTTCGCCATCAGCGACGGCGCGAGAGTAATGTTTTCAATCACCTTGTACTGCGGAAAGAGATTGAAATTCTGGAAAACCAATCCGAAGTGCAGACGCTTGCGGCGTATAACGGAGTCGCTTCTGCTGTTCACGTCATCGCTGTCAAACAGAACCTCGTTTCCGACCGTGATTTTACCCTTCTGCGGCGTTTCGAGAAAGTTCAGACAGCGCAAAAGAGTCGTTTTGCCGGAACCTGACGAACCGATTATCGCGAGCACCTCTCCCTTGTTGAGCGAGAAGCTGATATTTTTAAGAACCTCGTTTTTTCCGAAGCTCTTGCCGATGTTTTCAACCTTTAGCATTGCAGCCCCTCCTTAACCCTTATAGTAGCTGAGCTTTTTCTCAATAAAGGAGAAAAGCAGAGTGAGTGCGCCGTTGAAAATCAGGAAGAATACGCCGGTGTAAAAGAGCGGCCAGATAAGACCCTGTACGGTGAAGCGCTCGGCAGCCTTGAGCATTTCGGGAACCATGATTACACGCGCAAGCGAGGTGTCCTTGACGAGAGTGATGATCTCGTTGCTCATTGGCGCGACAATGCGCTTTACTACCTGCATGAGAACGACCTTGAAGAAAATCTGGCTTTTTTTCATGCCGAGCACCTGACCGGCTTCGTACTGTCCCTTTGGGATAGACTCGATTCCGCCGCGGAAAATCTCCGAAAAATACGCCGCGTAGTTGATAACAAAGGCGATAACCGCCGCTGTCATGCGGTCAAAGGAGATTCCCCATACAAGCGAGGGAATGTAGAATACAACAAAGAGCTGCAGCATGAGAGGTGTGCCGCGGATAATCCACACAACGGTCTTGACAAGACCCTTGAGCGGCAAAAAACTCGACATTGAACCGAAGGAGATGATCAGTCCGAGCGGAATTGCCATAAGCAGCGTCATACCGAAAATGGTACAGTTCTGACCAAAGCCGTCCAGCAGTTCAAGCGTTACGTTAAAAAATTGTTCCATTTGCTTTTTGCTTAGTCAGCGCTGTCGGCGTTGATTTTGGGAATCTGATCCTTGAGGTTGTACTTTTCAGCGATTTCAGAAAGCTTGCCGTCGGCGTAAAGCTTGATGATAGCTTCATTGATCTTCTCCATCGTCTCGGGGCTGTTCTTTCTGAACGCGATGCCGTAAACCTCGGGTGAGAAGGTCTGATCCTCAACCATCTTGAGGTCAGCGTAGTCGGAACCGGAACGGAGTGTGCCGATTGTCATTACATAGTCGATAATCGCGATGTCGGAGGTGCCTGACTTAACCTCGAGGAGGCACTTAGCCTGAGAATCCGCGGGAGTGTACTCTGCTTCCTTGAAGAAGTCCTCGCCCTTGGCAACCTCTTCGCCTGCGGAGCCTGCTTCGGCAACAACCTTCGCGCCCTTAACGTCTTCTGCGGTCTTATACTTGTCGGCGTTCTCAGCCTTGACAACCATAACCTGCTCGTTCTGCATATAAGGCAGCGAGATGTCCATGTTCTTTTCTCTCTCTTCGGTGATGGTGAGGCCGTTCCAGATGCAGTCGATAGTCTTTGCGTTCAGCTCGATCTCCTTGGAATCCCACTCGATCTCCTGGAACTGGGGAGTAACGCCGAGCTCCTCGCATACTGCGGTGGCAAAGTCGGTTTCAAAGCCTGTGAGCTTGCCGTCCTCACCGATGTAGTTCATCGGCTCAAAGTAGGTGATACCGATTGTCATCGTGCCCTTGTTTTCGATGTACGCCCAGTCGCTGTTGGCGTCAGCCGCTGCAGCGGAAGTCGCGCCGTCGGAAGCTGCCGAGCTTGTGTCGTTTTTCGCGGAACAGCCGGCTAATGCGGTTACCGACATTGCGCCTGCCATGAGAAATGCAAGAATCTTTTTCATAATTATTTCCTCCATTGATTAATTTGATAAAAATCATACCTTAATATTATATAGTAACAATTTATCAAAGTAAAGTGTTTTGGAGAAATTTTTTGAAAAATTTTAATAATCGTCTGTTTTTTTATTTATTTAAACGCCAAAAGCGGCGCCTACCGCTCAGATAGACGCCGTTTGTGGTTAATTATTTACTTTTTACCATGAAGCAACCGTGAGTGCGTTGCTCGGGCCGCCTGTGATGTAATAACCCTGTACATCCAGGTTATCGATATTCACAGTCTGCTCGCCGTTTCCGTTGTTAAAGATGATATGCGTTGCTCCTGACGGAATGTATGCGACAAACTGCTTCTCACCAAAGTCGTTGGTGGTGGTCTCGGTTATCACTGAACCCGGCCATCCTCCGCAGGGCTCTGCGCCGTCGTCATTCCACGCATAGAGATAGCAGGTGCCCCAGTTGCAGGTGAACAAGATCTTCTTTCCTGTATCAATCGGGCCCCATGCGGTAACATAGAGATTACCGCTGCTGTCTCTGTCGCCCTTGGTGTAGTAGCCTTCCTGCGAGAAGTCGTTGATATCCACGGTCTGGTCGCCGTTGCCGTTGCTCAGAACAACGCCTATAGCGCCGTCGGGAACATAGATCGTGAATACCTCCTCGCCGAAGTCGTTGGTTGTTTTCTCGGTCATAACATCGCCCGGCCATGTGGTCAGGGCTTCGCTGTCGTTCCATGCGTGTACGTATACGGTACCCCACTTCTGGTTATCTGTGAACTTGAAGGAGGAACCTGAAGGTTCAGGCTGGAAGCCCCACGGGAGAGCCTGATATACGGTTTTGCCGTCGGGGTTGACCTCGGTGTATTTGCTGTTTACATACCAGCCTTCGGGACTGAAATCGGTGATGTTGGTGGTCTGGGGATCGGTATCCTGACCGCCGCCGTTGAAGATGATACCCTCTACGTCATTGGGAATAGAAGCCGAGAAATTATGGATTCCGGGATCAAATCCGTTTTCACCCTCGTCAGTCATCGGAATACCCGGCCACTGCATATCAGCGCTGCCGCCCCATGCGTACACGTTTACTGTCGACCAGTTGAGGTTGTTTGTGAAATTGACAGTCATATCATATACAGGCGGAACTGTCGGAGGCTGAGTGGGCGGATCTGTGGGAGGCTGAGTGGGAGCCTGTGTTGTAGGAGCCGCGGTTGTGGGAGGCTCGGTAGGCTCGGGAGCCTGTGTTGTGGGAGCTGCGGTTGTAGGAGCCTCGGTGGGTTCGGGAGCCTGTGTTGTGGGCTGAACGTCATCGGGCTTCTGCTGCTTTGTGTTGTCAAAAGCACCTGCGTATACCGCTGTTGCAGTATCTGAGGGCAGATAGCTGATGTCGGGACGTACGATCTTTGAATCGTCGACAAAGTAGTACTGCGGATTTGTATCATCCTTGAGCTGCAGATACTCTACGTCGAGGTTTACGGTTGTCTCGCCTGTCATGCCGCTTACGGGATTGAAGGTTACGGAAACAAACGGAATTCTTCCGCCGCCATCGGCAGTAAGGTCATAGCCGTCGAGATCGGTAGCGTTGCACTTGATACCGCCGTCGGGCATGGAGTCAACGCTGAGGTTGTAGATGGTTCCAACGCCGTTTGTAACGCGGAAGATCTGATATTTCTTTCCGCTTTTGTTTACGCCGTCGGACTCGTCAAGCGTGAGATACTTCTTGTCATAGGACATTGTCCACTGACCGTTGAGCATGCTGGCGTTCTGAATGTTGATCCAGTAGGTAACGGTAATCTGATTTGAAATGGGATTAAAGGTCGTTGTTGCCTGCGGGAAGATATTGGAGGTAGCCTTAACAGTCAGACTTTTGCCGGGATCGGGAGCTGCGGTTGTAGGCTGAACGGGAGCTGTGGTTGGACTGGTAACGTCGGGCTCCTGCTGCTTTGATTCGTTGAATACGCCTGCGTATACAGCTGTAGCGGTATCTGAGGGCAGGTAGCTGATGTCGGAACGAACGATCTTGGAATTGTCGATAAAGTAGAACTGATCGCCTTCGCCTGTACCGAGCTGAAGAACCTCAACGTTGAGGTTTACGGTTGTGTTGCCTACGGCGCCTTCAACGGGATTGAAGGTTACAGAAACGAACGCAACTCTGCCTCCGTCGTCGCTTGTGAGGTCGTAGCCGTCGAGGTCTGTGGCGTTACACTTTACGCCGCCGTCGGGCATAGACTCAACGTTGTAGTTGGTAACGGTTCCGTTGCCTCCGGTCGCACGGAAGAGCAGGTCTTTTCTGCCCTTCTTGTTAACGCCGTCGGTCTCGTCGATGGTGAGGAATTTTTTATCATAGGATAATGTCCACTGAGCGTTGATCATGGAGTAATCCTTGATATTGATCCAATAGGTAACGGTAATCTGATTTGCGATGGGGTCAAATTTGGTTGTTGCCTGCGGGAAGATATTGGAGGTAGCCGTTACCGTCAGCGACTTTCCGCTTGTCGCAGGCTCAGTAGGGTTTTCAGTTGTAGGCTGAGGCTTTGCGGTTGTGGGCTGTGTGGGTCTGGGAACAGTGTAGGGTTCGCCAACCTTTGCATGCTTGGGATTCTTGCCGATATAAAGCTGGATGTAGGTAACGTCGGTGATGTTTACCTCGCCGTTGCCGTCAACGTCAGCCATCTTGAGGTCTACGCCTGTGAGCTTGACCTTGCCTGCGATGTGGAGCTGTACATATGTAACGTCCTTGATCGTGATTACTCCGTCGTTGGTTACGTCACCGTAGTATCTGATGACCTCAGGCTCGGTGGGAGCTTCGGTTGTGGGTGCTGCAGTTGTAGGAGCTGCTGTGGGCTTTGCAGTTGTGGGAGCCGCAGTTGTAGGTGCGGTTGTGGGTTTCGCGGTTGTAGGAGCCGCTGTGGTAGGAGCCGCAGTTGTGGGAGCTGCAGTTGTGGGTGCAGCGGTTGTAGGCGGCTGTGTAGTTGTGGGAGGCTGAGTTGTTGTGGGAGGCTGGGTTGTGGGAGCCGCTGTTGTAGGCTCATATCCCTTTGTAACAACTGTCGCGGGAATATCAACAGAGCTGGGTTTTCTGGTGGAGGTAGTCATTGAGCTGCCGCTTGTTACAGCGTACTCCCATGACTGACCGTTTACCTTGGGCTTCTTGCTAGCCGGGGTACCGTCCGCAGGATACTGAACGGTCTGGTTGGTAGAGGTTGAAATAGCGTTGATGATGAAGTAAGCATTTGCCGCCTTGCTGAGGTCATAGCTATCCGCCTGACCGTTGAGGTAGCTGGTGGTGGGAACCTCGTAGTACCACATCTGCTGGGATTCATCGTAGGTCATAGCCTCGCCGGGCCATGAAACGGAGTTGGTGTAGGTCTTGCCGGGAACGGAATCCTCGTCGTAAATATATACGTTGAAGGGAGCCTTCCAGGTGGTCTTTTTAGCAGCGTTCAGCCAGATGTAAACGCCGGAGCCTGTGTTCTTCTCCTTCTTGTATTTGTATACGTTTGTCTCGGTCACACCGTTCTTGTCGGTTGCGGTGAGAGTGAGGGTGATTGTGTCGCCGTAGTTGTAGTCGGAACCGATCTTGATAGCGGTGCCGTTTGTGAACTGAACGGGGCTGGAATCGTCGAGGCAGTATGTACCGCTTACAGCGTTCTCGAGAGAGAGCTTAACGGTGATTGTCTCGTTCTTGAAGGTGCAGCTCTCAACGGAGCTTGTTGCCTTCGGGGTGGTATTGCCCTGGTATACGACAGCAACGCCGGTTGAACCGATGGACCCGGAAACTGTGCCGCCGGATACGGTGAAGGTGTTGCCTGTAACCATATCGGTGTAGGTGCCGTCTGCCATGCCGGTGTTGGCAACGCTGACGGAGGTGGAGGTGCCGTTTACGTTGGAGAGAACGATACCCTTGCCGCCTCTCTGTACGTAAGCGATGCTGCCGGAGGAACCGAGCTTCTCGCTCTGACCTACAAAGAGGTTATGGAACTTGTTGACCTCGGCAACAGCTGAGCTCTTGTAGGAAGCGTCGGTTGAAGCCTCGCCCATGTGAGCTGTGCCGGGACGAGCGAAGAACAGAGCTGTAGCGTCTTTTCTCGCAGCTACGATAGCCCATGCCTTGGCAACAGTCTCGTCGGAAACGCCGGAGGTATTGCTCAGACCGCCTGAGCCGGAGTTGCCCTCGTAGGTATCGTGGGACTCAGCCCAGAGAACTACCTTGGAAGCCGCAACGCCTGCCTTGTACTGGTTGCTTGCCGCAGTGCCTGCGTTCTTGCTGTTAACAGCCGCCAGAACAGAGTCGCCGGTCTTGTTGTCGGTAACGTTGATGTAGGAGGTGTAGTTGTTGAAGCTTCTGCCGGTACCGCAGGTGTTAAGGATCTCGCCGTAGATGTAGAGGCTCTTGCCGGGATTCTTCTGCGAGTAGTAGGTCTTTGCGCCGTTTGTTACGGTCGGCCAGTACTGTGAACCGTAGGAACCGTCGCTGGGAGTCTCGATGTGCTTTGCAGCGTCGAAACGGAAGCCGTCAACGCCGCAGTCGATGCACTCCTTGAGCAGATTAAGAGCAGCCTGCTGAACGTTGGAGTTGCCTGTATTCAGGTCGGGGCAGTTGGAAACGTGACCCTGAACAGTCTTTTGAATAGAGCTGTCGTCCGCGTTGAAGTTGTTTGAGCGGAAGTAGCTTGTTCTGTTGTTGTAGAAATCGGGCTGATAGGTTGCGACCTGATCGCTGAGCGAGTTTGCGCCCGCCTGCTCCGAGAGGTTGCCGAAGTGGTTGGATACGATATCGCAGATAATCTTGATGCCGTACTTGTCCGCCTCTGAACAGAGCGCGGTAAGCTCAGCCTTTGTGCCGAGCCAAGACTTCTGTGCGATCTGCATGCTTACGGGCTGGTAGAGCTTCCACCACTGACCCGCAATGTCGGTGGACGCGCTGAAGTCCTTGGGCTGCTGCACAGGTGAGGTCTGTACAGTGGAATAACCCGCGGCGGCGATTGCCGGCAGATTTTCCTTGATAGCGTTGTAAGACCAGTTGAACGCGTGCAGAATCACGCCGTCCTGGACATTTGACTGTATCGCGGTATCCGCCGCGACCTCGGAATCGGCGGAAATATTAGCCGCATTTGCCGAGAAAGTAAATGCCAAGGAAGATGTGAGCACTGTCGCAGCTGCAACTATGCTTATCCAAAAATCATCCTTTCATAAAAGTTCATTTTTATTATATCAAATCAATAATCAAAAGTATATGGTTTTTATTACAAATAAATAACAAATATTTTGTGGAATTTTTCTTCTTTTCATTTTTTTATCAGAAAAGATGAATTTTTTTAGTTTAAATGCCCGTTATATTCCTTTTGACCCGACTGTTATTTTTCACCATAATAATATCAGTTTCGTTGCTTCTCTGCAATTTTGCGCAAACTTGCGGCACTATTTCCGATAAATACCTATATTGTACCGTTCAAGAGTAACCCGGCGCACGACTAAATCCTTGACATTTTTACTCTGTTCGCATATAATCTAAAATGGTTTTGTAGGCGAATAAGCCCGAAACCGAAATTACCGACAGAACAGGGGTGCATAAATGGAACAGACATCAAAAAAGGTGATAGTATCCTTAAAGGATATTTTCGTCAGATTCGACGGAGAGGTAATTCTCAACCACATCAACCTTGATATTCATGAAAAGGAATTCGTGACGATTCTCGGTCCGAGCGGCTGCGGCAAAACCACAACGCTTCGCATTATCGGAGGCTTTGTTGATCCCGAAAGCGGCGACGTGATTTTTGACGGCAAACGCATAAACGGTATGCCGCCTCATAAGCGGAACGTCAACACTGTCTTTCAGAAATATTCGCTGTTCCCTCATTTAAATGTATACGACAATGTAGCCTTCGGTCTCAAGCTGAAAAAGCTGCCGAAGGATGAAATAAAACAGAAGGTCAAAAAAATGCTCGCCGTGGTTGACCTCAAGGGCTACGAAAAACGTCCCGTGCAGAAGCTCTCCGGCGGACAGCAGCAGCGCGTTGCGATCGCCCGCGCGCTTGTCTGCGACCCCGAAATCATTCTCCTCGACGAGCCGCTCGGCGCGCTCGACCTGCAGCTGCGAAAGGACATGCAGCTCGAGCTCAAGGAGATTCAGAAAAACACTCAAAAGACCTTCATCTACGTAACCCACGACCAGGAGGAAGCGCTGACCATGAGCGACCGCGTCGTGGTTATGAACAACGGCGTGATCGAGCAGATCGGAACTCCCGAGGATATCTACAACGAGCCGGTTAACGCGTTTGTCGCGGACTTCATCGGCGAGGCGAACATCCTCAACGGCATCATGATAGACGACTGCCGTATCCGCATTCTCGGCAAGGAGCTTGAGTGCGTCGACAAGGGCTTCGGCAAGAACACTCCCGTAGACGTCGTTATCCGTCCCGAGGACATCATCATCACAGCTCCCGAGGAGGGTCAGCTGACAGGCGTTGTCGAGAAGGTCACCTTCAAGGGCGTTCACTACGAGATGAGCATCCGCTGCGGCAAGTGCGAGATCCTTGTTCACTCAACAAAGAGCACCGACATCGGCACAACCGTAGGCATGAGCGTGGTTCCGTTCAACATTCAGATCATGAACAAGCTCCTGCCCTTCTACGATAATATAATAGAAACCGAGGTAAGCTACGGCAGCGAGGACGAGAATTACATTGAGTTCAAGCTTGAGAAGGAGACCATCAAGGTTGACGGCCGCTTCTATCCCGAGGGCACAAGGCTTAAAATATCGCTTCCGCCCTCTGCACTTTCGCTCGCGGGCGACGGCACCGGCGATTTGCAGGACGTTTACATCGAGTCTGTTATCTACAAGGGCGAGCACAACGAGATCATTCTCGAGTCGGACGAGCGCAAGTGGCTCATGCTCAGCGATACCGACGAGCAGGTCGCTACCTATGTGCCGCTCAGCTTCGACTTTTCAAAAGCGGAATTCGAGGTGCTTGACCCCGAACCCGCAAACGGGGAGGGTGAGAGATGAAATCAAAGCTCCTCTCGGTTCCCTACCTGATCTGGATGCTCGTTTTTACGATGATTCCGCTGGTGATGATAGGAATTACCGCGTTCACCGACAACAGCGGCAGCTTTTCGCTCGAGGCGTTCACCTCGGCTTTTGAATACACAAACGTATTTCTCAAATCATTGTGGATAGCGCTGCTTTCAACCGTGCTCTGCCTGATTATCGCCTATCCGCTTGCGTACATAATCACCCAGATGCGCGAGTCGACTCAAAACACGGTCGTTATGCTGCTGATGATCCCGATGTGGATGAACTTTCTGCTCAGGATCTACGCATGGGTGCTGCTGCTCCAGAGCGGCGGTCCGCTCGATACGCTTCTTTCGGCAATCGGCATCCACGGCAACTACAGCAACAACACCGGCGCGGTCATCGTCGGCATGGTTTACGAGTACATGCCCTTTATGCTGCTGCCGATTTACACCGTCATGGGCAAAATCGACAAGGGTCTGATCGAGGCGGCTCAGGATTTGGGCTCCAACAAGATGATGGTTTTCCGCAAGGTCGTATTTCCGCTGAGTATACCGGGCATAATATCGGGTATAACGATGGTTTTCGTACCTAGCGCAAGTACCTTCGTCGTGGCTCAGTACCTCGGCGGCACCGACGATATCATGATCGGTGATATCATCGACAAGATTTTCTTCACAAACAACCACATCGGCGCTGCGATCTCGCTCGTTTTGATGATATTCATTCTCGTGTTCCTCGTACTGATGAACCTGTTCGGCGATGAGGAGGCGATTGCGTGATGAAAAGCAAGGGTATACTGACTAAAATTTACATAGCGCTTATCATGGTGTTTATGTACGCGCCTATCGCGGTGCTTATCTTCTATTCGTTCAACAAGAGCCGTTCGGCTGCCTGGGGAGGCTTTACCTTCGACTGGTACCTCGAGCTGTTCAAAAGCAGTTCGATCATGAACGCTCTCACAAATACTCTGCTTATCGCGGTTCTCGCCTCGCTGTTCGCAACGATTCTCGGCTCGTCGGCGGCAATCGGAATAAGCAACCTGAAGGGCAAAACGCGCATGCTTGTGCAAAACGCGTCGAACATTCCGATCATCAGTCCCGATATCGTAATGGGCGTTTCGCTGATGCTGCTCTTCACCTTCCTCGGCGTGATCTTCAACTTCGAGATGGGCTTCGGCACGGTTCTGCTTTCGCACATCTGCTTCTGCGTACCGTTCGTCGTGCTCAACGTTATGCCCAGGATCCGCCGTATGGATTCAAGCCTTTACGACGCCGCGCTCGATCTGGGCTGCACGCCGTTTCAGGCATTTTACAAGGTCGTTCTACACGAGCTCATGCCGGGTATCTTCTCGGGCGCTCTCATCAGCTTTACCTATTCGCTCGACGACTTTGTTATCACTCACTTTACTCAGGGCGCGCGCTTCCAGAACCTCAGCACGGAAATCTACGGTATGCTTCGCCGCAAGATTCCGCCGACCATCAACGCGCTCTCTACCCTGCTCTTCCTCGTTATCATCATCATTATGGTGCTGATAAACATCCGCGACCGCAGGGCTGAAAAGAACAAAATGAAGCTGTAGAAAAATGCTGCTCTGTCACAAGGTGACTTAATATTATTTTTGGAGGATTGGGAAATGAAAAAAATCTTAGCCATCGCTCTCTGCGTTGTAATGCTCGGTTCCTTCGCGACCATGTTCGCGGGCTGCGGCAACAGCGGCGCAGGAGAAGTAAACGTGTATAACTGGGGCGAGTATATCGCAGAGGGTCAGGACGGCCTGATGAACGTTATCGAGGAATTCGAGAAGGAAACGGGAATCAAGGTCAACTACACCACCTACGAGACCAACGAGGATCTCTACAATATGCTCAAGAACAGCAACGTAAGCTACGACGTGGTTATTCCCTCGGAGTACATGATTTCAAAGATGATTAAGGAAGGCATGCTGCTCGAGCTCAACTACGACAACATTCCGAACTACAAGTATATTAACGACCGCTTCAAGAACCTCGACTGCGACCCCGACAACAAGTACACCGTTATTTATCAGTGGGGCGTGACCGCTCTTGTTTACGACAAGACAAAGGTTGAGGAAGCTCCCAAAAACTGGGACGCTCTCTGGGACGAGAACCTCAAGGGTCAGATTCTGATGTTCAACAACAGCCGCGACGCAATGGCTATCGCGATGCAGACCCTCGGAATCGATCCCTCAAACTGCACCAAGGACGACATCGACAAGGCAAGCGAGAAGCTCCGCGAGCAAAAGCCCTTGCTTAAAAAGTACGTTATGGATCAGGTATTCACCGAGATGGAAACCTCGCAGTCCGCGATCGCTCCCTACTACGCAGGCGACATCGCCGCTATGATGGACGAGAACGAGGACCTCGACTACTGTCTGCCCGAATACGGCTCCAACCTGTTCTACGACGCGATGTGCATTCCCACCTGCAGCAAGAACAAGGAAAACGCCGAGAAGTTCATCAACTTCATGCAGAAGCCCGAGATCGCTGCCGAAAACTGCAAGTATCTCCGTTACGGCTGCGCAAACGACGAGGCTGTCAAGCTGCTCGACGACGATATCAAGAACAACGAGCTGACTCTCCCCGGCGACGAGTACCTCGACAAGTGCTACGTATTCGGCAACCTCGACGCCGATGTTTACGAGTACATGCAGGAGCAGTTCGTAAAGATCCAGGCTGAATAAGTTAAAACGAATTTGAGACCCGACGAAAATCGGGTCTCTTTTTTTTATAAAAAATCAGGGACAGCCGGAGCCGTCCCTTGCTTCACCCTTAAACGGGGTGGATCATATTCTTTTTATCAAGCAGATCGCCGTTGATGCCTGCCTTGGCGTTTCTTCTCTTCTCAAAGAAGTCGAGAGCTACCTTCGGGAACTGGGCGTAGGAGAGTACGTCCTCCTCCTGCTCGATCCACTCGGAGATCTCGCCTCTGAGCTTGTCAAGCTCCGGCTCAAGACGGTCTGCGGGTCTGCCGTGGATGATCTCCATGTCTCCGCAGATCTTCTTCTGGAACTCGGGGTCGATGGGCATCGGGGTCGTGCCGTACTCGCCGGCAACCATGCCCTTGAACTCGCGGGTGCACATGCTGTAGCGCTCGCCCGTGATTACGTTGAACACCGCCTGGGTGCCTACGATCTGTGAGGTCGGGGTAACGAGCGGCGGATAACCTGAATCCTGACGAACACGCGGAACCTCCTCGAGAACCTCGTCGAGCTTATCCTCCTTGCCTGCCTGCTTGAGCTGCGAAAGCAGGTTTGAGAGCATACCGCCGGGAACCTGATAGATCAGCGCCTTCGCGTCGGTAGCGAGCATTTTGTGGTCGAGCAGACCGTTCTCGATGTACTTGTCGCGGAGGGTCATGAAGTAAGCGCGTATCTCGGCGAGCTGACGGATGTCAAGACCCGTGTCGAACTCTGTTCCCTGAAGCGCCGCGACCATAGACTCGGTGGGAGCGTGCGAGGTGCCCAGTGCGAGAGGACTGATGGCGGTGTCGATACCGTCCGCGCCTGCCTCAACAGCCTTCAGGAGGCACATCGAAGCAAGACCCGAGGTGTAGTGCGTATGCAGCTGAACGGGCATTTCGGGAAGCGCCTGTTTGAGCGCCTTGACAAGGCTCTCTGCGCGCACGGGAGTGAGCAGCGCAGCCATATCCTTGATGCAGATCGAATCCGCACCGGCGTCGGCAATGCGCTTTGCGTACTCCACATAATACTCGTCGGTAAACACGGGGCCTGTGGTGTAGCTGATTGCAACCTGAGCGTGACCGCCCTCGCGGTTAGCCGCCTTGATCGCGGTCTGCAGGTTCTTGATATCGTTGAGCGCGTCGAAGATACGGATAATATCGATGCCGTTCGCGATTGAGCGCTGTACGAGATACTCAACGCAGTCGTCCGCATAGTGGCGGTAGCCGAGCATGTTCTGTCCGCGGAAGAGCATCTGGAGCTTTGTATTGGGGCAATGATCCTTGATCGTGCGAAGTCTTACCCACGGATCCTCGTTGAGGAAGCGAAGGCAG
>CACXAO010000031.1 GCA_902765625.1 uncultured Ruminococcus sp. | reverse complement strand
CTTCAGCCATTGGCAAGTTGATTTTCCCTCTCTAGGTGGAGGGCTTGCTTTGCTGCGCCCTTTTTTTCTATCGCTGAGTTGGAATTGTTTTCACACTATGCCCCTTGTCCTGATTTGATAATCACACACCTCTATTATAGCCTATTCCGCGCGAAAGTAAAAGGCGTTTTCGAAAGTTTTTTGCCGGAACTTGTCAAAAAATCGCGGCTGTGGTAGAATTGCTTTAAGGAGTGATTTTATGAAGATTACCGCGCTTACCGAAAACACCGCCGCCTGCGGACTTCCCGTCGAGCACGGACTGAGCCTTTTTATCGAGCAAGACGGGCGCGCCCTGCTTTTTGATATGGGTCAGACCGATCTGTTCGCGCAGAATGCCGCCCGGCTGGGAGTCGACCTCGCGGCGGTTGATATCGCCGTTCTCTCTCACGGGCACTACGACCACGGCGGAGGACTCAGGCGCTTTTTAGAGCTTAATCAAAAGGCTCCCGTCTACATCAGCCGCCACGCCTTTGAGCCGCACTTCAACGGGGAGAGGTACATCGGACTGGACGTTTCGCTCAGGGACAGCGACCGCCTGATTTTTACCGACGGAGTTACAAAAATCGCGGACGGCATTACGCTTTACTCCTGCAGCGACCGCGAAAAAGTCCTCGACTCAGGCTCCTTCGGACTTAACATGGAGCAGGACGGCGCGCTTGTTCCCGACGATTTCCGCCACGAGCACTACCTCCTGCTCGAGGAAAACGGAAAGCGCGTGCTTATCAGCGGCTGCTCGCACAGGGGTATAATCAACATCATGGAGTGGTTCAAGCCCGACGTGCTGATCGGCGGCTTCCACTTCAACAAGCTTCCGTTAGACGGCGCGCTGCGTTCCTACGCCGAGACCCTCGCCTCGTACGATACGGATTACTACACCTGCCACTGCACCGGCGTTGAGCAGTTTGAGTACATGAAGCGTTTTATGCCGAGGCTTAATTACCTCTCGACGGGCGGCAGGGTGGAGGCGGCAGTATGAA
Source organism: uncultured Ruminococcus sp. (assembly GCA_902765625.1). Lineage (GTDB taxonomy): Bacteria > Bacillota > Clostridia > Oscillospirales > Acutalibacteraceae > Ruminococcoides. The sequence goes on along the minus strand of CACXAO010000031.1, from coordinate 17,333 downwards.
AATCTACCTTGCCTCGCCGTTCTTTAACGAGGACGAGCTGAACGACGTTATCCGTGCCGAAAAAATCCTTCTCGGGCGCGGCTTCGAGGTTTTCAGTCCGCGTCTGCATGAGGTGCGAACCGACAAAACCGCCGATCCCGTCCTTTGGTCGCGCGAGACCTTTGAGATGGACAGGGAGAACATCGACCTTTGCGACTGCGTGGTCATGCTCTACCGCGGAGCTTACTCAGACAGCGGAACCGCTTGGGAATGCGGCTACGCCTACGGCACAGGCAAGCCGGTGATCGTTGTGCAGCTCGGCAGCGATTCGAACCTGATGGTGCACGAGGGATGCCGCTCGAATATCACCCTCGACGGGCTGATCGATTACGACTTCGAGCTGAAGCCGCAGCAAAAATACAGCGGAAAAATGCTTTAGGTTACAAATTTCAAACCGTTTTCTATGTTTTGTCATAATTCTGTCACATTTCGGCGTTATGGTATATGTATGAAAAGATTGTGCTTGGGAGGTGACCGTATGGCGGCAAAGGCGTTAAAGGCAGCCGGATTTATAGCGGCGTCTATTGTGTTTTTTAATCTCTACGTCCTGTTTGACAAGACGTTTATAACGCATACGGCGTTCACCTTCGAGTTTGTAAAGAACATTCTCCAGCCTGCGCTTCTCGCGGCGTGTCTGGCGGTTGTTTACAGCTTCATGAAAAAAGACAAGAATACACGCAAGAAATAGGTATATGAAAAGACAAGGAAAAAAGGGACTGCCGCGATGACAGTCCCTTCGTCTTTTAAATTATTAACGCTTTACGCCTCGAGCTTTACAACAGCAGCGTCGGGAGCGTTTTTCTTTATGCTCTCGATTCCGTTGAGAGCGCTTGCCTTTTTCTTGTAGCCCTCAGAGGTCGCGATGATCTCGCCGTTCTTCGCCTTGAGACGGAAGCGGATCTCGCCTGCCTTGTCGGTGTACATCTCATACTTGGGGTGCTTCTTGACCTCGAAATTCTCAACGGTCTGATCCTCAACCTCGGCGGCGCAGTTGTTCCTTACGCTCTCGATGCCGGCGCTGCAGGATTTTTCGGATTTATAAATCTGAGAAGAAGCAATAATCTCACCGTTGCCTGCCTTCAAATCAAACTTAAAGCCTCCGTTGGCGGTTGTCTTTACTACGAATTTGCCCATGATTCATCCTCCTTGTAAAATTTTCGCAATGCAACATCGCATTACATTCTCTGACAAAATTTTAGCATAATCCTTAAATAATGTCAACACTATTTACAGCTTTTGGCTACATCATCAACAAACAAAAAGAGGGTCGGCTCAATTTGAACCGACCCGTTTGGTTTATATCGGGATATTATCAGTTGACCTCAAATACCTTGCCGGGAATAGCGATGATGTTGCCTTCCTTGTCGTACGCCTGAACCTCGAAGAGATAGTAATCCGAGGGATTCTCAAGGCGGATATTGTAGCTGAGCTTGGAGGTCTCGATCTCGCGGTCGAGGCTGAAGTTGTGGTAAACGTAGATCTTGTAGGTTTCAGCCTTCTCAACAGCCTTCCAGCTTACGTTCACAGCGTCCTTGGCGGTGGTGGTGAACTTGCCTTCGATGTCGAGAGCCTGCGGATATGTTACGTCATAGCCGTTGGGAGTGTACTGCGAGATGAACTTGCCCTTGCGGTCAACCGCTCTGAGGCGGAAGGTAAAGGTCTTGCCGGCGAGGTTTGTGCCGAGGGTGGACTTGGTGATTGTGCATGAACGCTCCTCGGATTCGCCTACCTTCTTGAGGCCGCCGTCAGCGGTTTCGAGGTAGATGTTGTAGAGCGCCGCAGCCGGGATAGCGTCCCATGTGAGCGCGATGTTGTGGTTCTCGCTGATTTTGCTTGAGAGGAAGCGCGGAACCGAGGTGTCAACGTCCTGAGCGTAGCCGTCGCGTCTTACGGTAACGCCTACGTGGTCGTAGTCGCTCGCAAATGAGCCGTTCTTGTCGAGAGCGCGGACGGTGTAAACGGTGGCCGCGGGATTCTGCTTGATCTTGAATTCATAAGACGCGGTGTTGCCGAGAGCCTTCCATGTGCCGCCCGAATAGTAGAATACTCTGTACTCGCTTGCGCCGGGGCACTTTGTCCAGTAAATTGTAACGTTGGTGTCGGCGTCGGTTGTGTAGCGGTAGATGTAGGGAGTGTCTACATAAACGTTGCTTGCGCCTGTGCGGCTGTAGTCGCTTACGTAGTTGCCGCTGTCGTCAACGCAGCGCAGGGTGTAGGTTTTCTCCACGCCGGAGGTAACGTCGGCGTCTACAAAGGTTGTGTCGGTGGTGTTCGCGATACCGATCCAGCTGTTGCCGTCCTTGTAGAAGATGCGGTACTTGGTTGCGCCCTTAACGGGTTTCCATGTGATCTGGGTGCCGTCGAGGGTGTTGGTGAAGCCGGAGATCTTGGGAACGTCGATGTAGGTGCCCTTCCAGCCTTCCTTGTTGTAGCCGCTGATAAAGTCGTCGTCCTTGTTGAGGGCGCGGACGGTGTAGGTGTAGGTGGAGCCGGAGTTTACGTCGTCGTCAATGTAGCTTGTGCCGGTGGTCTCGCCGAAGCGAACCCAGCCGCTTCTGCCCTTGTAGTAAACTCTGTACTTGTAAACGCCGGGAACAGCGTTCCATGTGAGCTTAACGCCGCCGTCGATGCTCTCGGCCTTGGTGATTTCGGGAGCAGCGTAGTAGGTGCCGTAGATGCCGTTGTCGTCAAACGAGCTTACGTAGTCCTCGCCGTCGTCGGAGATGCAGCGGACGGTGTACTGATAGGTCTTGCCGGAGGTGACCACGTCGTCGAGGAAGGTGGTTTCGGTGGTGTCGCCCATGCGTCTCCAGCCGCTTGCGCCCTTGTAGAATACGCGGTACTTGGTTGCGCCCTTTGCGGCCTCCCAGCCGATCTCAACGCCGCCGTATACGCTCTCGGCGTAGCTGAGCTTGGGCTTTGCGATGTAGGTCGCCTTAAAGCCGTTCTTGTCGTAATCGCTGGTAAACTCGCTGCCGTCCTTCTTTACGCAGCGGACGGTGTAGGTGTAGGTTGAGCCGGGGTTGACGTCGTCGTCAACAAAGGAGGTTTCGGTGGTGTTGCCCATTCCTCTCCAGCCGCTTCTGCCGAGGTAGAATACGCGGTAAGCCTCCGCGCCTTCAACGGCGTCCCAGTAAATGCGGACTCCGCCGTCGATGTTCTGAGTGCGGGTGATCTGCGGCGTGTTAAGCGCTGCCACCGCTTCTTCAGCGGCAACGGTCGCGCCGACGTTTGCGTCAGGCTCAACTTCCGCCGCGCTCACTGCGGCAAATCCAACGGTGCCGAGGAGCATGGTTGCGCCCAGCGCAGCCGCAATCATTTTCGATGTTCTTTTCATTATCTTTCTCCTTTCGGTTTAGTGCAAAAACGCGAAGCGACCCCGAACCTTTCGTTCGGGTACACTTTCAGCTAATTATAGTCTACCTTTTTATGACAAAAATGTCAAGAGTTAATTACAAAATTGTCAAATTATTTTTCAATAAAGAATTTTCACATAGAAAAAAGACGCTTTTCGGCGAAAAAAAGCGGCAGGTGCCTTGCCTGCCGCCCGAGTGTTTTACCATGTGCCGTATTCGTATCTGCCCTTTGAGTCGGTGCTGCTCTTTGCGTAAAAACGGAGAGCGGCCGGCAGAGCTTCCACCGGTAGTCCTTCCTGCGCGAGCTGAGAGCTTCCGACCTCAGGCTCCGTCTGCGCCGAGGCAAAGCCTGTGCCGAACGCCGCACAGCAGGAAATGGTGATTGCAGCGGCAAGAGCTGCGCTGAGCAGTTTGAATTACATGCTTGTTCCTCCTCAAAAAAGTTTTTGCATATTACTATGCTGAAATAATATCATATCTATTTAACCGTTTCAACATTTTTAAAATAATAAAACGCGCAGCGGCTTGCTGCGCGTTAAGCATCGGTGCGTTTAGTACTGAGGTGCGGTAGGCTCGGCTGTTGTTTCGGAAACAGCGCCGTTTGCCGCAGGGTTGTTTGTTGTCGGCGAAATGGTAGTCGGTGCGGGATAGGTTTCGCCGGTCGCGGACGTGAGGGCGTCCTCGTAAATAAACTGCGCAAAGGCAAGTCGCTGAGCGTCCATGTTTGCGATCTCGATTACGGAACCTACGTCGGTGTTGTCGTTGTAGTACCAAAGACCCTCGGTGGGAACGTAGTACTGCTCAACGTCGTATTTGAGATAGGTCAGCGAGTGCGAAACAAGCGCTGTGATCTCGTCCTTCTTGAGGTTGGTGGTGATCATGGGGCCTACGGAGCTTACGATCGAGATGATCTGTCCGAGGTCTGCGCTCTTGAAGCTGGTGAACATAGTCTGCAGCAGCTTGCGCTGACGTGAGGTTCTGTCCCAGTCGTCGCCGTCAAGACCGATCTCGTTGTCGTCCTCGCCCTTGGTAAGACCGCGGTTACGCGCGTACCAGAGAGCCTCCTGACCGTTGAGGTGAACGATGCCGGGCGAATCCTTGATGGTCGACCACTCGTCGGACTGACCGTTTTTGTACATCTGATAGTTGATGTACGAGATCTCGTCGGCGGTGACCTCCATATCGATGCCGTTGAGGGTGTCGATGATGCTGATGAAGCTGTCAAAGTCTACGACCGCGTACCGGTCGACCTTGATGCCGAAGTTAGCCTCGATCGTTTCGATCGTGAGCTTGGGGCCGCCGTAGGTGTATGCGGCGTTGATTTTATTGTTGCCGTAGCCGGGGATATATACGTAAGTATCGCGCTGGAAGGATGTGAGCTTGAGCTTTTTGTGGCGGTTGTCGATCGACATCATTATCATAGTGTCGGTTCTGCCGTGGTCGTCCTCGCCCTTGTTGTCCTCGCCGAAGAGCATTACGTTGAGCACCTTGCTGTCCTGAAGCAGCTCTCCGTCGCCGATGGTAAGCTGGGTTCCGTTTCCGCTCAGCTCGCCCACTGTGGGGGTGGTGGCGCCGGTCTGCTGTGTGCCGCTGCCGCCCGAGGTATCCTTAGAAATATCAACAAAGTTCATGGAGTTCAGAATCGAGTAGTAATACACCAGTCCGCCGCCTCCGAGAAGGAAGAGGATGGAGAAAATAAGGCATAAAATCCTGCGGACTCTGCCTTTTTTGTTGTACAGCTTAAAAACCTGGGTGTTTGAGCTGATATCTACAACACTGTCTTTGTTAGCCATAAAACGCCTCCAAATCAACCTTATGTGTAACTATAAACATTTAAGTATTATATCATAATAATTCCAAATAATAATTCTAATAACGAATTAATAAGTCGCCGCATGACGAAATTTGACTGTAATAAGATAAGGTTATTGCATATTTTTCTCAATTTTTCACGCAATATTCACACTCGGCGCGTATTTGCCGAAAACGTCTGAGCAAACTTACGAAAGCTCGTCCAAAGGCAGCGAGAACGCCGGCAGAAACTCCTTTTCAAAGACCTCGGCTTCGGGAAGATTCATTTCGCGGATGGATTTTTCGATGGTTTCTTTCGCCTTTGCGAACTCGTCGTTGCCCATGCGCATCTCGTCGATGCACTTGATAAGCGCCGAGAACCGGTCGGCTGCCTTTACGAACACCCTGAGCTTATCGTCGCCGTCGCCGCACTGCTTGAGGATGTCGGAGTATACGCCGCGGAAGTCCTCGGGCAGCATGGAGGTCAGGCGGTCTGCCGCCTTGTCCTCAATGTCCCTGTAGATATCGCGGATATCGCGGTTCGCGTACTTGACGGGGGTGGGCATATCGCCGGTGATTATCTCGGTCGCGTCGTGAAAAACCGCAAGCAGCGCCGCCCGTTCGGGATCAAGACTGCCGCCGAAGCGCTTGTTGTGGATAAGCACGAGGCAGTGCGCAAGCACCGCGACCTGCTGACTGTGCTCGCTGATATTTTCGTAGCGCGTGTTGTTCATAAGACCCCAGCGGTTGATGTATTTCATGCGCGAGAGCATGGCGAAAAAATTGGATTGTGACATAACGGCTTCTCCTAAAAATATTTTACAAAATTAGTGCATTTTAAGATAATTTATGTTATAATAAAGCGATAGTGCATTGCGGCAGCGCCCGGCTTGCGGCGGCTGTCTTAAATCAGTATAGTATCTCTCAAACAAAAAGTCAAAGGAAAGTTATAAAATGGGCAACAGACTTAAACCACGCTCAATAAAAAACCGTCACTGGCTGGCGCTTACCTTCGCCGGCGCGCTCTGCATGGCGCTGCTGCTGTTTTTGCCGTTTATCTCGTTCAACGGCGGAATTTTTTACTACTTCGGAGACTTCAACGTTCAGGAAATCCCGTTTTACCAGCTCATTCACGGTCAGGTTCGCGACGGCTCGCTCGGCTGGAACCACCTGACAGACCTCGGCACCGACACCATCGCGAGCTACAGCTTTTACCTGATGGGCAGCCCGTTTTTCTGGATGACGATCCCGTTCCCGAACGAGCTTGTGCCGTATCTCATCGGACCCATCCTTATTCTCAAGTTTGCCTGCACCGCCTCGGCGGCGTACCTCTGGCTGCAGCGGCACGTCGGCTTTAAGGGCTACGCGGCGGTCGGCGGCATACTCTACGCCTTCTCGGGCTTTTCGCTCTACAACGTGTTTTTCTTTCACTTCCACGAGCCGATGATAATGTTTCCGCTGCTGCTCGCGGCGCTCGACTGCTTCCTCTTTGACAGGCGGAGGGGAATATTTGCCGTGGCTGTTTGCGCGGCGTGCGTTGTGAACTACTATTTCTTTGTGGGACAGGCGGTTTTTGCGGCGATGTATTTCATCGTGCTCTCGTGCACAAGGACGTGGAAATTCAAATTCACCGAGTTCCTGCTTCTCGCGCTCGAGGTCGTTATCGGCTTTGCAGGCGCGATGTTCATGCTGCTGCCGAGCGTTCTCGGCTTGCTCGGAAACCCCCGTCTCGACAGCTATCCAAGGGGATGGAACGCGCTCGTTTACGACAGACCCCAGCGTTACTGGCTCATGCTGCTGGCGTTCTTCTTCCCGGCGGACGTTCCGGCGCTGCCAACCTTTACGCCCGAATCAAACTGCAAATGGGCGAGCGTTGCCGGCTGGCTGCCTTTCTTCGGCATGACGGGCGTAATCGCTTATCTGCAGCTCCACAAAAAGAGCTGGCTCAAAAAAATAATCCTGCTGCTCATACTCTTTGCCGCGGTGCCGGCGCTCAACAGTATGTTCCAGCTTTTCAATATCTCGATATTCTACACCAGATGGTTCTATATGCCCGTTCTGATGTTCGTCCTCGCGACGCTGCGTTCGGTCGAAAACGAGCAGACCGACTGGAACCGCGCCTTTGTGTGGTCGGCGGGAATAACCGCGGGCTTTGTGCTGCTGATAGGCGTTATGCCAGACCTTGTGGGAGACGGCGACGACAAGACGCTCCAGATCGGTGTTGAGGCGGACAGAACGCGGTTCTGGGTCTACGCGGTTTTCGCTCTGGCGAGTCTGCTGTGCTTTTTGCTGCTTTACCGGAAGTTCGGAAATAAAAAAAAGCGATGGTTCATCGCCATGTCGGTCGGCGTAGCTGCCGTCGCGATGCTCGCCTCGTATTACTCCGTCGGCACCGGAGTGCTTGAGAGCGGCACCACCGCTACGATCAGAAGAAGCATTATCAACCAGCGCGACAAGATCGAGATAGACGACCTCGAGGACGTCCGCAGCGACTTTTACAAGGACGTCGACAACACCGCGATGTTCTGGAAGGTGCAGAGCATAAACTGCTTCCAAAGCTCGGTTTCGCCGTCGATCATGGAGTTTTACAAGAAAATCGGCATAACGCGCGACGTTGCCTCGCGGCCTGATTTCAGCGCCTACGGCATACGTCCTCTGCTGAGCACGAAGTATTACTTCGACTACAAATCCGACAACGGCGACCCCGAGAAGGACGAGAGCTTTCTCGACGCGGACGGCAACACCAAAATGCCCGGCTGGAAGTTCCTCAAGGAGTGCAACGGATTTGATATTTACGAGAACGAGTGCTATATACCGATGGGCTTTGCGTTCCACAGCTACGTGACCGAGGAGGAGTTTGACCGCGTAGGCATATCGAACAAGCCTCAGGCGCTGCTTTACGGCATGGTTCTCACGCGGGAGCAGATGGCAAAGTACGCCGACATAACCGGCTACACCGAGCAGCGCTACAGCGCGCTTTACGGACGTGAGCCAAAGACCTTCCGCAGCGTTGTTGAGGACTACACCTTCGGCGAGAAGCAGTACCGCGAGGCGTGCGAGCAGCTCAAAAAGGACTGCTGCGAAAGCTTTGCCTACACCGACGACGGCTTCTGCGCCAAGTACGAGAACTTCGGCAAGGATAAGCTGCTGTTTTTCAGCATACCATACAGCGAGGGCTTCACCGCCGAGGTAAACGGCGAGCCTGTTGACATAGAGAAGGTTGACTTCGGCATGATGGCGGTCAGGGTGCCTGCCAAAACGTACAGCGAGATAGTATTTCACTACCAGACGCCCGGACTTAAAACCGGAATTGTCGTCAGCGCTTTCGCCGGAACGGCGTTTGTCATCTACCTCGCGGCGGCAATAATAATTCGAATCACAAGGAGAAAACGCCATGCTTTCAGAGAAAATACTTGAGTATAAAGACGAGCTTTTTGAGGATCTGAACACACTGATATCGATCGAATCAATAGACGGCGCGCGCGATAAGGACTGCGAAAGAGCGCTGGAGTTTGTGCTCGGAAGAGCGCAGGACTTCGGACTTGTTCCCGAACGCGTGACGGAGAAAAGCGGTCAGGTCGACTTAGGCAGCGGCGGAAGGCTGTGCGGCGTGCTGACCCACCTCGACGTCGTACCCGCAGGCAACAGCTGGAGCCTCAGCCCGTACGCCCTTACAGAGCGCGGCGGCAGACTTTACGGCAGGGGAATCGCCGACGACAAGGGAGCCGCGATGGTCGCGCTCTACTGCATGCGCGCGCTCAGGGAGCTGGGCGTTGAGGGCAAAAACACCCTCAGAGCGATCTTCGGCACCGCCGAGGAGACCGGCATGAGCGACATGGAGGGCTACTTTGCCGAAAAGCCGCTTCCCGACCTCGCGTTCACGCCCGACAGCGAATACGGCGTTTGCTGCGCCGAAAAGGGCATACTTCAAATCGAGATCAGCACCCCGACCAACGAGGCGACGGTGCTTTCGCAGTTCCACGCCGGCAAGGCTATCAACGCCGTGCCCGACCTCGCCTACGTAATGCTCGATTCCTCGGGCTACGACGAGCAGCTTCTCATGCGTCTTGCCGACGCGGGCGAGGGCAGCTTTGAGTTCAACTACACGATCGACGGTCTGATGATAATCAGCCGCGGCAAAGCGGCTCACGCCTGCGAGCCTCAGAAGGGCTTCAACGCAGCCGCCGCTCTCATAGACCTTATCGCGAACGCCTACGACGTCCACGAAATCGGCGCTGTAGCCTCGTTTATCGACTACGCGCTCAACAGCGAGACAAACGGCAGGTCGCTCGGACTGAAAATGAGCGACGCGGTTTCGGGCGCGCTCACCGTAAACCTCGGTTCCGTCCACATAGAGGGCGACGAGGCGCGCGCCTGCTTTGATATCCGCTATCCCGTGACCGTCAACGGCGACTACGTAATGCGGCAGTTCCGCAAGGTTGCCGAAAACAGCGGACTGCGCGTCAGGCTGCTTCACCACGGCAAGCCGCTCTATGTCGAAAAGGACTCCGAGCTTGTCGGACTTCTGAGCGACGCCTACCGCGCCGTTACGGGCGAGGAAGCCGAGTTGTACTCAACAGGCGGCGGCACCTACGCGCGCGTGCTTTGCGGCAGAGGAGTTGCCTTCGGACCCAACTTCAAGGGCGACGACATAAGAATGCACAACGCCGACGAGAGCGTGGATAAGCAAAACTTCCTCAGACATATGCAGATCTGCTTTGAGGCAATGTACAGAATGTACACACTGGAGTAATTATGAGCAAGGAACGTATAATAAAAAAACAGGCGCGTGAGGCGCTCAGTGGAAACATGACGGCTCTTATCGCGGGCTTTCTGACGATAACGGTGGCGCTCGTCGCGGTCTACTATATTTTTGTGACCCCGGCGGTCGCGTTATCGGTTGTCGATCCCGACACAGACGCTGTTGCCGACGACAAGGAGCTTTTGTATATGCTTCTCGCGCTTGGCGCACTGGCGCTGTCAATGTTTGTCTCGCCGCTTGTAAACGGATTTTTGAAGCTTGCGGCAGATACCGCCGTGGAAGGCAGGTGCGAAATCGCGGATCTGTTTTATTACTTTTCGCGTCCGTCTCTGTTTTTCAGAACTCTCGCGGTCAACGCGGTGCTTATCAGTATTTTTGCTATCATCTCGCTTCCGGTCGATCTGGCGGCGCTTGTGCTGGGCAATTCCGTTCCGGAGGCGGTCGTCGTGATAGTAAAGGTCGTCTGGCGGCTGTTTGCGTATATCTTCTTCGTGCATTATCCGCTCGCCGCCTACGCCCTCGACGAAAAAAGACCCGTGCACTTTTATCTTTTCGGCTGTATCGGCTTCTCGTTCAGGTACAGCGGCGCGCTGCTCAGGCTGATTTTCAGCATGTTCGGCTGGATCGCGCTCTGCTTCTTCGTTTTGCCGGCTCTTTACGCCGTGCCGTATATCAGCGTTGCGCTTATGAACTCGGCGCGGTGGCTCTTTGCCATGAATCAAAAAATTTAGGACTGATAACATGATCGTTTCACTCTGCATGATCGCCTACAACGAGGCTGAGGCGATCGAGGGTCTGTTCAGCGACATCTCGCTTCAGGAGTACCCTCACGAAAAAATTGAAATCGTCTTTGTAGACAGCATGTCCACCGACTCGACCCACGAGCGCATGGAGGAGTTCAAGAATACCGACTACGGCTTTCTCGACGTAAAAATCGTCCAGTGCGCCAAGCGCAACCAGGCGTTTTCGTGGAACGCCGCGCTCATGACCGCCACCGGCGACGTTATTATCAGAGTCGACGCGCACGCGCGCATTCCGCGCAACTTCGTCTCGCGCAACGTCTATAACCTCAAACAGGGCGAGAACGTTGTGGGCGGCGGCAGACCCAACATCAGCTCAAACGTAAGCTCGTGGAAGCTCACTCTGCTCGCGGCGGAGGACTCGCTTTTCGGCAGCTCCATCGCTGCCTACCGCCGTCCCGCGACGCAGAAGGAGTACATGGACAGCCTTTTTCACGCGGCGTACAGGCGCAAGGTCATCGCAAAGGTCGGCGGCTTCAACGAAAACCTCGGACGAACCGAGGACAACGAATTTCACTACCGCATCCGCATGGCAGGCTTCAAGATGTGCTGCTGCCCGGATATCATCTCGTACCAGCACTCGCGAAACACCTTAAAGCACATGATACGGCAGAAGTACTCAAACGGCAGGTGGATAGGCCTGACGCTCTCGGAGTGCCCGGGCTGCCTGAGCTACTTCCATTTCGCGCCGTTCATCTTCGTTATGATGCTGCTTTTGCTGATCGCGGTCGCGGCGCTCGGCCACCCGATGCTGCTGTATATGCTGCTACTCGTCTACGGAATGTTCGACGCGGTAAACACAGTCGGCTGCTTCACGCTCAAAAACGTTCAGCCGCAGTTCTTTTTGCTGCCTCTCATCTTTCCGCTGCTGCACGTTGCTTACGGCGTCGGAACAATGGTCGGTCTGCTCCAGATACCGTTCTGGCGGCGTAAAATCCGCAACAGCCGCGCAAAGGAGCACATCGAAAAGGTAAAGCGCAAGGTCAGGGAAAACACAAGAAAGTAACAGGTGTTGTATGGACAAGGTAGAATTGACTCCCGAACTGCTTCGCGAGCTGCAGCTCAAGCAGCTCGATATGCTGGTATACTTCCGCGATTTCTGCGAGAAAAACAACCTCACCTTCTGGCTTATCGGCGGCGGTCTGATCGGCGCTCTCCGCGAGGGCGGCTTTGTGCCGTGGGACGACGACGTCGACGTTATGCTTCCCCGGGAGGACTACGAGAAGCTTCCGTCGCTCTGGCGCGAACAGGGTATGGACGGCCGCTTCCGCCTGCTCAAGACCGACGACGAGGTCTTTACCGGCAATATTTTTATCACGATAACCGACACGAATTACACAATGGTCAAGACAAATCAGGTCGACGTTGACATTCCGCACGGTCTGGTGCTCGACGTGTTTCCGCTCGACGCGGCTCCCGACGGCAGATTTGCGCGCAAGCGTCAGCTCGTCTGGACAATGCTCTATTCTCTGTTTCTGGCTCAGGTCGTGCCTGAAAACCACGGCGGCGTACTCGGCTTAGGCAGCCGCGTGCTGCTGGGCATTTTCCGCGGCAAAAAGATCCGCAACAAAATCTGGCGCGCCTGCGAAAAGCACATGAAAAAGTACAAGCTCAGTGAGAACAAGTGCGTTACGGAGCTTTGCTCGGGGCCGTACTGGATGCGCTTTGAGTACCCCAAGGAGATCTACGAGGGCATAGACTACGTGACCTTTGAGGGGCTGAAAATGCCGTGCATGTCGGGCTACGACGACTATCTGACGCGCGTTTTCGGCGACTACATGAAGCGTCCGCCCGCCGACAAGCAGAAGCCGCATCACGACATTGCATATCTTGACCTCAACACTCCCTGCGAGGTGTACGACAATGCCCACAGAAAGACTGACAAGGGATAATTACCAAATTCTCATTGACGAGCTGAACGCCTCCGCCGATAAAAAATACCGCGATTTTCACTCATCCCTCGTTCCGAACGAGCAAAAATGCAGGATCCTCGGCGTTCGAATGCCGCGCCTGCGAGAGATAGGCAGAGATATCGCTAAGCAAGACCCCCGCGGTTTTCTCGAAATCTGCGGCGACGACTTCTACGAGGAGCGCATTCTCCGCGCAATCGTCACGGGTCTGATAAAGCCTGCGGATTTTGCCGACCTCTGCGCGCTTGCCGACGGATTTTTGCCGTACGTGAACAGCTGGGCGGTCTGCGACTGCTTTTGCTCCGGGCTGAAGGCGGTGAAAAAGTACAGGGCGGAATTTTTTGAGCACATAGGGGAGTACCTGAGCGGAAACGAGTGGGAACAGCGCGTTGCTCTCGTCATCATGCTCTGCTACTACCTCGACGGCGAATACATAGACCGCGTTCTCATTCGCACCGACAGCGTTAAGAGCGATAAGTATTACGTTCAGATGGCTCAGGCGTGGCTGCTCGCCACAGCGCTCGCAAAGTGTCCGGAGCCGGCGCTTGAGTATTACAGGCACAATAACCTCGGCCGCGCGGTGCTTAACAAGGCGGTTCAAAAGGCGGTTGAAAGCCGCAGAATAGACGCCGAAACAAAAATATTCCTGCGCAGGCTGCAAAACTCTTGACAAACCGACGCGCGTGAATATAATAGTATATAGGTTGTTTTCGGGGCGGAGTGAAATTCTCCACCGGCGGTTATAGTCCGCGAACAGACGCAAGTCTGCCGAGCCTGTGAAATTCAGGCACCGACGGTTAAAGTCCGGATGATAGAAAACGCGCAACGCGGCTTTGCCGTGCCAATAAAGCGCATTTCGCCCGACGCAGCAGCGTCGGGCTTTTCTTATGTTATGCAGGAAGCTTTATGCCGACTGCACCGGGCAGCCTTAATAATTTTTAGGAGGTCATTTGAATGACTGGCAAAACAAACGAGCGCGTCAAGGCTGTCGCAGCCATGGCTATGCTCACCGCACTCGCAATCGCCGCGGATATCTTTCTCAGAATCCCCAACATCGGCGGAATCCTCACCTACGAGCCTAAGGAGGTAATCCTCACTATCGGCGCGTTCATCTTCGGCACCATTCCGGGACTCATCATGTCGCTGGTGGTCTGCTTCGTCGAGATGATCACCATCAGCACCACGGGTCCCATCGGTCTGCTGATGAACTTCCTCGCTTCCGCGACGTTTATCGGCGTTGCCTCGGTGATCTACCACCGCAAAAAGACGATGGGCAGAGCTATCATCGGACTTGTTTCGGGTTCTCTCGCGATGATCGGCATCATGCTGCTCTGGAACTACATCATGACTCCGATTTACATGGGCGTACCCCGCGAGGCTGTGCTCGACCTCTTCCTGCCGCTGCTCATTCCGTTCAACGCGATCAAGGCGGCGCTCAACTCGGCTGTCGTGCTCCTGCTCTACAAGGGCGTTGTTACCGCTCTGCGCAAGTCTAAGCTGATTCCTCAGCGCGAGAGCAACGACGGAGAAAACAAAAAGGTCAACACGATCATTCTGATCATCGTATCTGCCGTTGCGGTGGTAACGCTGCTGATGGTGCTGCTGATTTTCGCTAAAATCATCTGATTGTAAACGGAAAATCATCAGGGGTTGACAAACCGGTATATAGTGGTATAATATATAAATAGAAAACAGAGTAGAAAACGGAGCGTAAAGTGTTCCGCGGACGGGGAGTTGTCGCGGAGATGAAAGGCGTGCCTGCGGTTCCGTTTTCGCATCCCGCTGTCGTTTGAATTTTTCGGCGGGCAGTTTTGTCCGCCTTTTATTTTTGGGGGTTAGTATGAGATATCTTAAAAAAATCCCGGCTTCTCTGTTTGAGCTGAAGGACATCCGGTCTCTCGCGGTTGTCGCAATGCTGCTCGCGCTGAGAATCGTGCTGGGAATGTTCGCCAACGCCACGCTGCCTATGTTCGGCAACACGGTCAAGCTTTCCGCGTCGTTTATTCCCATCGCCGTAGCCGGCGCAATGTTCGGCCCGGTTCCCGCGGGACTTGTCGGCGCTTTGGGCGACGTGCTTTCGTTTGTAATCGCACCCACCGGCGGCGCGTATTTTCCGGGCTTTACCATCAGCGGACTGCTGACCGGTCTGATCTACGGCCTGGTGCTCTACAACGAAAAGCTCTGCCTGCCGCGGATCGCCGCTGCGTGGGCTGTAAACGCGCTTGTGGTCGAGAGCTTCATGGCGGCTTACTGGCTGTATGTGCTCTACGCTCAGGAACCGAGCTACCTTTTCTATCTTTCGGCGCGCGGAATCAGCCTTGCGGTCAAGTGCGTACCCGAGATACTGATCCTCTTTGCGATCAGCAAGCCCGTCACAATGCTGTCGTGCAGGCTGGTAAAGAAAAAAGCATAGTATATAACGAAAGCGCTTCCGTTCGGGAGCGCTTTTTTTGAGCCAAAACAAAAACAGGCAGCCGTCAAAGCTGCCTGTCGGTTTTTAAGTTTACTTCGCGAATTCTGCCGCACGGCTTTCGCGGATGATATTGACCTTGATCTGTCCGGGATATTCAAGCTCTTCCTCGATCTTTTTACAGATCTCTCTGGCGAGCGGAACCATGCGCTCGTCCTTGACGACCTCGGGCTTGACCATAACGCGAACCTCGCGTCCTGCCTGAATGGCGAATGAGCGTTCAACGCCGTTGAAGGACGAAGCGACCTCCTCGAGCTTCTGCAAACGCTTGATGTAGTTTTCAACGTTCTCGCGTCTTGCGCCGGGTCTGGCGGCAGAGAGAGCGTCGGCAGCCTGAACAAGACAGGCAACGATCGTTTTTGCTTCAACGTCGCCGTGGTGAGCGTGGATAGCGTGGATAACAGCGTCGCTTTCCTTGTACTTTCTGGCGAGGTCAACGCCGATCTGGATGTGGGTACCCTCAACCTCGTGGTCGATCGCCTTGCCTATGTCATGCAGCAAGCCCGCGCGTTTTGCGAGAGTGGGGTCTATGCCCAGCTCGCTCGCCATCATGCCGGCGAGATAAGCGACCTCGATCGAGTGGTTGAGTACGTTCTGACCGTAGCTGGTGCGGTAACGCAGTCGTCCGAGCATCTTGACAAGCTCGGGATGAATGTTGTGAATGCCGAGCTCGAGCACGGCTCTTTCGCCCTCGCGCTTGATGGTAGCGTCCACCTCGCGTCTGGCTTTTTCGACGGTTTCTTCGATTCTGGCGGGATGAATACGTCCGTCGGATATAAGTCTTTCGAGCGCGATCCTCGCGACCTCACGCCGTACCGGCTCGAAGCACGAGAGGGTGATCGCCTCGGGTGTGTCGTCGATGATCAGGTCTACGCCTGTGAGCGTTTCTATCGCTCTGATGTTTCGTCCCTCGCGGCCGATGATACGACCCTTCATCTCGTCGTTGGGGAGAGGCACGACCGAAATGGTAGCCTCCGCGACCTGCTCTGCGGCGAGTCGCTGAATTGAAAGTGAAATAATGTTGCGGGCTTTTTCGTCCGCTTCCTCTTTGAGCTGCGCCTGATACTCCATGATCTTTACGGATTTCTCGTGCGCAAGCTCGCTTTCAAGCTGGGAAAGCAAATAGCTTTTTGCCTGCTCTGTTGTATAGCCCGAAATTTTTTCGAGCATTTCAAACTGACTCTTCTTGATGGTTTCGATTTCCTCAAGCTTCTGGTCAGCTTCCTTGAGCTTTTTGTTGACGCGCTCGTCCTTTTTCTCGACGTTGTCGAGCTTTCTGTCGAGCGTTTCTTCCTTTTGCTGGATACGGCGTTCCTGACGCTGAACTTCCTTGCGTCTGTCGGAGATTTCCTTCTCGCTCTCGTTTCTGAAGCGGTGAACCTCGTCCTTGCCCTCGAGGACATACTCCTTTTTCTTAGCCTCGGCGGTTTTGATAGCGTCGGCAACGATGCGCTTAGCCTCTTCCTCGGCGCTGCCGATTTCCTTTTCGGCAGTGTTTTTGCGCACGGTGATACCGATAAAAATACCTGCGGCTCCGCCGGCCAGCAAAGCGACAATAATAAGAATTATCGCTAAAAACAGCTGCATTCCCATGACACCTCCTCTTAAATTAGTTTTTTCAAAAGATTCATTCCCAATCAAAAGACTCCGAAGGTGCCGTTAATCAAGATATTCAGTTTTCATCAAATATTTTTTACATCCAAACTGGTTGGCTATTAAATGTATAAAAAATATCTATAATAAACGGCTCTTCAACAGGAGAGTCTGATTAAAAAAGACAGCAGCGGGGTAAAAAAACCGCTCCTGCAAATACGCATAAATTCGTATTCTTTACTAATTTTAATATAAAAACAAGGTGTTGTCAAGTCGGAAATAACAAATTAACAAAAAATTAATTGCTTATTTGAACAATGTATGTGAAAAATGCAAGATTTGATAAATTTGTTACAGCATTTTTGTGAAGCGATGGCAAAATTTAGAAAAAATACTGTCAATTTTCCATCAAACTATTGAATAAATGAAAGAAATGTAATATAATAGGAATATCTTAATTTTAGGAGGAATTTTATTATGTCAGTAAAAGTTGCAATCAACGGCTTCGGCCGCATCGGACGTCTTGCTTTCAGACAGATGTTCGGCGCAGAGGGTTACGAGGTAGTAGCTATCAACGACCTCACCGATCCCAAGATGCTCGCTAACCTGCTC
>CACXAO010000030.1 GCA_902765625.1 uncultured Ruminococcus sp. | reverse complement strand
ATGATCCTTGATCGTGCGAAGTCTTACCCACGGATCCTCGTTGAGGAAGCGAAGGCAGGAGTCGTAGGTCGCGCCGCCCCAGCATTCGAGGGAATAGTAACCGATTTTGTCGAGCTTGTCGAGAATCGGAAGCATATCCTCGGTTGTCATTCTTGTCGCAATCAAAGACTGGTGCGCGTCGCGCAGCGCAGTCTCCGTTACTCTGATTTTCTTTGCCATATTGCCGATTCTCCCCTTTAGTTGAGTGTTACAAGTACCTTACCTGAATCAACAGCCTCGCCCTTGGCTACGTCGATCGTGGCGACGGTGCCGTCCTGGGGAGCCTTAACGGGAGTTTCCATCTTCATAGCCTCGATAAATACGAGGTCGTCGCCTGCCTTTACAGCCTGTCCGGCAGAAACAACAACGTTTACTACGGTGCCGGGCATGGGAGCCTTTACAACAACGCTGCCTGCTGCGCCTGCGGGTGCGGCGGGCTTTGCTGCGGGAGCAGGTGCTGCGGCTGCGGGTGCGGCTGCTGCTGGAGCCTCGGAGCCCGAAAGCTCCTCAACCTGTACGTCATATGCGGTACCGTTTACGGTGATTCTAAGATTCTTCATGTTTGATTTCCCCTTTATGTCAGTAATGTTCCGTACGGAACAGGATAAAATTGCAAATTAACCGCGGTTAAATGGTGCTGTGCTTCTTGGCGACGGTCGGAACTCTCTTGCCCGAGAGCATCTCGAGCGACGAAAGCAGCGCGCCTCTGAGCTCGTAAAGCTCGACAATGCCGTCTACGTAACCGTTCTGAGCGGCGTTGAACGCGCTGAGGTTTTCCTGCGCGAACTTCTCGGCAACTGCCTTTTGCTCGGCGACGGGAACCTTCATCTCCTCGGGAGCCATGATAAACGCGGCAGCCTCTACGTTGACGGGAGAAATGACCGCCTCGGGAAGCGCGTAAACCACGTCGGCGTTAGCGCCTGTGCCGGCGAGAGCGATATACGCCGAGCCGACAGCCTTTCCTACGACAACAGAAATCTTCGCCGTGGTAGCCTCGGCATAGGCTGAGGTGAGCTTGGCAGCTGCCTTGATACCCTCGAAGCCGTCGCAGTCAACAAAGGTAACTACGGGGAGCGAGAAAGCGTCGCAGAAGCGAACGAACTTAGCAGCCTTATTAGCAGCCCTGCAGTCGAGCTTGCCGCCTGTGGTGCGGACTACGCCGATAACCTGTCCGCCGAGACGGGCAAGTCTGATGCGCGCGTTGTCGCCGAAATCGTCCGCGATACGCAGCTTGGAGCCTGCGTCGACGAGCTTGCTGACGATGCAGTTTGTATTCTCGCCGTCCGGCTCTGCGCTGTCGGACTGCGGTGCGGTGGTCAGGTTATTGGAGGGAAGATATGTCATCAGCTCTCTTGCCTTTGCGACCGCGTCGGAGCTGTCCTTCGCGATAAAGGAAGCGGTACCCTTCTTTGCGTTTGTCTGCGCGTCCGCGTCCTTGCCTGTTACGTCGAGAGAAAGCTGAGCGTCCTCTGTCATAATCACAAAATCAGCGCTTGCCGCCGCCAGAGCGTTCGTGCCCAAACAGGTTCCGGTTACAACGGAAATCTGCGGTACCGCGCCCGAGATTTTAGAAGCGTACTTGATAACCTCGCCGGCGCCTGCAAGCAGCTCAGTGCCCTGAGCGAGTCTGCCGCCTACGCTGTCGTAAAAGCCGACAACCGGCGCGCCTGTTTTGAGAGCGAGAGAGTAAAGCTTTTTGAGCTTCGCGGTCTGCGCCTTGCTGAGAGCGCCGCCGCTGATATCGCTGTTCTGCGCGAACGCGTAAACGGGCAGACCCTCAACCGTGCCGTAGCCTGCTACTGCCTCGGCAAAGCCCTCGCCTGATTTTGCGAAAGCGTCAATCTCGCAAAAGCTGTCAGCGTCAAAAAACTCCGTGATTGTCTTATAAGCGGAGGTCGCTGCGATTTCAGCTCTTGCGGCATTGATTTGTTCCATACTCATTACATTATTCCTCCAATGCCAATATTACTCAAACATCTTATATTATACTATAAAATGAGAAAAAATACAATATTTTTTTAAATTACCCGTCCGTTCACTATGGGGTTAGCCAGAAGATTTTTAACTTCCTTCTCGGTGAGGTCGCGCCAGTCGCCCTGCTTGAGCATTCCCATCTTTACTCCGCCGATCTGAGTGCGGCGAAGTCTTGCGACCTCCAGACCCACAGCCTTGCACATTTTGCGGATCTCGCGGTTCTTGCCCTCGTGGAGGATCATCTCGAGCACCACGCGGTTAGCCTCCTTGTCCTGAACCAGAACATGGACGATTGCCGGCGCAGTCTTTTTTCCGTCGATCTCAACTCCCGTTTCGAGCTTAACGAGCTGCTCCTCGGTAATATTCGGGCGCACGGTAACGCGGTAGAATTTATATACGCTGTTGCGCGGATGCATGACCTTGTTGGCAAATTCGCCGTCGTTTGTAAAGACGAGCATTCCCTCGGAGTCCTTGTCCAGCCTGCCGATGGGATATACCCTCTCGCCCACGTCCGCGACAAGCTCGGCAACGCACCTTCTGCCCTTTTCGTCGCTCATTGTCGTAACAAAGCCGCGCGGCTTGTTGAGCATTATGTAGCGGTACTTGGTGCGCGGCATTACGATCCTCTTGCCGCTGACAAAGACCTTGTCCTTGTCAGTCACCTTGTCGCCCAGCACCGCAGGCTTGCCGTTGACCTTTACCTTGCCCTGCAAAATAAGCTCCTCAGCCTTACGGCGCGAGGCTATGCCGCACTGCGCTAAAAACTTTTGTAATCTGATGGGTTCTTTTTTATCCATGTGTAAACAAATCCTTTATCCATTCAAAAAATCCCTTTGCGGACTGCTTCTCCTCAACCTCAGCCGCCGCAATCAGGGGTACCGTACCGAGCAGCTTTCCGTCCGCGCGGTATTCAATTATTCCGACCTGCCTGCCCTCGCTGACCGGCGCGTAGAGAAAGTTCGGGAGCATGACCCTGCGCTCGACCTCGGTATCTGCCGGTAAAACCGCGGAAAAGTCCTTGCCGCCGGCAACGGGTACGGAGTCGTCCTCTCCGCCGACAACGGGCACGTCAAGCCTGTATTCGCTGTCAGTTGACGCAGCCGCTTGCAGACGCGAAAAGCCGTAATCATAGAGCGCTGCGTGGTCGTTCCAGTCGTTCTTGTCGTTCAATGTGACGCAGATCAGCGTAACGCCGTCCTTTTTTGCCGCGGAAACAAGACATCTTCCTGCAGCCTGAGTGTAGCCGGTCTTTCCGCCTATGCAGTGATTGTACAGAGAAAGCAGGCGGTTGTGGTTAGTATATGTAACGCGCTTGTCGTGCGGCTCGCGAAAAACAACCTGCGCGCTCTTCATAGAGGTCAGGTCGGCGAAATCCGCGTTTTTAAGACCCTCGGTCATAAGCAGCGCGAGGTCGTAGGCGGTGCTGTAGTGCTCATCGTCGTCGAGTCCGCTCGGCGTTACGAAATGCGTATTTTCCATGCCGATTTCCGCAGCGCGGCTGTTCATCAGCTCCGCAAACTCCTCAGAGCTGCCGCCGATTGTTATGGCAGCCGCGTTCGCCGCGTCGTTGCCCGAGGACAGCATCATTCCCACTGCCAGATCGCGCAGAGTGACCTGTTCGCCCAATTTGAGATACATTGAGCTGCCCTCGGCGGTCATCTCGTCGGTAAAGGTGATGATCTCGTTGCCCTTTGCCGCGTGCTCGAGCGTTATGAGAGTCGTCATAAGCTTCGTCGTGCTCGCAGGCTTCATGCGCTCGTTCTCGTTTTCGGAAGCGAGGATTTCGCCGTTGTCAGGGCAGTAGAGCACATACGCCTGAGCCGAAGTATCCGGAAGCTCGGCGGCGTTTGCGCATATCGGTACTGTTAACGCTGTCAAGGCGCACAGAATAATAGTGACAAGCTGTTTCATAGTGAACCCCTCCTGCTTAATTATATGCGGAGGAGTTCGGGATTATGAAATCAAATATCGATATCGTCTACGGTAATTTCGGAAAAGTCGTCCGCCTCGGCGATTTCGCCTTCCTTTTTCTTTTTGCGGTCGCCGACAAACTCCTTGACCTTGGTTACAACGTCGGGAATCATATTTACAATGCCGTCGATCGCCGACTTGTTGCCGTCAACGGAAACCAGCTTTACTTCGCCCTGATATACCGTGAGGAACGCGACAGGCTGAATTGTAACGCCGGCGCCGGAACCGCCGCCGAAGCAGTCCTTGTTCTCCTTTTTTGTCGGGAGGTCCGAACCGCCGGAAGCAAAGCCGTAGCTGACCTTGGAAACCGGGATAATCAGCGTGCCGTCGGGAGATGTGATCGGGGTGCCTACGATCGTGTTGACGTCGATCATCTCTTTGATTTTTTCCATTGTGATGTTCATTAAGCTGCCGATTGGATGTTCCATATCGCTCTCTCCTTTATTTGAAGTTTGTTCGTTCAGGAATTTTTCAAGCTCCTCTGTTTTGCCGCGCCTGAGCGCAAGCAGAAGCTTTATAACGCGAAAGCCGTACTTGAATACCAGACCGACGACCCAGATAATGCGGATCCTTACGTCGATATCTGCGTAATATACGGACTTGTCTTTTTCATTGAAATTCGGCGCGATGTCAACGCCGTAGTGCCTGCAGTGGGAAACGTCAGCCAGAATGCTGACCGCCGGATAAACCGAAAGACAGAAGTAACCGTATTTGACGGCGGTATCCTGCGCGTCGGCACCGACGTAGGTAATGCTGACCTGCAAATTGCGGATGACTAGGTGCTTGAAGAAGTCCTTCATCACTCCGCCTGCAAGGGTCGCGATTTGCCTGATCAGATCGACAAACCAGCCTATGCCCTTCTCTTTAAGCAGGCTCGGCTTTTTTTCCTTTGGCTTTTCCTCCTGCTTCTTTTCCTCTTCGGGCTTTTTCTTCTTTGTCTTCTTTTTCTTTTTTTCGGGTTTTTTGGGCTTTGGCGGATAGAGCTTTATCGTAACGAAGCCGATTTTCAGCTCCGCGACAAACCCCTCGTTATAGCACGCCCTGACGCCAACGGGTATGAGCAATATAAGCAGGAAAAAGAGGATTATTCCGATTAATATATACAGCCAGAGCAAAATAACCCTCCCTCTTTTTTATTCCTCAGCGGTTTGTGCTTCAGGCTCGTCCTTCTTTTCGTCCTCGGGAAGCGGCGGCAAATCTTCAAGACTTTGCAGATTAAAGCAGCGCAGAAAGTTCTCGGTCGTTCCGTACAGAAGCGGCCGTCCCGGAAGCTCCAGCCTGCCCTTCTCCTCGATCAGATCCTTTGAGGTGAGGCTGCCGATTACTCCGCTGCAGTCAACGCCCCTGACCTGCTCAACAAACGCCTTGGTTACCGGCTGATTGTACGCCACGACCGCAAGCACCTCCAAAGCCGCCTGCGAAAGCGGAGTGTTGCGGCGCAGATCCATTACGGTTCGTATCTGAGGCGCGTATTCCTTATTTGAAATCATCTGGAAAGAATTATCCAGACGTAATATTGTTATTCCCCTGTCGGCGGCTTTATACTCCTCAATCAGCTTTTCGGCGTACTCAATTGCCTTTTTTTCGCTGATTTCGAGCGCCGCGGCAATTCGCGAAGCCTCCACCGACGCGCCGCTCGCAAAAAGTATCGCTTCTATCGCGGCGGCGTAATTTATTTCACTCATTCTCTTTCCCCTTCGATCATTCTCACAACGGCGTGCTCGCCCTCGCCCTCAATGCGTACGCGCTTGCCCTTGACAAGCTCGAGCGTGGCGAGAAACGTCGCGACAAGCTCGCTTTTGCCGTCGCACGCTTCAAATATCTCGTGGTACTCAAGCTGCTTGCCGTGGCGCAGACGGCGCATGAGATGAATGATTCTGCTGTTTACCGAGACTATCTTGTGGGCGACAATGCCCGAGAACGCCTGCTCGGACGGCGGCAGTCTACGTTTTCCTCTGCCCACCGCGCTGATATAGCCCTTGACAATGTCGGCGCTGGGATGAACGCGGTTATAGGTCAGATCAAAATCCACGGGCGACGCCTCGCGGAAGTACGCGTCAAAGTCATAAATGCCGCCGAGCTTTGCCGCGATCTCACGGCAGACGGCGTATTCAAGCAGCTGTCCGGTAAGCTCTTTTTTCAGCTCCTCCGCCTCTTCCTCGTACTTTGGAAGCAGCATGACCGACTTGATATAGACAAGCCGTGAAGCCATTGTGAGGAACTCCGAGGCGATATCCATCTGATTTTCGCGCATCTGCGCGATCTGCTCCATATACTGGTCGAGCAGCTCCGAAATCTGAATGTCGTAGATGTCGATTTTGTTCTTCGAAATCAGTGAGAGCAACAAATCGAGCGGTCCCTCGAAAACATCCAGCTTATACTGTAACTGAGCTTCCATATTTCAGCCTCAGAATATCAGATTGTACGGCACGGTGTTCTGTCCGAAAAGCTGGAAGGGCAGTGCCGAGAACTGATACATTCCGTACAGCGCGCCGCGTGACAGAAAGCCGAGAATATAGCTCAGAGGACCCGTCCACAGCAACACAATTAGCGCTACCA
This sequence comes from uncultured Ruminococcus sp., assembly GCA_902765625.1. Classification (GTDB taxonomy): domain Bacteria; phylum Bacillota; class Clostridia; order Oscillospirales; family Acutalibacteraceae; genus Ruminococcoides. The sequence goes on along the minus strand of CACXAO010000030.1, from coordinate 19,658 downwards.
TGAAGAACATCTGATAGCGGTAGAAGAACATTACCGCCTTGTCGGGCAGGAAAACAAACAATATCTTGGAGCCGTCGAGCGGCGGGATAGGCAAAAGATTGAATACCGCGAGGTTGACATTTACAATGATATAAAACTGCAGGAAAACGAGCACATAGTCGCCAAAGCCACCGGCTGTGAAAAACGACGGTACGATGCACCAAACCGTATGGAAAACAAGCAGACCTGCAAGCGCCGCGACAAGGTTCGCGACAGGGCCCATAAGCGCGGTGATTGCCATTCCGACCTTCGGGTTCTTGAAGTAACGCGAATCGACGGGAACAGGCTTTGCCCAACCGAAGCCGATAAGCAGCATTGCAAGCGCACCGACTGGGTCGATATGGCTGAGAGGATTCAGCGACAGTCTGCCGCGCTGCTTTATACCCTTATCGCCGAGAAGGTAGGCTGTTTGCGCATGCGCCCACTCGTGAAAAGGCAAAACCAAAAAGATAATCACCAGCACCGCAAAAATTTCCGCGATGACGGTTTGAATTGTAAAGTTTCCGCTGAGTAACTGAGATAGCATATAATCCTCCATAATTGGATTTATAGATAATATATATTATACAATATCGTAACCAAAATTACAAGATAAAAAAACAAGTTGAGAAATTTTCGAAAAACACTTGCTTTTTTTCTCGTTTTCTGTTATTATAACAAAGTTAGAAATAATATTTGTTTCACTAAGGAGGTGCAGACGCATGGCAAAATGTGAATTCTGCGGTAAGGATGTAAAGTTCGGTATCAAGGCTATCGTTGACGGATCTCCCAAGCGTGTATATGCTTGCACCCGTTGTTTGCGTTCAGGCAAGGTAACCCGTGCCAACTAAGAATTAAATGGGCTGTTCAGATGAACAGCCCTTTTTTCATTTCATAAAAATCAAAAGGCCGGGATTCCGACCTTTTTTAATTATACAGGATTTCTTTTTTACGCATTACAAACAGCACGGAAGTCGCGATAAACAGCGCTGCCAGGCAAATATACGCAAGCCCCGAATCGCCCGTGCTGACAGGCGCCTTTTCCTCCGGCTTTGTGGGAGGCTGCGTCGGTTCAACCGCTGATGTTGGCTTTTCTGCGGTAAACGAGGTCGCGTCGGTTGACGCGGTGTGTTCGGCAGTGCTCTCCTGAGGTTCCTCCGGCGTTGCCGGAATGACCTCGCCGTTTTCGTTCGTCACAGGCGCCGCAGTTGTGATCGGAGCGGTCGTCGCCTGAACAAAGTTAGAGGGCGTAAGAGAGGTATTGCGCGAAAGACGAACCGAATCGATCGCACGCTGGCTCATCTCGGAATTGGAAACAAACACTATCTCCTTCTCCACGTCGCTCTTGCGCGTTTTCGGGTCAAGCTCGGAAGCGCAAAGAACATCAACCGTAAGGTCGAATTTTGTAACGACCGGCTGTTCCGGGTCAAGCTCCTTTACATCAAAGATGACCTTTACAAACGGTACCTCTTTTGTTGAGAAATCGTACAGGTTGACGCTTGAGGACGTATAGGATATAACATCGTCACCAAAGCTCACCGCGGCTTTATCGCCTATCGTCGGACAAATCGCGGCAGGAGTATTAAGCTCCTCTGAAACGGAGAATACCTCCGGGTCGTAATACAGATACCACTGAACATTCATCATGTTCTTTGAACAGCGAAGCGAATAAGTCACCTCAACCTGCTTTTTGCTTACAGAGTACTCTGCGGTAGCGTTCGGAAAAAAATTCGAAATCGCATTTACAGTCAGAGCAGGGTAATCAGCCGGGATTATCTCCTCGGTTGTCGCAGGAACGGTTGTAGCGGACACTGTAGACTGCGGCTCAGTTGTTTCATCGTCTGACAAAAGCGTTTCTGTACTTTCCTCGGCAGCAAGCGTATTCAGTTGTGTTTCCTCGGGTTCATCTTCGGCGTACGCGCTGACGACGGAAGAAAAAACGATAACGAGTGTCATAAAAAGACAAAGCGTCCATTTAGACATCACGAAAACCTCCGAATAGCATTTTCTTTTAACATTATACCCTAATTTGTATGAAAAATCAAGTATGTGCAAAAACAAACGCTCCCTCGAAAGGGAGCGTTTAATAATTCAGGTTAAATTATTTGTTGTACTTCTTGCGTGAGAAGTAGAATACACCTGCTGCGCCGATTACAACTACAAAGAGAACAACTGCAAATGAGAAGTCGCCGGTAGCAACTGCGCCGTTTGCGCCGTTAGCTGAAGGATTGGTGCTGGAACCCTTGGTTGTACCTGTAGCGGATGTAGCGTCGGGCTTAGCTGTGGGAGCTGCGGTTGTGGGAGCAGCTGTGGGAACGGTAGGACCTTCGGGAACAGTCTTGTCCTCATAATACTTTCCGGTGAAGTTACCGTATACCATCAGTCTCTGCTGTGTACCGTCCTTAGCAGTGTAAACCTGGTTTACAGTGCCGTAATCATCGATAATAAGCTTTGAATCAGTGGGAAGAATAACATTGCCCTGATCATCGAAATCGATGCCGGTGTTCTCCTTAAGGAGATCCTTTGTGGGCCAAATGCCGTATTCGCCGTTGCCATAGTAGAAGAACCAGTCACCGCCGTAGGTGATTTTACCTTCGGGAACGATGGTGGTGGAGATTGTCATTGTGTTGGGATCGAGGTTAACAACATATACCATGTTGTCGAAGCTCTGAGCAATACCGTCGTCGTTTTCCATCTCAACATAGAAGTTCTTTGAATAATCGCCGAACTCGGGGATCTCAAGCTCAATTTCCTGATCCTTAAGCTCTTCATAGATTGCAGCAACCTCAGTTGCCTCATCCTCAGTCATCTGAGTCTCATCATCGCTCCAGTTGACATGATCCATCTCAACTGCGTCGGCAGCCTTATCCCATACATACTTCCAAAGACCCTTGGTGTAGTAGGAAGACTCCATGAAAGAATAGTACTGAGCAGGAGTATCCTTGATCTGGCAGGCAGCGTCAAAACGCTCCTGAAGGAAGCCCTCGGTGTTGGGCATACCGCCGTCGATGTGGTTGCTGAAGATGATCTGGTTAGCATCTGCGGGAACGGGAGTGCTGTAGAGGTTCTTTACGTCACCCTCGGTAACAGTCTTTACCTTGTAGCCGGGCCAGTCGTGTGAAAATACATCGCCGGGCTTGTCGCTGCCTGTCCACCAGTAGATGCCAGCGCAATTCTCGTTCTTAACCCAGTAATCTCTCATCCATGCACCGGGCATAGCAAATTTATATGTCTTTGCCTCAACGCCTGCGCTGGGAGTGTAAGTATCGTCAGCATTCTTTGTAGCAGAAGCAGTAACTACGCCTGTAGCAACAATGCTTGCCGAAAGAGCGCCTGCGAGAATAACGCTTAAAATTCTCTTTCTCATATCAAATTCCTCCAATAGTATTCCGATTATCGGTTATCACTATTATATAACAAATAATTTTAAAAATCAAGACAAAGTTTAAATAACTTTTCGTTATTGTACACAAACGTGTAAGGGGATTTCAGATATTATTCTTCGTTAATGTCAGTTTTTTCGACCTTCGGCTGATTTTTCCTGTTTTTTACAACTATGACAATTGCGGCAATTACAAGCGCTGCAACGATCGGTATGCCGATAATCAAAATCCAGAAGTTACTGCTTTTTGTGGGATTATTCGCTACATCCTCGTAACGGGTAACTTCGATAACGTCGTTCTCATAAACATTATACGTTGCATGGTGTTTACCCTCGACTGACTGATGATCGTCTTTGTTGGGAGAGTTCTCTTCACCCATTCCGTCTACATAGTTGATAAAACTGCTCTGACGCTCGTTGAGAGTATCCTCGTCAGTTGTGATAGTAGGAACACCGTCCTCAATTACCTTCTCGCCGTTTACCTCGAGGTCAAATGTCCACTTATAGGACTTGAGATACGTCATATCGTCGCCGTACATCTCGGTCACAAAGTAATCGATGGAGGTCTCGCCGCCCTTTACTACCTCGAATTCGCATGATATGAACTCATCCTTTTTAGCAAAGCTGACCGGATTGCCGATATCGGTCCAGTTCATCGGAATCTTGCCGTCGAGGTCAGGATTGTAGAACAGATTATCAAACTTTTCGGAGGTAAGAGATTTCTTGTTAAACGAAAGGTATTCGCTGTTATAGAACAAACGAAGCTCAAAGCCGATGATATCTTCCTTGGTTTCGTCAAGGTAGAGGGTGTACTTAACGGTATCGCCCACCTTTGCCTTGCCTTCACCGTTAATTATCAGCTCATCGTCTGCAGCATAGGCAACTGAGAGTGAGGATGTTAGAATCAGAGCGGTCATCATAACAGCGGTAATGATTGAAAACAGTTGTTTCATAATTAATATCTTTCCTTTTACGTTGATTGTTCTGAATCGTGACGGGTTTCGTCTGATTAGCTATTCTATTATATAACATAAAATTTATTATTTCAACGAATATTAAAGGATTTTCATCAATTTTTCATATAAAGTTCAAATTTAATTTTTCCGTTCTTACTAAGCGTCTCTTTTAATGCGTTGATCCATATTTTTCTGCCGTTCGGACAAAAAAACACCCTCCAAAAAGGAGGGTGGAAAAACAATTCAGTTTTTTATATTTGAATCAGCGATTCAAATTACTGTCTGTCTCTTCTGCGTGCAAAGTAGATAGCAGCAGTAGCAGATACAAGTACGAGGAGGATAATTACAGCCATAGAAGCACTACCGGTCTTAACGGTGCCGTTGTTGCTTGTATTGCCAGAGCTATCCTTTGTAGCAGAATCTGATGTAGACTTGGGTTTAGTTGTAGGAGCTACAGTTGTCTCGGGAGCTGTAGTTGTGGGAGCAGCAGTTGTAGGAGCAACTGTGGTGGGCTCAGCAGTTGTGGGAGCTACAGTTGTGGGCTCAGCAGTTGTAGGAGCAACTGTGGTGGGCTCAGCAGTTGTAGGAGCAACTGTGGTGGGCTCTACGGTTGTGGGCTCTACGGTTGTAGGCTCAACGGTTGTCGGCTCAACGGTTGTGGGCTCAACGGTTGTGGGCTCAACGGTTGTGGGCTCAACGGTTGTGGGCTCAACTGTGGTGGGCTCAACAGTGGTGGGCTCTACGGTTGTAGGCTCAACGGTGGTGGGCTCAACAGTTGTGGGCTCTTCGGTGGTGGGCTCAGCTGTGGTAGGCTCAATAACGGGAACAAGAGCGAACTCGTCAAGAGTCATGTCAGCAGAAGCGGTACCGGGCTCAACAGCCCTGAATGTAAGAGTGATGAATGCAGCGTTGGGATCTACAGTGTAACCATAGATGTTGGAAGCATTAGCCTTTACAACGCCGGGTTCTTCAGTGTTGATATAAGCACCGGAGGTGATCTGATTCATCTCAGCGCTTACAAGCTCCATAGAAGCGTCATAGTTGAATACCCACTGTAAAGACTCAATATCCCTAGCGTCGGAATCGAGCTTCCATGTAAGTGTGAACTCGTCGCCAACATTAGCAACTACGGGTGTGCCTTCTACAAGAGCGAAGTCCTTAGGCGTATCAGTTACGTGGTCGCTAACTGATGTAGAAACGTTTACAGTGAGAGTCTCAACAACAGTTGTGGGCTCTACGGTGGTGGGTTCTACGGTTGTGGGCTCAACAGTGGTGGGCTCAACGGTTGTGGGCTCTTCTGTTGTGGGAGCCTCAGTGGTGGGCTCTTCTCTGTTAACGAAGATGGTGTAGGTAGCGCCTGTCTTCTTAACGGTATCCCAGTTGGAGATATCGAGCTGGATGGTGATGTTGCAGGTCTCGTCCTCAGACTCAACATTGAAGAGAATGTTGTCGGAGTTGTACTGAGACGGGTTGGGCTCGTTAAGCTTAGCTTCGGTGCCCTTTACAAGACCCCAGTTCATATCCCAGCCGCCGTTAGCAGCAAACTTGAACTGATAATCGGTGTTGGTGTCGCAATCCTCGAATGTGATCTCATAAACGCCGGGCTTGATCTCGGTCATCTTGTTGTCAGCAGCGTCGGGATTCCAAACGATACCGTTAAGGAAGTTGCCCTGGCCTGCGCCGACAGCAGTGATCTTGGAGATGTTGTATACGGGCGGAATTACGGTAGGACCGGTAACGGTGATTTCGAGGGTTTCGGGGTTGTAGGTAACGGTAACGTCACCGTCAGCGCTCATCATAAAGTCAACGTTGAGGTCTGTGCCGTCCATGCCGTGCCATACAGCGTTTTCGGGATCGCCGCCAACAAACTGTACAACCTTAGTCTGATAGAGAGCGCCTTCCTCAGCAACTACATCGGGAACAACGATGGTGTAAATGCCGTCCTCACCCTTTGTCATTGTGTAGGAATCGGGATCGGGGCTCCAGGCAACGGAAACGAAGTTGGAAGAACCAGCGAGTACGAATACGTCCTCAGCGGGCTTGGGCTCGGTTGTGGGAGCCTCTGTGGTGGGAGCTACAGTTGTGGGCTCTACGGTTGTGGGCTCAGCAGTTGTGGGCTCAGCAGTTGTGGGCTCAGCAGTTGTGGGCTCAGCAGTTGTGGGCTCCTCAGTGGGAGTAGGAGTAACTTCGGGCAGAATCTTGAAGCCCATTTCAGCCTTCTCAGCGAACTTAGCAAGCATTTCCTGATAGTTATCAGAGTTGCTGTTAGCCTCGAACCATGTGTCGGGGTCAACAGGCTGACCTGCGTTATTCAGAGTGATGATCTGAGTGTCGAGGTTAACTTCTGTGTCACCGTCGCCAACAACCTCAAATACAGCGCTGATAACTGCCAGCGGAGTGCCGTCTTCTTCGGTCAGCCAGATGCCGCCGTCGTTGATGTTGGAGAAGTTGATGGGAAGTGCAGGCTCAACAGCGAGGTTGTCCCAGTTAGCAACGATTGCGGTACCGGGAGTAGCGCTTGCAGCGGGAGTAAGAGTGCTCTTTCTGCCTTCCTTGTTGTTCTCTTCCTTAAGTGCGAGAACCTTGGGATCATACTTAAGCTCGAACTGGCCGTTTACCATCTGGTATGCTGCGGTGTTAATGAAGAACTGAACGGTAACCTTCTCGGGGATTTCGGGCTCGTTATAAGTCTGAGTAGCAGGCTTAAAGTAGTCAGAGTTTGACTTAGCATTTACAGTGAGGTGCTTAGCGGGAGCTGTTGTTGTGGGCTCCTGAGTTGTAGTGGGCTCCTCAGTTGTTGTGGGAGCAGCAGTTGTAGTGGGCTCCTCGGTAGTTGTGGGCTCCTCAGTTGTGGGAGCAACTGTTGTGGGCTGCTCGGGAGCCTTGTAGTCAGGATCGAAGGGACCTGCGTAAACAGCAGAAGGAGTCTCCTCGGGGAGGTAAGGAATATCCTGAACGATTTCAGAATCCTTGATGAAGTAATCTTCTCTTTCATCGTCGTCATTCTTAACGTTCATGATCTCAACGTCGAGGTTTACTTCTGTGTTACCAGCCTTACCGGTGGGATTGAAGGTTACGGATACGAACGGGATTCTTTTGCCTTCATCGTTGAGGTCATAACCGTCAAGATCAGAAGCATTAGCCTTGATACCGCCCTTGGGCATTGACTCGGGATCGGTGTTAACGATTGTACCTGCGCTTTCTGTTACTCTGAAGATAAGGTTCTTCTTGCCCTTGCTGTCAGTGTTTACACCCTTAGTAGTGTCAATGGTCAAGTATTCCTTGTCATAAGACATTGTCCACTGAGCATTGATCATATACTTCTCAGTCATCTGGATCCAGTAGGTAACAGTTACCTGACCTGTGGTGGGATCAAATGACTGGGTGTAAGTAGGAGTGATGTTTGACTTGGCAGTTACAACGAGCTTGTCGCCGTCACCGGCTGCTACAGGCGCATCTTCCGCTTTAGCCTTAGACTCAACTGCGGGAGCAGCTGTGGGAGCAGCTGTGGGAGCGTCTGTTACAACGGGAGCCTCTGTGGGCTCGGTTGCAGACTCGGCTTCGGTGGGCTCAGCTGTTGTGGACTCAGCGTTTGCAGCAGCGCTGGTGGACTCAGCATCTTCAGCGCCTACGGTGCTGACCTTAGACTCGATGGTCTTAACGCCTTTGCCGTCAACAGTAACCTGATTGTCCTTCGCATTGGGATCATACTTTACAGTGATGTCTCCGGCAGCGAAAACCTCAATGGCAACGTCCTTACCATTGCTTGTGCCAATCCAGTCGATACCGTTTGTTACCTTAAGGGAAACGGCCTTTTCGAAAGGACCAACAGCTTCATACACTTTCGTGTATGTTCCGTCTTCATTTGCGGTCATTGCGTTTGCATCGATAATGCCATCTTTCCACTCTTTGGTGAAGAGTGTCTCGTTGTCGCCGACTACATAGTAGGTTACGGCAGCGGACTCCTCGTCACCCTCAGCAGCAGCAACGCTGATTGCGGTGATGGAAACCGATGTTACAATGAGCATTAACGCAAGCAGAAGACTTAATGCTTTTTTGAACATTTCTTTTTTTCCTCCTTATTTAGTAATGCTTCTATAAGCAATACTATTATAATACAAGTGCTTCCCAAAAGTCAATAAATTTTCGAAAATGGAAAACGTATTTTTTCGGATTTTTAAGAATTTGTTTATTCAAACAAATTAATCGTCGAGAATTTGTTGTTTTCCACAACAAAATAGCTTATTTATACCCGTTCAGGTTATGCGACTGCCAGTTCCATGAATCGTAGCACATCTCGTCAAGTCCAAGCTCCGCTTTCCATCCTAATACTTTTTCGGCTTTTTCGGCATTCGCGAAGCACTCGGCGATATCGCCTGCGCGGCGCGGCTTGATCACGTACGGGATCTTGATATTATTTACGCGCTCGAACGCCTTGACGATCTCAAGCACGCTGTAGCCGGTGCCGGTTCCTAGATTGACGATCTCGGCTCCCTTGTGGTCGGCAGAGTAGTCGATCGCCTTTACATGACCCTTCGCGAGGTCTACAACGTGGATATAATCGCGCACGCCTGTGCCGTCGCGTGTGGGATAATCGTCGCCGAAAACTCCGAGCTGAGGCAGTCTGCCCGCCGCGACCTGAGTGATGAACGGCATGAGGTTATTGGGAATACCGTTGGGATCCTCGCCGATCCTTCCGCTCTTGTGGGCGCCTATCGGATTGAAGTAGCGCAGGATCACGATTGACATTTCGGGATTAGCGCGCTGTGTGTCTGTAAGTATCTGCTCCATCATCAGCTTTGTCCAGCCGTAGGGGTTTGTCGGGCTGCCGGTGGGCATTGTTTCGACAAGCGGAATCTCCTTGGGTGTTCCGTATACCGTTGCCGACGAGCTGAATATAAAGCGCGTTACGTTGTGGCGCTTCATCGCTTCGAGCAGTGTAAGGGTTGAATCGATGTTGTTGCGGTAGTACAGAAGCGGCTTCTCACAGCTCTCGCCAACCGCCTTAAGACCGGCGAAATGAATAACCGCGTCGATATCGTTTTCGCTGAAAATCTTCTCGACCGCCTCGGGGTCGCACACGTCGGCCTCGTAGACCTTTACCTTGGCTCCCGTAATTTCCTCGACCCTCGCGATCGCCTCGGGACAGGAGTTTGAATAGTTATCCGCGACAACTACGCTGTGTCCGGCTTCGAGAAGTTCAACGCAGGTATGGCTGCCGATATAGCCGGCGCCGCCCGCTAAAAGTACGTTCATAAAATCCTCCGAAAATCACATTATATATAGTATACGAAATCAGCACTTTTCAGGCTCGGGATAATCTACGCCGAAGGTTTCAACGGTGACCTTGCGCATGATCTGAGCGTCGAGAGGCTTGTCCGAAAAGTCCGTGTCGCACTCCGCGATCTCATTTACTACCGCCATACCCTCGATCACCTTGCCGAACGCGGCGTACTGACCGTCGAGGTGAGGAGCAGCCTTGTGCATGATGAAGAACTGGGAGCCTGCGGAGTTCGGCATCATGGAACGCGCCATTGAGAGAACTCCCTCGCTGTGCTTGAGGTCGTTTTTGAAGCCGTTCATAGCAAACTCACCCTTGATTTTGTATCCGGGACCGCCCATTCCGGTGCCGTCGGGACAGCCGCCCTGAATCATGAAGCCGTAGATAACGCGGTGAAAGGTAAGTCCGTCGTAGAATCCGTCTTTGACGAGGCTGATAAAGTTGTTGACGGTGTTGGGAGCAATTTCGGGATAAAGCTCCGCCTTAATGACCTTTCCGCCGTCCATTTCGAATGTTACAATTGGATTTGACATAAATTCACTTTCCTTTTCTTGTTTATACAGGGGCAATCGCCGGTATGAAATTACGCGCAGCAAAATACGCGAACCACAATACCAGCAAAAATACCATAAATTTTAAATTGTGCAGCAACGGAATGCGAAAACGCACACCGAAGATTTTCAGCGCAAACTCAAGATAATACAGCAGCGCCAAAACCGTAAGCACCGGAACGGAGATGTTTTGTCTCAGAGCGAGAAGGATATTTCCGCTCAGAAGCGCCCTGACCGCCCTTGTTGACCCGCAGCCCGGGCAATAAATGTGCAGAAATCGCACGCTCGGGCACTCAGGAAAGGTAAAATGCGTCAAGGCAAACCGCGCGGTTAACACAAGCAGTCCCAATACCGCAAAGGGAGCGGCGACAACAAGCACCTTATGAACGGTTTTATACTTCACGCAAACACCTCCTTATAGCAGAATCGGGCAGATTACTCTGCCCGATGATATATTTTGTGATGCTTTTACCAATTATAATAGGTTTTGTAGGAGCTGTTGCCGTTTACACAGGCGATGATGATCATGATGATCGAAATGCCAATACCGACAAATGAAAGAATCATACCTACAAGAGCAAGCGCGTTTTTGTTAGGACACTTGGATTTCGAGATGATACCGAAAACAGCTCCGGGAATACCTGCGAAAAATCCGAATCCGCAGCATCCCAAAACGATTGATACAATACCGCAGACAAGCGACACAATGCTGAAAGCCTTTGCCGCGCCTGTGGGACCGTCTACAGGATCGGGATTGTATACGTTGCCCTGCTGATACTCGGGCTGCTGATAGCCTGCCTGATTGTAGTCGTAAGGCTGAACCGCGTTGTTCTGATACTGGTTGTAATCGGGCTGAACAGGCTGCTGCGGCTGGTACTGATTGTAATCGGGCTGAACAGGCTGCTGCGGCTGATACTGATTGTAATCAGGCTGAACAGGCTGCTGCGGCTGATACTGGTTGTAATCGGGCTGAACAGGCTGCTGCGGCTGATACGGAGCATAATCGGGCTGAGCAGGCTGCTGCGGCTGATAGGGATTAGCGTCATTTTTCTGATTGTACTGAGCATATTGCGCAGAATAATCATTATTTTGCGGAACCTGATCGGGATGCGGAACCTGATTAGGCTGTACGTCATTATTGAAGTTGTTATCCATTTCGGTTAACCTCCTTAAAATTTATGTTTTTATTATAGAATACAATGAACGCAATGTCAATCGATTTTCAAAATTACTCAATACTCATTGTGGCAAAAGCGTTTAAGTCGGTTTTCGCAATATTGCCGCTCAGATACTCATAATATCCCTGTGAACCCACCATCGCGGCGTTGTCTCCGCACAGCGATTTGGCGGGCATATAAAACTCATAGCCGCGTTTTTTGCACTCGGCTTCGAGAGTTGAACGCAGCAGAGAATTTGCCGATACGCCGCCCGCGATAACCAGCCTTTTAACGCCGAGATCCTCAGCCGCCTTCAAAAAGTTTGTCGTAAGGCAGTCAACGACCGCATAGCGGAACGAAGCGCAGACGTCCGCCTTGTTAAGCTCGATCCCCTTCTGCGCCGAGTTGTGAATGAGATTGATAACCGCCGTTTTCAGCCCCGAAAAGCTGAAATCATACGGCGCGTCGTGAACGACCGGACGCGGAAGCGTAAACGCGTGAGGATCTCCGTCCTCCGCGACCTTGTCGAGCGCGATACCGCCCGGATAAGGCATTCCCATTGTGCGCGCAGCCTTGTCAAACGCCTCGCCTGCAGCGTCGTCGCGGGTTCTGCCGATGATTTTCATCTTTGTGTAGTCCTCAACCATCACGATGTGGCTGTGACCGCCCGAGACGATAAGACAGAGAAACGGCGGTTTTAATTCCAAATTCGAAATATAATTTGAAGCTATGTGCGAACGGAGGTGGTGAGTCGGCACAAGCGGTATACCTGAAGCGAGCGAAAGACCCTTTGCGAAGTTCACGCCGACGAGCAGCGCGCCTATCAAACCGGGCGCGTATGTCACCGCGATTGCGTCGATGTCGCCGAGAGTCACGTCCGCCTGCTCCAAAGCCTGCGACACCACGGGTACGATCGCCTCGGCGTGACGGCGCGACGCGATTTCGGGAACTACGCCGCCGTAAAGCTTGTGTTCCTCAACCTGCGATGCGACAACGGACGAGATAACGCGCCGTCCGTCCTCCACAACCGCCGCCGCGGTTTCATCGCAGGAGGATTCTATTGCTAAAATTTTCATTATTTTCATTCCTATTAAAAATATTTTGTCATCAGAACCGCGTTTTCAGACGGGTCGGAGTAGTAGTTTTTCCTCTCGCCCACCCTGATAAAGCCGAATTTTGAGTAGAGCGCGATCGCCGCCGAATTGCTTTCCCTTACCTCGAGCGTGATAAAACAAAGGCTGTTTTTCATTCCGCAGGTAACAAGCTCGCGCACAAGGGCGTAACCCACGCCGCGCCTGCGGTAATCCTCGCTGACCGCGACGTTGAAGATATATCCCTCGTCGACAATGACCTCCATGCCGGCGTAACCGACGAGCTTTCCGTCCTCATACGCAGCGAGAAAAACGGATTTCTCATTTTCGAGCGATTCCGCAAGGCTTTGTTTTGACCACGGGTGCGAAAAACACTCCTTTTCAAGCGCGGCGACCGCGTCGAGGCAAGCGGCCGTCATTTTTTCAATCCTCATAGCTTCTGAGAATCTCCTCTACGGCAAGCTTTATCATATCGCGGCACATGCGGTAAATCTCGACGCTGCCGCCGTACGGGTCGGCGATATCGAGCACCTCTACCCTGTCCTCCGCAATTCCCACGCTCTGGGTGAGAATCTGACAGTGCTCGGCGGACATACAGTAGATTTTATCAAAATCTGCGAGGTCGTAATCGTAAGCAAAGTGCGATTTGAAGCCGCTGAGGTCGACTCCGATTTCGCGGCAGACCTCAACCGCGTGCTTTGAGGCGGGCATTCCGCTGACCGCCGCCAGACCGAAGCTGTATGCGCGAACGCCGATTCCGCGTTTCTCAGCCTCTTTATTGAAAATTGCCTCCGCCATGGGACTGCGGCAGGTGTTGCCTGTGCAGACGAAGGCGATAAACTTAACCTTTTGCATCATACCACGTCTTTCCGACCGCCGCGTCAGCCGTCAGCGGTACGCTGAGCTTTACGGCGTTCTCCATTTCTTCCTGTAAAAGCTGTCTGACCTGCTCGCTTTCCTCCTCGGGAGCTTCGACGATAAGTTCGTCGTGCACCTGCAAAATCAGCCTTGCGCGCAGGTTTTCGCGCCTTAATCTCTCGTCGACCCGAACCATCGCGATCTTGATTATATCTGCCGCGGTGCCCTGAATCGGCATGTTCCTTGCAACGCGCTCTCCGAACGCCTTGAGCATATGCTTGCCTGAGCTTAACTCGGGCAGATAACGCCGTCTTCCGAACATCGTTTCAACATAGCCGTCTCTCTTAGCCTGCTCGGTGACGCGCTCCATGTAGCGGTCAACGCCGCTGTAATGCGCCAGATAGCTGTCGATATAGTGCTTTGCTTCCTTGGTGGTAACGCCGATATCCTTGCCGAGCGAAAATGCGCCGATTCCGTAGACGATGCCGAAGTTGACCGCCTTTGCGTTTCGTCTCATAGCCGGTGTGACCATCTCGAGCGGCATATTGAACACCTGCGAGGCGGTGATCGCGTGAATATCCTCGCCGCTGTTGAAGGCGGCAATCATGTTCTCGTCATTTGCGATATGCGCGAGAACTCGCAGCTCGATCTGCGAATAGTCCGCATCGACAAGTACGCAGCCTTCCTTTGCGCAGAAGAACTTGCGCATTTCTCTGCCAAGCTCGGTGCGAACGGGAATATTCTGCAAATTCGGCTCGGTGGAGCTGATTCTGCCCGTGCGCGTTTCGGTCTGATTGAAGCTTGAATGGATCCTGCCGTCGGCGGCGATCACCTTGAGCAAGCCTTCGCAGTAGGTTGAATTGAGCTTTGCGAGAGTGCGGTAATTGAGCACCATGTCGACAATCGGGTGGTCGTAGCGCAGACCCTCCAAAACCTCGGCGTTTGTGCTGTAGCCGCTCTTTGTTTTCTTTTTTGCAGGAAGGTGCAGATCCTCAAACAGCACCTTTCCGAGCTGCTTCGGCGAATTGATGTTGAATTCCTGACCGGCGTTAAGGTAAATCGACTGCTCAAGCTCGCTTATCTGAGCCGAAAGCATCGCGCCGTAGTCGGCGATACCCTGTCTGTCCACAGCAAAACCGATGTTTTCCATCTTTGCGAGAACTCTCGCGAGAGGAATCTCGATTTCGCACAGCAGCATTTCCTGTCCGTTCGCTTTTATCTCGTTTTCGAGCTTTTCGCACAGCTTGTCGTAAGCCGCAAGCGGACAGAGCGGCTTATCCTCATCCCTCTCCGCTGCAGGCATCGCCACCTCGTAGACCGTACAGAGGGTCTCGTCGGAATAGTCCTTCTCGGAGGGCTGCAGCAGATACGCCGCAAGCTCCACGTCGAACGCGAGGTTTTTTATTTCGAAACCGTTTCTGTCGGCATAGGCAAAGAGCGCCTTGCAGCCGGTCGTCATCAGCCTGATTTCGGGATTTTGAAGGATTTCGGCAAATACATCAGCATCGCCGCATAGATATATTTTGCCGTTATATAATATAGAAAAGGATTTTAATTCTTTATTCGAAATTTCTGCTTTGAGATACACCTCTCCGCAAAGATCGCCTGCGTTAATCCCTTCGTCCGAAACGGTAAGAACCGCAGCGTCAGCCTTTTTCTCGGCAGTCACAGGCACGTCTGAGAGGTTGTATTTTTCTATTAAAGAAAATAGTTCGAGCTTTTGCATTAGCGCCAAAGCCTTTGAAGGCTCCCCGCAGACCACCTGATAGCGGCTTACGTCCGTATCGATAGGAACCTCGCGGTAAATCTCGCCCAGCATACGGCTGAGAATGGCGTTATCCTTGGAGGCAATGAGCTTTTTGCGCACGCCGTCCTTTATTTCAAGCTCGTCAATGTTGTCGTAAATATACTGAACCGAGTGGTACCGCCTGATCAAATCACCGGCGCCCTTCGGCCCGATGCCGGCTACTCCGGGAATGTTATCCGAGGTATCGCCCTGAATCGCCTTGATCTCTATCAGCTCTGAGGGCGTAACGCCGTATTCCTCCATGATTTTTTCGGGGGTGTAGCGCAGGTCGCCCTTGTTGGTGCAGAGGTGAACCACCGTTTCCTCCGAAACAAGCTGCAGACTGTCGCGGTCGCCTGTTGCGATAACGCATTCGTCGCTGTTGTGCTCGCAGGCGTTGGCGAAGGTGCCGAGAATGTCGTCAGCCTCGTAGCCCTCGCAGGTGACGATTTTATAGCCCAGAAGCGCGAGAAGCTCCTTGAGTACGGGCATCTGCGAGGCAAGCTCCTGCGGCATACCCTTGCGGTTTGCCTTGTAGCCGTCGTAAGCCTTGTGGCGGAAGGTGGGCGCTTTTAAGTCAAACGCGACAGCCACAGCGTCGGGGTTTTCGTCGCGCTCGATTTTTGAGAGCATATTCAGAAATCCGTAAATCGCGTGGGTAAACTGACCGTCCTTGTTTGTCAGCGGACGGATGCCGTAAAACGCGCGGTTGACAATGCTGTTTCCGTCAACAACAAGTATCCTCATAGCTTGTACATCACCTCGGTCATTTTTCCGTTTTTATAGTAAATACGCGGTACGCGCTTGCCGACAAGACAAACCACCTCGTAATTGATCGTATCCGTGTTGGCAGCGAGAGTATCGGCTGTCGGCTCGCCCATTTCGCCCGTGCCGAAAACAATTACCTCGTCGCCCTGCTCGATGTGGTCGATATCCGAGACGTCCAGCATAGTCTGATCCATGCAGATCCTGCCGACGATCTTAGCCTTCTGACCGTTTACGAGCATATAGCCGTCCTTCGCGTTCGCCCTGACGTAGCCGTCGGCGTATCCGATAGGCACGGTGGCGATCCTCATGTCCTTTTCGGCGGTGAAGGTTCTGCCGTATGAGATCGTCGCGCCCTTTTTAAGCTCCTTGACGTAAGCGACGGAGGTCTTGAGCGTCATAGCGGGTTTCAGGTCGAGCTTGCCGCTGAGCTTCGGCGACGGTGCGAGACCATAGAGGATAATGCCGGCGCGAACCATGTCGCAGTAAGTCCGTTCGTAATCCTCGATCGCGCCGCTGTTTGAGCAGTGGCAAAATTCAAACGTCCTGCCCTTTGCGGCGAGCGAATCGCGGACGTGGATGAAGTTGGAATACTGCTTTTCGGTAAACTCTCTGCCTTCGCTGCTTTCATCCGATACGCAGAAATGGGTAAACATTCCCTCGGGAATCAGACGAGGCAGGTCGCAGGCTTCGCATATTTCTTCTACAGAATTATCGTCGCGTGGAAATTCCTGACACATAAAACCAATTCGGCTCATGCCGGTATCAGCCTTGATATGGATTTTGCAGGTGCAGTCAGCCTTTTCGCACTCTGCCGAGAGACCCCTTGCGTAATCGAGAGAAAACACCGCCTGACTGATACTGTACTCACAGAGCTTTGCAGCGTCGCGCACGGGAGTGTAGCCGAGAATCAAAATCGGCAGAGTGACTCCGGCGTTGCGGATCTCGATACCCTCGTCGATATTTGAAACCGCGAAAAAGTCCGCGCCCAGCGCCTCATAAAGCTGCGCAAGCTCGGCGGCGCCGTGACCGTAGCCGTCAGCCTTGATAACGCAGCACAGCTTTGCGCCCTTTGTTTTACGGCGAATCTCAGTGAAATTATGCGCAACGGCGTCGAGTGAAATCTCCGCCCATGTTCTCTTGACAAAATCCACAATAATACCTCTTCTCTGAATCTGTAGATAACAATACATATTTATGTTTATTATATTACTTTTTCACGCTCAAATCAACCTTGATTCTCCGATTGCTGATAAAATATAATAAATTTACAAATTATTGTAATTTTTGTTGATTTTTTCACTTTAATATGATAAAATTATGAAGTGTGTTGTAAAAATACAAAAGGAGGAACATCCAAAAATGACAACAAGCAATATTATTGTTCTGGTTGCCTTCGCGTTTTATATGCTGGTCATGATTGCGATCGGCGTTATTTACTCGAGGAAAACCAAAAACAACGAGGACTACTTCCTCGGCGGCAGAAACCTCGGCGGCTGGACTGCGGCACTTTCCGCACAGGCGTCCGATATGAGCGGCTGGCTGCTAATGGGTCTCCCGGGTTCGGTTTACCTTGCAGGTACCGGCGAGGTGTGGATCGCCGTCGGTCTGCTGCTCGGCACAATCCTTAACTGGTTCCTCGTCTCGTCAAGACTGAGGAAATACACCATCGTGGCAGGCAACTCGCTGACTATTCCCAGCTTCTTCCAGAACCGCTACCGCGACAAAACAGGCGCTATCAAAATCGTTTCCGCGATTATTATTGCCGTCTTCTTTGCGGTATACACAGCTTCGGCGTTCAGCTCCGGCGCAAAGCTCTTTGCTACACTCTTCGGCAACAGCGCTAACGGCGAAATGGACGGCACAGCTTACCTGATCGGTCTGATCATCGCTTCTGTTGTAATTCTAATTTACACCTTCATGGGCGGCTTCAAGGCGGTTTGCACAACCGACTTTATTCAGGGTCTGCTTATGCTCGTGGCTATTCTCGCGGTTCCGATCGTGGCTTACGCTTCGATCACCAGCGACCAGAGCTTCTCTCAGGCTCTCGCTGCCAAGGGCGTTGAGAATCCCGACAACTACCTCAACTTCCTCAAGAATACCGACGGAACTCCGATTTCTGCGGTTTCTATCATTTCAAGCCTTGCGTGGGGTCTCGGTTACTTCGGCATGCCTCACATCATCATCCGCTTTATGGCTATCAAAAGTGAGAAAGAGGTCAAGAAATCCAGAATCATCGCTATTGTCTGGGTTATCCTCTCGCTTGCCGCCGCTTGCTTTATCGGCGTTATCGCAAGAGCTTACCTCAGCGCTCAGCTCGACGCAAGCACCAAGGAAACCGCGTTTATCCGTCTGATTCAGGAGATCTTCTCCGGCAACGGCGTATTTATCTTTATCGGCGGCATCTTCCTCTGCGGTATTCTCGCGGCTATCATGTCAACCGCAGACAGTCAGCTCCTCGTTACCGCTTCGGCTGTTTCCGAGGATATGTACAAGGGCGCTATCAAAAAGAACGCATCCGAGAAAAGCTCTCTCCTCGTCGGCAAGATCGCCGTTGTGGTTGTAGCTGTTATCGCGTTCTTCATTGCGCTTGACCCCAATTCGAGCATTATGGGTCTGGTTTCAGACGCATGGGCAGGCTTCGGCGCCGCGTTCGGTCCCGTTGTTCTCCTCGCGCTGTTCTGGAAGCGTTCCACCCTCTCAGGCGCTATCAGCGGTATGGCTGTAGGCGCGCTCACCGTTATTTTCTGGGACTACATCCCGATTGTTAACGGAGACACCCTCGGCAACGCTACCGGTCTTTACTCGCTGGTTGTAGGCTTCTTCCTCGCGCTGGCTGTAAACTTTGTGGTTTCGCTGATTTCAAAGAGACCCTCTTCCGAGATCGTTGAGGAGTACAACTCAATCAAGAACATCGAAATCTAAATAAAAAACATAAAAATTTCGCCCGACGCGTTTGCGCCGGGCGTTTTGTTTTGTATGAAATTATTACTGACCGCCGAACGGGTTTTTGATCTTGTCCATGATACCGCCGCCGATGATGTCCTTCGCCTTTGCGAGGATATCCTGAGCCTGCTCTTCGCTGATGTTGAGCTTTGCGGCGATCTGGCTGACGATCTTTGCCGCGTTGCCGAGAAGGTTGTTGCTCTCGATCACTTCGTTTACCTTTTCGCTGTCCGCAGCGCTGAGACCTGTCTTTTTAGCAAGCTCCGCGATAAAATCTGTTTTGTTCATAAAAAGCCCCTCTTTAGCTTAGATTATATTGTATGCGGTTTTTCCGCAAAATTTGTTACTTCAAATACGTTGTCTTGTCGCCGATCTGACCGTCGATGCCCGTGAAGCCCTCGCCGCAGCAAACATACACGCGCATATTCGCTTTGCCGATTGACGGAACCTTGAGAGTGCCGTCGGTTACCTGCTGAATGTCTCCCGTTACCGCGTCGATATACTCGCCGTTTGGCAGACCCTTGAAGGACGCGCTTCCCGAAACGGTGACGCAGGCAAGGCTGTCGACGTTCTCGTCGGTATAGCGGCGGATATACGCCATATCGCCGCTGACATAAGTCGACGACGTGGTATACTGACCCTTTTGCAGCGCGGGTATTGCGCGGCGGATCGCGTTGAGCGTGGTGATGTGCTTGGCAAGCGGATATTCAAGGGTCTCCTTGACCGTGCCCGAGGCGGA
Organism: uncultured Ruminococcus sp.; assembly: GCA_902765625.1. Lineage (GTDB taxonomy): Bacteria > Bacillota > Clostridia > Oscillospirales > Acutalibacteraceae > Ruminococcoides. The sequence continues at coordinate 128 of CACXAO010000030.1, read as the reverse complement.
ATACTTGCTGAAATCCGTCGCGGTCACGTCGCCCTCCAGATAATCGCCGAAGTAGGCGCGTCCCGTGGTTTCGAGAGGAGCGTTGGGACCCACGTCGATGACCGCTCCCTTTTTGAACTCGACCTCGG
>CACXAO010000029.1 GCA_902765625.1 uncultured Ruminococcus sp. | reverse complement strand
CCGGAACCTTGTGGATAAGATTTATGTTCACAAGGACAGGACGCTTGACATTCATTTGAAGCTCATTCCCGAAAAATGGCAGGCAAAAATACTAAAAGGTAAGGCTGAAATTGAGCAATATAGCCAAAATCAAAATTTTTTACCGCAGGGAGGGACGTCGGTGCCTATATCGGTCAGGGTACCCTTTAATTCCGGCAAAGGCATAGTAAAGCGCTGGCTGAGATAGCGCATGGACGCGCCTAACTCACCGTCGGGTCCGCCGTATTGCGTTATTATTATCTTGGCGAGCTTGGGGTTGGGCGTTTTTATATTGACCGGATATTGCAGCTTCTTTTCATAAATAAACATCAGCAGTCATCCTCGCTTTCCCACGGCCACGGTCCTTTGATCCATGTCCATTTGTTTGCGTCGGTCACTCTCTTGGTGAGCGGTCCGTATTCCTCCTCGTACTGAGCAATAAGAGGTCTTGCCATTGCTTTGTATTTCTCTGCCTTCTCAAGCGCCGCGCGGTCGTTTGGATGGGTGTCGAGATATATCTGCAGGTCAAGCGCGGCAAACTGGTAGGTTGAGATTTTCTTTAACAGTGTTTCTCGTTTCGTCATTTTTCATCACCGCATTTACTGCCGTAAAAAGGCTTGTCAAGCGACGGAAACATTGTGCCGGCAACAAGTCCCTGGTCCGGTGAATAGACCTTCGGCTGCTCCTGCTGAAACGGCACGTACGCCATCGCGTAAACCGGGTTTTCGGGAAGCTTTGATATTCCGTACTGTTCGTTAATGAAGTCATCCAGCTTCACATTCATTCTCCTTTCATTTTTTAGACCTTGCAATATATACTATGTCACCGCTCAGATATTGTTAAAACGCAAAAAGAGACGCTTCGCGCGTCTCCCCGATTCTTTGTATTTGCTATTGATCGCAGATATCTGCCGCGCCTTTTTCGGTCGCCTCATCGATTGCGACTTCGTAGCCTGTCAGAGCCGCGAACGGAGCAAACTGCGCAGCGCGGTCGTGAAGCGGCATCGGAGGATGCTTTTTTGAAACCGGACGCAGCAGATTGATTATATCATTATAGTTATCTTTTTTCACCTATACTCTCCCCTTTTCGTCACGCCTTATGGCCGCCTATCTGTCCGTTGCGCTCAATGGCGGTCGCGCCTTCCTTTAAATTCATGCCCTTGAGCACGGCGTTTTTACCATAGCGCCTTTGAAGTGAAAGCGTCGCTCGCTGAATGTTTTTTTCGCGCCCGTCACGCTTAGGAGAGATCGCGGTTACGTCAAAAAGACTGAGCTGAACCGCTCTTCCGCTCTCGTTCACAAGCTTTTCGGGCACGGTATGGTTGGCAACGACATACATTCGGCGAACATATAAATTGCGGTCTGTTATACGCTTAAAAAGCCTTACCGCCGCATCTACAAAATCCCTTCCGGACGAGGTAAAGCCGCCGAGGTTTTCGGAACCGTGCGCGTGCACGGGAATTTTTCTGCCGTAGTAATCAACAGAGGTCTTTCCGCTGAAATACTGCTTCGCGCTTACGGCGTCGTAGCCTACGGTCAGCACGACCTGATCTGTCATCAGGCCTTTTTTCACCAAATCAAGCAAAAGCTGCTCTGCCATTTCACGGATAATCAATCCCGCCTTTTCGAAATCGTACGGCTTAGACAAAACCTGACCTATGCTCAGCGAGGTGCTCTCGGGAGTGTACGCCTTGATGTCGGCAATCGTGCACGGCTCAAAGCCCCATGCATGATCAATAAGCAGCTCGGCGTTTTTGCCGAACAGCTTATAAAGCAACTCGCCGTCGCGAACCGAGCAACGCGCTACGTCGCCCATTGTGAACATTCCGCTGCTTTCGAGCTTCTTTGAAATCCCCCTGCCAATCCGCCAGAAATCTGTAATCGGGCGGTGGCTCCAGAGGCGCTCACGGTAGGTTCTCTCGTTAAGCTCCGCAATACGAACGCCGTCGCGGTCTGCCTCAATGTGCTTTGCTTCAATATCCATGGCGATTTTCGCAAGGTACATATTGGTCCCGATTCCGGCTGTAGCTGTGATTCCCGTCTGAGTGAGAACGTCGCGAATCATAACGCCGGCAAGCTCGCGGGCAGTCATCCTGTATGTTTTGAGATAGTCGGTCGCGTCAAAAAAAACCTCGTCGACCGAATAGACATGGATATCCTCGGGCGCTATATATTTAAGATAAACGCGGTAAATTTGCGCGCTCGTCTTGATATACTTAGCCATGCGCGGTCTTGCTATGATGAAATCGACCGACATGTCCGGATTTTCGTCGAGAAAATACTTAAAATGCGAGGAACCGGTAAATTTTCCGTTTGGCGCATGGGTCAGCCGTCTCGCGTTAATCTCACGGAGCTTCTCGTTCACTTCAAAAAGCCTCGCTCTGCCCGGAATGCCGTAAGCCTTAAGCGACGGCGATACCGCCAGACAGATCGTCTTTTCGGTGCGGCTTTCATCGGCGACGACAAGGTTGGTGCCTAACGGATCCAAGCCTCGCGCCACACATTCCACGGAAGCATAAAACGACTTCAGATCAATGGCTATATAACGCTTTTCTTCCATATTCCGTACCTCCTGCAACTATTATAGCACATCTGTTCGATTATTGCAAGGAGAAACCGGCAGAAATCACTTTCTGCCGGCAAGTTTTCTTAATATTCTTATGGTAAATCGCTTTGATTTTCGCACCGCCATACGAAGCGGAAAAATATAATACCAGAAACGTGAATACAGCCTATAGCCCTTGTTGCTTACGTCAATCTGCTTGCCCTTGTGAACAAAGGCAGTCAAAACAGCAATGACCTGTTCCTCACGGATACCGGGTTCCTTGTTCTCGCAATTATCGCCCAGAAAAACATATCCTCTCTCCTCCACCTTTACAATGCGGTGAAGCACATAACTGTGCGGAGGTCTGATGTAAATGGCAACGTCATATTTTTTGAGCCGTTCGTCGGGACGCTTGTGACGGACTATCATCAAATCGCGGCCTTGCTTGAGCATGGGAAGCATGCTGACGCCCTTGTTGGAATAAACGAGAAAGTCGTGAGTATCAAGGTACTGTTCTATATTAATCATTCTTCAATAACACCGATGGAACGAAGCTTGGAGATAACGTCGTCAACGTCATTTGAAATAACCTCCATAGGCGCATCGTACTTGTCAAACATAGCCTGCTTAATAGCTTCGGGAGTAGTCTCCTTTTTCAGGCAATCAACGATAAACGCCGCGGTCTTGTTTGAGGTGACAATACCCGAAAAAACATCCTTGTCGGTTGACACCATAACCTGAGAACCATCCATAAAATGCGTGAGCATTTCGCTTTTTAATTTCATATAAATCTCCTTACTTCATCGTATTATAGGCAGTTTCAGCCGCTTCTTCGCTTATGTTGCATTTCAGACGGTAAAACCGCACCTTGCGCAGAACCTCCTCAAGCAGACCTAAAACCGCAGATAAGCCCGCGGCATCCCGCGGACGGTAAGCAAACCGGAACAAGGTCGAGAACGCGTCGGCTGCGGACATCCCGTCTATAGAAACATTCTCTGAACGCTCGATTGCGCAGATCGCCTTTACCGGAAGCTCGACGTTTTCGCTCAAACGGTGCGCGCCGTTCCACGGAGTTCCGCAGGCAAGAATCTGTCCGGAGGAAATCTTTATCAGCGGCTTATCATCATTCACCATAACAACCTTATGTCCGTGCGGAACAAGGTATTTGCGCCATAAAGCGGAATGAGTGGATTTGCCGGTTCCGCTGGGCGCGACAAATATATACACCTCGCCGTCTACAGCGATTGCCGATCCGTGCATCAAAAACACACCGTACGCGGCAAGTCCTTCGGAAATCTTGCGGTAAAGTGCAAGCGTTTCGAGATATCTTAAATTTGGCTGTTCTTCAAAATACTGCTTCTCGGCATCAACGTCCTCAGCTCGGATAATTACCGAGAAATCGGGCGAAGAATCGGTCAGATAATCGCAGCAATATTCTTTTGTAGAATTATATTGACAAGTAACGCCGATTGCAAAGCCCGCAAGCTTAACGGTAAAACGCTCCATAGCTGCGCCTACACAAAACGGTTGAGCGAAGCGTCGTAGCGGTAATCAACAGCCGATAGCTTCTGCACAATTTTTGTCTTATCCAGCTGCAAATCATCACATAGCAAATCGAGAGACGCATATTCGTCACGGAGCTTTGTGTTGAGATAGCTGAGCAAAATCATGGGATCCTGCGGAATCATTAATTCACCTCAAAAAATTTTTTATGCGGGAATAGCGGCGATAACGGTCATGTCGCCCTTTGTAACCGCCGCAGCGTTATACTTCTTGCCGTCTGCGGTCAGAGTAAAGCTGTCCTTTTTAAGGTCGTCCTTCTTAACGCCGATATCGTCGAGGCTGCTGCCAACCGCAATACCGTCGAGACTGCTGCTTACTACCTTGTCCTTGCTGATAACAACTGTATTATCGCCGCATTTCTCGGCAATGTCTCCGCCGCAAACAGCAGCATAGCCGGGATCGTCATAACCGACAACAGCAGCGCCGCCGTCTCCTGTTTTAACGCCTGCGGTGATCGAATAGGTATCTCCGTCAGCCTTATATTCGGGATCCTTCATATACTTGTCGGAAATGCCCTTTACAACCTTATAGAATACAGCGACGTCGGAAACATCTTTAATGCTCTTGTCCTTGTCGCCCTCGGGATAAGATACGGTAATTGTACCGCTTTCGTCGGTAACAACAAGTCTTGTAAGACCGAGCTCCTCAGCCGCCTTATCAACGTCCTCCTGAGAGCTGTCGGCGTTAACCTTTTCGGCTGCCTCAGCCGCCTTGTCGTAAGCGCCCTTGGCAAAAGCAAATGAAGCTGCGTTTTTGCCGGACTCATACTCAGAAAGACACTTCTTTGCGTTAGCCTTTCCGTCGTCGAGAGTGGTATACGAGCTGCCCGATGAACCCGAATCACTCGACGCGCTGCTTGAATTGCCCGAAGAACCTCCGCATGCTGAAAGAGACGCCGCAAGCATGACCGAAGCGGCTCCGACTGAAAGAACGGATAGTAAAAATCTCTTTTTTGTCATTTTTGATAACAACTCCTTTTTTATATAATCGTAAAAATTGACAGTTTTATTATATCACAGGTTGTACAAAAAATCACTATCTAATTAGCATTTTCAGTAAAAAAATTTGCGGCGGTCAAAATCGACCGTCGCCGCCGTTAAAACTCAAGCAGTGTGTTATAAATTTCGCGCATCTTATCGGCTTTTTCCGAGATAAACATGGCTATATACATGCCGTGTCTGTCAACCGAACAGCCATCTATCATTTCAGCCTGCTCAGGATCGGTATCCTTCTTCTCGTCGTATTTTTTCTGTCTGCGTTCTTCGAGAACCGCCTGGATGTGTTCGGCAGACTTGGAGTCGGCTGCCATGATCATCACGATTTCCTCCGGATCATCTTCCGAAGCGCTTACTCCGCCGGCAAACTCAATTACCTCGCCTGATGTTATGCCGTAGTTTCGCTCGAGCGCCGACACAAAATTGAAGTCGTCAAACTCTGAGAGTTCAACCTTCTCCTTGATTGAGGAGTAAACCTGAGAAAGCGGCTTTACCTTTGACTGAGAGCATGCGCACAGAAGTACGGTCGCCGCGAGCAAGGCGCAAACCGCAGCTATCAGCTTTTTCATTCAATCACCTTCGATATTCTCTGCTTTTTGACATTATACCACATTATCCGAAATAAGTAAATAATTTTGAAAAATGTCAGAAACACAACTGTACTCTATCTTTTTATAATAATTGTACGTTTGATAAAGTACAGTTATCTGCTATAATCATGGCAACAACACAAACAGGAGGAACTCACATGAAAAGAATTGTCACCATTCAGGACATTTCCTGCGTCGGCAAGTGCTCTCTCACCGTTGCGCTTCCGATTATTTCCGCTACCGGAGTTGAAGCGGCTATTATTCCTACCGCCGTTCTCTCAACCCACACCATGTTTAAGAACTTTACCTGCAAGGATCTGGACGACCAGATTTTACCTATAGCTGAGCACTGGAAAAACGAAGGTATCACTTTTGACGCGTTCTACACCGGATATCTCGCCTCTGCACAGCAGATCGCGAAGGTTATCAAGCTGATTGACGACCTCAAGACAGACGGAAACCTCGTTATTATTGACCCTGCTATGGCTGATAACGGCAAGCTCTACCCCGCCTTTGACGAGGAATTCCCCAAGGAGATGGCTAAGCTCTGCGCCAAGGCGGACATCGTACTTCCCAACATTACGGAAGCCTGCTATCTTACCGGCACACCCTACCGCGAGGAATACGACGAAAACTTCGTCAAGGAGGTCGTTGAAAAGCTCGCCGCTCAGGGTGCAAAGAAGGTTGTTCTCACCGGAGCTCGTTTCAACGGCAAATACGGCGTTCTGCTCTATGACAGCGAAGCAAAAAACTACTTCTACTACAATCAGGAACACATTGACGCGGCATACCACGGCACAGGCGATATTTTCAGCTCTGCATTCACAGGCTCGCTTGTACGCGGAAAATCTATTGAGGACAGCATCAGAATTGCCGCCGAATACACCGCGCACTGCATTAAAATCACAAAGGAAACTCCCGGCTCAAGCTGGTACGGAGTTGATTTTGAAAGAGCTATTCCCTATCTTATCGATTTGCTCGAGGGTTAACGGGTTTATTTACGCTAAGACGGAGAGGTTGGTTTCCCGACCTCTCCGTTTTTTGTTCTATGAATGTTTATCTTCCGGGGAAGCCTGCACCGCCGTCGTTGTGCATACCTCCCATACCTCCCATGCCGCCGCCCATCATCTGGTTTGTGATGATTGTGGTCTGCGAACCGTTGACTATCATGGTGCCGCCCGTGTAGCTCGCCTGACCGTCGTAATCGAAGGGTGACGAAGCTGAGATATTGAGCGTGCCGCCGTTGATATAGAGATTACCGTTCGAGTCGATCGCGTCTGTATCGCCCTGACCCATGTTGATCGTAATATCGCCGCCGTTGATTTCTACCGTTACGGAATATGCGGACGACTTGTTTGAGCCGTTAATGCCGTCGTCGGAGGATGTGATTCCGATTGTGCCGCTGTTGATCTGAACGAAGGTGCCTTCAATTCCCTCGGCTGCGGTGATGTTCATTGTGCCGCCGTCAATCTGAGCTACGGTTGTGGCGTGAATGCCGTCGTCGCCGGCGGTGATGTTAAGGGTGCCGCCGCAGATGTAGACATATCCGGTGGTATTATCGTCGTCGTTTTCCGCGTGGAGACCGTCCTTTGAGGTGCTGATCGTAATGCTGCCGTCCGCGATCGCGATGGAGTCGTTTGCCTCAAGTCCGTCTGACGAGCAGTTGATCGTAATTGTGCCGCCTGTAACCTTGAGGTCGTCCTTACAGCTTATGCCGTTGTCGGTGGAATTGATTGTAAGGGTACCGAGTCCGTTGATGACAAGATCGTCGCGTGAGAAGATAACAGCGTCGGTATTGGTTGTGCCGTCGGCTGTGAACGTTCCCGTAACGGAAAGGGCGTTATCGGTAGAGGTCGTTGTGACGAAAACCTTGTCAGCGTTCTTAACGTAAATACACGGCGAGCTTGAATTTGTGATCGATACGCCGTCGAGAACTATCTGCACCTTGTCATTGTCGCCTGCGTCAACGGTGATCGTCACGTTTGAGGCGCTTCCGCTGATCACGTACACACCCTCAGAGGTAATATTGATATTCTGACCGTCGCTGACGGTGTAGTATTTGGCGTCGGTGAGGTCGGCGTTCTGAGTGAGGTCGCGGTTAGTGAAAAGCTCGGTGGCGTTGATCATGCCGGTTGAGGTTGTGTTTGCTGTTGTGATAACAGATTCCGTCTGCTGCGCGGATTTCTTGCTGCCGGAGGTCGTGGTCTGCTGAGCGGATGTAGTCTGCTCCGATGTTGTTGCGGCTTCCGTTTCAGCCGCTGTGGTGCTTTCGGTTTTCATTTCGCTCTTCGTTGCGTTATCAAGAGTTGCTGACGAGGCTGACGAAAACTCGACCGTTTCGGGAATTTCGGTGTTGCAGGCAACGAGAGAACCTGCGAGTATTGCGATTATGATCAATGCTGTAAACTTCTTTAACATAGTGATATCTCCTTTCGGGATTTATTTTCAGTAGCTTTCTTTACTGTGATTAAAGTTTACAGCCAATGGCTTAAATCAACCTTAAAATAAAAAAGTTATTTTAAAAATTTTTTGCACCGCTAAAAAAGACAAGCAGTCAATGCGCTGCTTGCCTTTACAATTGATATATTTACTTTTGCATGTCCTTCAATACGCGGTCAGCCGCCAGCATTATTCCCAGCTTTCCGCCGTGGAAATTAAGTCCGCCCTGCATCCAGACGGCGTACGGCTCGCGAAGGGGTGCGTCCGCAGACAGCTCGATTGATGAACCGAGGGTAAACGCGCCTGCCGCCATAATTACCTGACTCTCGTAGCCGGGCATATCGGAGGGCATGGGCTGGACGAAGCTGTCTACCGCAGAACCGCTCTGGATTCCTCCGCAGAAGGAAATCAGCTTTTTCTCGTCGCCGAGCATAATCAGCTGAATGATATCTCCCCTGCTGTCGCTGTACTTGGGAGTTGTTTCAAAGCCGAGCAATTCAAAAAGCGCCGAGGCAAACACCGCCGTCTTGAGAGCTTCGCCGGTTACGTGCGGAGCGTGGTAAGCACCCATAAACATCTCGCGGTTTACGCCCAGAGTCGCGCCGATTTCCTTGCCGGTGCCGGGAGTCGTAAGACGGTATGCGCACATCTCGACAAGCTCTTTTTTGCCTGCGATATATCCGCCTGTCGGCGCAATTCCGCCGCCGGGATTCTTGATGAGTGAACCTGCCATCAGATCGACGCCGATTGTGAGCGGCTCGACCTTCTCAACAAACTCGCCGTAGCAGTTATCGAGCATTATTACTGACTTCGGCGATACGCGCTTTGCGATATCGCAGATTTTCTTGATCTCACGCCATGTGAGCGTAGCGCGCAGACTGTAGCCGCGCGAGCGCTGAATATACACCATCTTTGGCTGCTTCTCCGCGAGGTCGCGTTCAGCCTGTTCAAAGTCGACAGTGCCGTCGCTTTTGAGTTCGGTCATCTCAAAGCTGATATTAAAGTCCCTGAGAGAACCGGGATAATTGCCCTCAAGCCCGATTGCTGAACGGATCGTGTCGTACGGCATACCCGTTACGCAGTGAACCGTGTCGTTCGGGCGAAGAACGCCGAAAAGAGCGACTGTCAGGGCGTGAGTTCCGCTTACAAAGTTATGACGGACAAGGGCGTCCTCAGCGTCGAATGCAAAGGCGTATACCCTGTCGAGAGCGTCTCTGCCAAAATCGTCGTAGCCGTAGCCTGTGGAAGCGCAGAAGTAGCTTTCGCGAACTCCTGCCCGCTGAAACGCCTTTATCATCTTTATCTGATGGTATTCCTGTATCTCGTCTATCTCGCGCAGCTTATCCGCGCAGAGCGCCATCGCCTTTTCGGAGGCTTCGATTATACGCTCGTCAATATCAAAAAATTTCAAATAATCACCTTATAAAATATATTCACGCCACGTTCCGCACTCGGAGAAACCGAGGCCGCTGTAAAAACTGACGTTGGCGTTTTTTGCGCGGTGGAGAAACACATTTTTGCCCTCGCCGATCAGAGAATTGGCGATATGCTTTACCACCGCAGAACCGCAGCCCAGTCTGCGATATTCCGAAGCGCAGGCAACAGCGCCCAAAACCGCGCCGTCCTCACTCTCGGCAACCGTCATTGCGAGAGCCGCAAGCTTTCCGTCCTGCTCAATGCCGCAGATTCGCGCAGAATTATGGCGCAGCTTATGATTAACGTCCACATAGAAATCTTCAAATGCCGGCGGCCGGAAGTTCTCGTCGGCACAACCGAAAATAAGCTCGTATGCCGCGCGCAAATCGGGTTCAACGAAGCTGAGCGTCTCGTCCTCCTCAAACGGAGTATTGCGCACAAGAACCGCGCCTGTGGTCGTTTTCATATTCAAATCAAGCTCGTAGCTGCCGCTGCAGATTATTCCGGCGGCTCCGCTGACGCGCACAAAAGAGGACACCTCGTCCAGATCGGATTTATCGGTTAAAAACAGAATGAAATTGGAGCCGTTTCGGGCAACCGCGCCTGTTACAGAACCGCTTTCGCCGTCAATCTGCAGCCAATAGTCGACAAAAACAAGCTCCGGACGGTAGCTCTGATAAAGCGATAAAATACGGCATGCAAACGGGTCAAGAGCTGAAAAAGGTCTGATTGCACCTGCAAAGTCTGTGTTTTCGGTTACCGCCTGTATCATAATTCACCGCCTGCAATTATTTCAGCCAACTTATGCGCAAGCTTCATTACGCTTTCGCAATCCGCCTTGTCAGCAACACAGTTCGGCGCGTGCAGATAGCGGCACGCAAGAGAAATCGCGAGGGTACGGATTCCGCCGTTTGATTTATGGATAATTCCGGCGTCGTTTCCGCCTGCTACGGCACGCTTATACTGCGCCTTTGCGCCGATTTTTTCAGCCTCGGCAAACGCCGCTCTTACAAGTTCTTTATCGTAGATCGTGGTCCTGTCCATAACGGAAATCACAGCGCCGCCGCCGAGCGCGCAAACCTGCTTTGTCGGCTCGATCTCTGGAATATCGGCTGCCGTTGTTGTCTCAATAACAAGCGCAAACTCAGGGTCTACGGTATATGCCGCGACCTTTGCTCCGCGAAGGCCGACCTCCTCCTGTACGACAAAAGCAAAGTCGGTATCGTATTTCAGATCGCTCTTTATCAGCTCAATTAGAACAAGACAGCCGAAGCGGTCGTCGATCGCCTTTGAGCGGATCGTGCTTTCTGTCTCGTAAAAATCACTTTCAAAGCAAACGCTGTCGCCGATTTGCGCAACGCTCATTGCTTCCTCGCGGCTGTCGGCTCCGATATCTATATACAGCTCGTTGTAGGTCGGAATCGCCGATCCTTCGTCGCCGTGAGTGAGGTGCACGGGCTTTAGTCCGACAACGCCCGCAGCTCTGCTTTTTCCAACGCGGACGCGCTTTCCGACAATTACTCTGCGGTCAAGACCGCCTACCTCGTCGAATTTAAGGAAGCCGTCGGAGGTGATATCGGTCACCATAAGACCTACCTCATCCATATGAGCTGACAGCATAAGCTTGTTTTTGGCAGGCTCTCCGCCCTTTTTATGTACCAGAAGATTGCCGAGGTTATCAATTTTGATTTCGTCGGCATAATCCTTGATTTCATTAATAATTAAGTCGCGAACCTCTCCCTCGTCGCCTGAAATACCGTCAGCGGCACAGAGCTTTCGCAGCAATGCGTAATCAATCATCAAAAGCACCTCCGCTGAGTATATATGACGCGATCAGCTTGGCAGTGCGCTCAACATCCTCGGGGTGAATAACCTCCACCTGAGTGTGCATATACCTCTCGGGAATCGAGAGCATGGCTGTCTTTACGCCGCTCTTTGAAACAGAGATATGGTCGGCGTTCGTACCCGTCCTGCCGGACATCGCTTCGTACTGAAACGGAATCTCCTCCGCTTCGGCAAGGCTCTTCAGCTTTTGGGTCATCTTTCGGTTGAGAATCGGCGAAAAACCTATCATCGGGCCTTTATCAAGTTCGATGCTGCCGTACTGACCCGAAACGTCGGGCTGATTCGCAAAGCTTACGTCAACTACGATAGCTTCATCGGCGTCAATCTGAAACGCGCCTGTCATTGCGCCCGAACCGTAGGTTTCCTCCTGAGCGCTCAGAAGAATCACGACCTTATAATCAAGCTCTTTGCCGCTGAGAAGCTCGGCAACGCGGATAAGAGCCGCGATTGAACAGCGGTTGTCGAGTGCAGGAGAGGTTATTTTTCCGCCCAAAAGCTCCGCCGGCTGATTGCAGAAGGTCAGCTTGTCGCCTATAAAAATACGCTTGCTGATTTCTTCATACGTCATGCCGAAGTCGAGCCAGATTTTGTTGATAGGAGTCGCCTTATCCTCGCTTCCGTCGGAGAGATGCGGCGGCAAGGAACAAACCGTTCCCTGCAAACCGTCCTCGGTCGCAAGCACTGCGTTTTGAAGCACGCGGATATCCATTCCGCCGCACTTGTCGACCTTGACAAAGCCATTGTCGTTAATATCGGTGACAATCAGACCTATGCGGTCGAGGTGAGCGTCAAGGAGAATGGTTTTCTTCGCTTCGTCATTTCCGAGAGTTGCGTAGAGGTTGCCGTTTTGGTCAGTTCTTACCTCAGAATACGGCTCAAGGTAGCGCGCTGCAACCGAAGCGGCACTCTCCTCGCTGCCGGAAACACCATGCGCCGAGCACAGCTCAAATATTACTTCTTTCAGATTCATCATATTACTCCAGTCCGTTGACAATCGACTTGAAGTGGTTGCCTCTTTCCTCAAAGTTCTTGTACAACCCGAAGCTTGCGCTGGCAGGTGAAAGCGAAACGATATCGCCCTTCTGAGTGTTCTCGACCGCCGCGGCGACGGCTTCCTCCATATTTGTGACGTTTATGATTTTAATTGCGCTCTCGTCAAAGTTTTCGGCTTCTCTGACCGCCCGCTCGATCTTGAGAGCTGTATCGCCAAGAAGAATGAGCAGCTTGACCTTGGCGTTGATCACGGGACCGAGAGGCTCATAAGGAATATGCTTGTCGTAGCCGCCTGCAATTATCGCGATCTTAAAATCGTAAAGCGAAAGGGTTCCGAGAGCGGTACGGGTCGGGCTTGAAGCGATTGAGTCGTTGTAATAGCGAACGCCCTTGTACTCCCTTACAAACTCCGCGCGGTGAGCAACGCCGCCGAATTCCTTGGCGACCTTGACGATCGTTTCAACATCAACCATACCCCAAACCGCAGAGATGGCGGCGAGGTAGTTCTCAACGTTGTGCATACCTGGAATGCGGATATCGGAGATATCCATGATACGCGTAACCTTGCCGTAATCGCTGTAGCAAATCGTTGTGCCGTCGAGATACGCGCCGTTATGAAGCTGCTCTTTTACGCTGAACTTGCAGAGCTGACCGCGCACGTTCTCGGAGAAGCTGTTTGCAATGTCGTTGTCGAGATTGACTACCGCCTTTGAAAACGCGCTCTGGTGCAGAACTATGTTGCGCTTTGAATCGATGTACTCCTGCATATCCTTGTGGACATCGAGGTGATTGGGCGCAAGGTTGGTGACAACCGCTACGTCGGGGCTTTGGCGCATGGAGATAAGCTGAAAGCTCGAAAGCTCTACAACTGCATAATCATCAGCGCTGATGCTCTCGATCTCGGGCAGCAAGGGCTTGCCGATGTTGCCGCCGAGGTGGACGGTCTTGCCGGCTACCTTTAAGAATTCGGAAATGATGGTTGTGGTCGTGGTCTTGCCGTCGGAACCGGTGACCGCGATCGTCTTACAAGGACAAAGCTCAAAGAAAACCTCCATCTCAGAGGTCAACACTCTGCCGCTTTCGCGAACCGCTACAAGCTCAGGCTTGAAAAACGGAGTTCCCGGACTGCGGAAAACAACGTCCGCATCGATGTTGTCAAGATAGCTGACGCCGAGAATCAGCTCTGCGCCGTACTCCTTTGCGAGAACGCCGTTTTCGCCGAGAGCTTCAAAATCCTTTCTGTCGAGCGCCTTGACCTTGGCGCCCTTGTCTGCAAAAAGTTTTATCAAAGGCAGGTTGCTCGTGCCGATACCGATAAAGGCGACTGTCTTACCTTTGATTTCCTCAAAAAAACGATTGACCGAAGTATTCACAAAAATCCCTCTCTCGTAAAAATATCATACCTTTTTATTATACTAATAATCAGAGAAAATTTCAACCGTTATTGCAATATTCCCGACTGAGTGATACAATAAAGGCGGTGAGAAAATGCTTTACGATTTTATTATAATTGACAAAAACTCTAAAAAACCGCTGTACCGGCAAATATACCACTCCGTTAGAAAGGCGATTGAAAACGGCAATCTCAAAAAAGGCGACCGTCTGCCGTCTATCAGGGAGCTGAGTCTAGCTCTTTCGCTCTCGAAAACCACCATTATCGCCGCTTACGACCAGCTCTGCGCCGAGGGATATATCTTAAACCGTCCGAAAAGCGGTTACTTTGTTGCGGCTGATTTTGAGAACCGCCCAAAAATCGCTGAGAACACCGAGGATAATTCTAAAAACGAAAATAAATACTACGAGTATGATTTCAGCACCAAAAGTATAGACAGCAATGTGATCGACCTCGCGATATGGCGTAAGGAGATCAAAAACATTATCAACCGCAGCTACCTTCTGACATCATACGGCGACGCTCAGGGTGAGGAGGCTTTGCGTTACGCTCTGCAAAAATACGCGCTCGGAATCAGAAGCGTGAACTCAAAGATGACCAACATCATAGTCGGTGCAGGAACGCAGGCGGTGCTGTATCTGCTTTGTTCGCTGATCGGCTGCGGAAAACGCGTCGCACTGCAAAAGTCGAGCTTTGTTCAGTCGGAATTTGTGTTCAGAAGCTTCGGATATGAAATCTGCTACTTTGACAGCGACGACCTCGGCGTAACGATAAGTTCACTCGACAGTATAAAACCCGATCTGATTCTCGTTAACCCGAATTTTTCGGGAAAGCGCGGTCTGAACATGCCCGTTACAAGGCGGCTTGAGATGATTCGCTGGGCTGCCGACCACGGCGCGTATATTATTGAGGACGACTTTAACGGCGAGCTGCGATACAGCTCTCATCCTATTCCCTGCGTTCAGTATTACGACGCGCAGCATACTATATATATAGGCTCGTTTTCTAAAGTACTGCTGCCGTCGGTCAGAATCAGTTACATGGTTTTGCCCGAAGGACTGATGAACGCTTTTGCCGAGAGCAAGCCATATATCAATCAGATCGCCTCAAAAACCGAACAGCTCGCGCTTGCCGGATACCTCAACTCCGGCAAAATGGATTCGCATATTCGCAGAGCAAGACGAGTTTATCTTGAAAAAAGCCGTCAGACGCTTGAAAGCATAAAAAAATACTTTCCCGGCTCCAAACTCACCTTTAACGAAACCGCCATGTATGTCGCTGTTCAGCTGCCGTACACCGTCAAACGCGACGAGGTTGACAAATTGCTTGAAGAACACGCCGTTCGCCTGATGACCTCAATAAGGTCGGACAGAGATTTCGGTTTCTGCTTCTCGGGAATCCCAATAAATAAAATTGACGAGGGTATTCGCCTCGTCAGTGATATAATTTCAAATTCTTCAGCCGACCTGTGAAAACAAGCCGGCTGTATTTTTTATGATTTAAATCCGCTTTTGAAACCGCCGATCAACGTGAAAATTCCGAAAGCGACGATATCTGCGATCACTATTGTCGCGCCTACCGGGGTATTCGCGAGAATCGAAATCAAAATACCGAGCGCTGCGCAGCATACCGAAAGAAATGCCGAACAGATAGTAACCGATTTGAAGCTCTTAAATACGCGCATTGCCGACAGAGCAGGAAAAATAACAAGCGCGGAAATCAGCAGCGAACCGACGAGGTTCATTGCGATTACAATAATCACCGCTATTATTATCGCGATAATCAGATTGTAAAGATTCGCGCGTGTTCCGGTTGCGCGCGCAAATGTCTCGTCAAAAGTCACCGAGAAAATTTTATGGTAAAAGAAGATGAAAGCCAGAACAACTATAAGCGACAGCACCGCGCAGAACCATACGTCTCCCTCCTTGAGCGTGATGATCGAGGTGGAACCGAAAAGCGTTGTGCAGACGTCGCCCGAAACATTAGCGGAGGTCGGGAACTTATTCATCAGAAGATAGCCGAAAGCGAGCGCTCCCACCGATATCATAGCCACCGCCGCGTCACCTTTGATTTTAGTATTTGTGCCTGTTCTGAGCAGCAGCACCGCGCTGATGATCGTGATCGGCATTACAATAAACATATTGTTGGTAAGTCCGACGACAGCCGCGACCGCCATTGCGCCGAACGCGACGTGAGACAAGCCGTCGCCGATAAACGAGAACCGTTTCAACACCAGAGTAACGCCTAAAAGCGAGGAACACAGAGCGATCAGCACACCGACTATGAAGGCGTACCGCACAAACGGCATTTGAAAAAACACCCCGAGGCGAGAGATCATTTCTTCCATCAATCGCCGCCTCCCTTCATCTGCGACAACCTCTTGCCTGCCTTGCTCTCGGCAAACTGGCTGCGTGTCCCGAAAAACAGCTCGTCGCTGATATGAAGTATATGAGTGGCGTATTTCAACGCGGCGGAAATATCGTGCGAGATCATGATAATCGTTATTCCCTCGTTTTTGTTGAGGGAGGAAATCAGACTGTACATATCGGCAGTGACAAGCGGGTCAAGTCCTGCCACAGGCTCGTCGAGAAGAAGCATTTTTCTGGTTGCGCAAAGCGCTCTGGCAAGCAGTACTCGCTGCTGCTGACCTCCTGAAAGCTCTCTGTAGCATCGGTTTTTTAAGTCCTCAATACCCATTTTTCGGATATTATCAAGCGCAGCGCGTTTTTCCTCTCTCGTATAAAACGGTCTGAGTCCGCAGCGTCCCTGAAAGCCCGAGAGTACTATCTCCTTTACCGAAGCCGGAAAGTCCTTCTGCACAACCGTCTGCTGAGGAAGATATCCGATTTCCTTGGATACCAGTCCGTCGCCGGTGAGAATTTCGCCTTTCATCGGCTTGCGTAATCCGAGGATCGTTTTCATGAGGGTGGATTTGCCTGAGCCGTTTTCGCCGACGATACAGAGGTAATCGCCCGCGTCAACGTGAAAGCTGAGGTTTCGGATTATCTCCTTGCCCTCGTAGCCGAGAGACAGCTCACGGCAGATTAACTGTGACATATTTACTCCTTATCCCTCAACCGCAAGCGCCGTTTTGAGCACATCGAGATTTGACTCCATCATGCCGATATAGTCGCTGTCGGAATCAAGCATTTCCTTTGTGACCGCCTGCATTGAGTTGAGGCAGAGGATTTGCGCGTCCTTGTCGTCCGAGGTGTCTATTATAGTCTCGGCAAGCTTATCGTCTGAGCCGTCTATTTTCAGAACCGCCGGCAGCTTAAGCTCTGTGAGCTTGTTTGCAAGAAATGCGATCGTCTCAAAGCTCGCCTCGCTGTCGGCAGAACAGCCTGCAAACGCGGCATAGTATTTCAGATTATAGTCGTCGACAAGGTAGCGGAACGGAAATCGGTCGCCGAAAAGCAGCGTATCGTACTTTTTATCAGACTCGGTGAGAGCGCTGGTGTATTTTTCGTCAAGAGCTTTAAGCTTTTTCTGATAGGCGTTCTCGTTTTTTTCGTAAACAGGAGCGTTCGCAGCATTCGCTGTTTTGAGACCTGCTGCCAATTCACGGCAGAACAGCTCGGCATTCTTTATTGAGAGCCAAACGTGCTCGTCCAACGCGCCTTCATCCTCGTCGTCCTCAGACTGCATTCCCTCAACTTCCTCCTCGCCTTTGGCGTAGTCGCCGAGGAGGTCAAGCAGGGAAACCTTATATTTGCCGTCGTTATCCTTAAAATATGCGTCCGCAGCATCGTTGACCCACTGATCAGACTCGCCGCCGACATACACAAAATAATTGCAGCCGCTGATTTTTACCATATCCTCGGCGGTCGGCTGGTAATTATGGATATCCTTGCCATCCTCGAGCAACAGGGTCAACTCGACGTTTTCGGCGCCGTCTGTTATATTCTGCAGCCAGTTATAAACCGGATAGATCGTTGTAACTATCTTGAAGTTCTTGCTCTCGGTTTTTGTGCCGCAGCCGGCAAACAGACACAGCGTCATCACGGCAGAAAGCACTAATGCCATAATTTTTTTCATATTGTCCTCCCTATTTCTTACGACAGGACTTGCAGACGCCGTACAGCACCGTATTAGCCTTGTCTATCTTAAATTCGTCGCTTTGCTCGAGATTATTCATAAGCATCTCGACGCCGGGCATATTCATATGGTAGGTTCGCCCGCACTTCTCGCACGAAAGGTGCAAACAATCCTTGCAGGAATCGCTGTCGGTGTAGAGATAATAAACCTCGCGCGTACCGCTCTTGCTGACGCGGCGGATCTTGCCCTCCTTCTCAAGGTCGGACAGGTTGCGGTAAACAGCGCTTATACTGATACCTTCTCCCGAAAGCGCGGTTTCGAGCTGCTTTGCCGTAAGCTCCTCGTCGGCATGCTCAGACAAAAAAGCAAGCAGCGCTTTTCGCTGCTTCGTCATATACTTCGGCAAATCATCGCCTCCAATTTGCAATTTATTCGCAAATTATTATATCAAATCGTCAACGGTATGTCAAGCAATTTGCGAACATTTCGCAAATTCAATGCTAAAAACAAAAATTAATTGATAAGCATTCATATATTACTATTGCGCAATTTTTGCTCTTATGATATAATCTTATTGTGTATTTTTAAAAATGAGGAGGAAAAATATGTGGGAGCAAATACTCTCGACCGTTGAGAAAGTCAATAGTTTTCTCAACGGTATTGTTTGGGGCTGGCCTGTGGTCATTCTGATTCTGGGAACCGGCATTCTGCTCACTGTCAGAACAAAATTTCTGCAGGTGCGCAAGTTCGGAGAATCGCTGAACACAACCATCGTACCAACGCTCAAAAGCTTAGGCAAAAAACGACAGAAGGACAGCCGCGTTAAGTCGGTATCGCAGTTCGAGGCGTTCTCAACCGCTATCTCGGGCACTGTAGGCACAGGCAACATAGTCGGCGTTGTTTCGGCGATTCTCACGGGCGGTCCCGGCGCGGTTTTCTGGATGTGGATCTCGGCGTTTTTCGGAATGGTAACTAACTACTCCGAGAATGTGCTCGGTCTGTACTTCCGCAAAAAGGACAAGGACGGCAATCTCTCGGGCGGCTCGTTCTACTACATTGCTAACGGTCTGAAATGGAAATGGCTCGCCTACTGCGCCGCAATCTTCTGCGTATTTGCGGCAATCGGCATGAGCGGCGTTCAGACTAACAAAATCTCGGGAACGCTCACCGAAGCGCTGACAAGGGTCTGGACGACCGAGAACGCTATGACGATAAAGCTGATTATCGGCGTTATCGTGGCGGCTCTGACCGCTGTGATCATCATCGGCGGCATTCAGCGAATCGGCAAGGTCACATCAATGCTTGTTCCGTTCATGTCGCTGCTGTTTATAATTATGTCGCTTATCGCGATCATCATTCACTTTGACCAGGTGCCCAAGGCGTTCGGTCTGATTTTCAGCAAGGCGTTCAACTTTCAGGCTGCCGGCGGAGGTATTCTCGGCTACTCGTTCGCACAGGTCATCAAAAAAGGTATGGCGCGAGGCGTATTTTCTAATGAAGCAGGTCTGGGTTCTTCTGTTATCGCTCACTCCGCTTCCGAAACCCGCGAGCCGGTAAAGCAGGGTCTGTGGGGCGTTTTTGAGGTATTCTTCGACACCTTCATCATCTGCACGCTCACCTCGCTCACCTTCCTTACAACCTTCGATCTCAACACGCTTACCGCCGATATGGACGATTCTGTGATGGCTATGTCGCTGTTCTCCACTAACTTCGGTGCGTTCGGCGTTACGGTGTTCTCGATTATACTGCCGCTTTTCGCGTTCACAACGATTATCGCCTGGTCTTACTACGGTGAAAAGGCGATTGAGTTCTGCTTTGGCTGGGTAAGCGACTCAAAGCGCAAATACATAATTATCGCGTTCAAGGTCATTTATGTGCTGCTTATCGCGGTTTCCGCGTCAATTCACGGCGAGCTTATCTGGGCGATTGACGACACCTTCAACGGCTTGATGGCTGTGCCTAACCTGATATGCCTGATTGCCCTGAGCGGTCTTGTCGCAAAAATCACGAAGAACTACTTTGACCGCAAAACGGGCAAAAGGCTTGAGCCTATGCTCTCCGCTTACCCCGATATGAACGAGGAATTCAAGCAGGATATCATGACCGACAATCTCGAAATGAAATAAGCATTTAAATCAATTCACCCCTGACTTTTTCGGTCAGGGGTGTAGTATTTATATCAATAATTTATTCCCACTCTTAAGTGCAAAGCAATCGTTAAACAACTTCGTTTAATAAATATTGCTTCTCGTGGGATAATATGGTTTCAATTATACATTTTTGTTTAGTTATCACAGCTTGTGCTATCAAAAAGCTATCAGTCATTTGCTATCATTCGTAGCTTGGTTTATTTCTG
>CACXAO010000028.1 GCA_902765625.1 uncultured Ruminococcus sp. | reverse complement strand
AAGGATATCGGTACGACCCGCCTGATAGTAATCCTGCGTGGTGGGACCGCCGCCTGTCAGCAGGTAGATAACGTTGAAGTTATTGATATTGCCGACGAAGGTGGTGATCAGCTGAGGTGTGGTAACGAAAATCATGTACGGGAGAGTGATGGCGGTGAAGGTCTTTACGGGAGTAGCGCCGTCGATACGCGCCGACTCGTAGAGATCCACGGGGATGTTCATCAGAATACCGGACATTGAAAGAATGGTATAAGGAATACCAACCCAGATGTTGACGATTACAACCGTCGCACGCGCCATAAAGGTCGTGCTGTTGAGGAACTGGATCTCAACCGTCTCCGTTCCGCCGAACATATGGCTGACCTCGGTCAGAAGAACGTTGATAGCGCCGTTGACCTGGAGCATCTGGTTCATGAGAAGCAGGGATACGAACTGGGGAACCGCGATAGCGATAACGAAGAGTGTTCTCCAGAGGCCCTTGAATTTGATACCCTTCTTGTTGATCATCAGAGCGACGATCATACCGAGGATATAGTTGGTGAAGGTAGCGAGAACCGCCCAGAGGAGGGTCCAACCGGTCAGCTCGATGAAGGTCTTACCCTTCTTAGCGCCCTCAACGAGGTTGAAGAGCGAACCGAAGTTGTCCATTCCTACCCATGTGAACAGGGTTCCGGGAGGCATGTGCTGCTTGTCGTAGTTGGTGAACGCGATAAGGATCATGAAGATGAGCGGAAGGATGTTGAAGATGGCGATCATCAGCACGGGGAAAGAAAGAAGCGTGATGTGATACTTGCCGTCGAGGAACTCCTTAACGTCGTGAGAGAAAGGAGTGGGCTTTTCGCCGTTTTCTCTCATAACCTGATGCTTATAAGCGTCCTTGATGTTTGCGATGTAAATCGCGAAAACAACAACCGTGATAACAATGGTAAGTACGGAGTAGAGCAGGATAAGCATTGAGTTGTCGCCGAATACCTGCTTCGGGATTCCGTTGACCTTCTGCATTGCGGTCTTGACAGTACCGAGGGTACCGAACTTGGAGATGTACTGCCAGCCGAACAGAACAAAATAAAGAATGTAGAAAATCTCTGCGAACAGGAAAAGAACGCCTTTATAAATCTTTCCCTTGTGCAGATCGCCGATGCCGAAGATTAAATACGATAATTTTGTTGCCCAGTCACCCTTTACGAAGGTGGTGCCGTAGTTCTTGAAGCCCTTGCCGATACCGGTGAAAAATTTCACGATCGCCTTGCCGATCGATAAGAAGAAATTTCCCACCGACTTGGGAATTGACTTGAGAACCTTTTTGAAGTTGTAAGCAAACCTCTGGAAAGGATTGAGCATTTTATATTCAACAAAAGTCATATAAGCTCTCCTTTTAATAATTTGAAAATCTCTCTTTTATTACAGTTACACCAAACTAATAATATTCTATTACGTTTTCTCCCATAATAAAACATTATTCGTTTGGTGTAGTCGAAAACGTAAAATCAGTTGGCGCTTCGGGGCGCCGCGGTGCGACACCCCGAAGCATTATTTCGGGTAATAAAAACTTTCAGATGTTTGTTTTGCGATTAGCCTTCGTCGCGAACGTTGGCAACGGTAGCCTTGAGAAGCTTGGTGAAGTACTCAGCGTCGTCGGGATCGGTCTCTTCAGCGATGAGCTTGTTGCCGAGGTTGCCCATGGGATCCCAGAATGTGGGAGCAATGTTAACCTGTACGCAAGCGTTCTCAGACTGCTGCTTGATAGCCTGCTGAACAGCGCTCTTTGTTACAACGTCCATTTCCTGTACGTTCTTGTTGGAGGGACCCCAACCGAGCTGCTCTGCTCTCTGCTGCTGGCAGGTCTCGCCTGCGAGATAGTATGCAAGAACCTGAGCTGCTGCGGGGAACTGGGAAGCTGCGTTAACGCCGATATACTTGTAACCGAAGAGCGAGATGAGCTGCTTGTCGGTGCCGTCTACATTGATGGTGGGGAGCTTAGCTGCGCCGAAGTTGTCGCCGAGAGCATCCTGGTCAGCGTTGGTGTTCCAAGAACCGTCTACGCCTGCGCCGAGGGTACCGGTGGAGAAGCCGGAAGCGATCTGAGCAACGTCAAGAGAGGTGAATGTGCCCTTGTACTCGTGCATGAGCTTTGAGAACGCCTGCAGAGTCTTAACAGCCTCAGCCTCGTCGTAGTCAGCGAACTTCTGGGTTACGCCGTCATCCTCAAGGCCGTCGATCTTAACGCCTGCGGTGAATGCGAAGGTACAGCCGTAGAAGCCGTTGCCGCAGTCAAAGATGAACTTCTTGCCGGCGTCCTTACAAGCAGCGAGAACGTCCTCGAGCTTAGCGGTCTTGTCGTCGGGAACTACGGTCTTGTCGTATACGAGATAGTAGCCGTTATCGTTGGTCTCGGGATAAGCGTAAAGGGTATCCTGAAGAGTACCTGCGGTTACGCAAGCCTCAGCGTTCATGCTGGAAACAGCGTCTACAAACGCAACGGGAGCGATAACCTTAGCGTCAACGAGCTTGTTGAGCTGGTCGGAAGCGAAGCTGAATACGTCAGCAGCGGTAGAAGCGTCGTTCATGAGCTGTGTGCCCGCGTCGCCTTCGCCCTGCGCTACAACTTCGATCTTTGTGAATGTCTTCTCGGGATAAGCTGCCTTGAAGGCCTCGATCTGCTCCTTAACAAGAGCAACAGCCTTATCGGGCGCCCATACCTTCAGTGAGATGTTGTCCTCATCGCCGAACACGGAAACATCTACGAGATTAGCGTCTTTTACCTCAGCGCCGCCGTCGTCCGAACCGCTGCTCTGAGCTTCTGAGCTCTGGGTGTTGCCACCGCCGCCGCAGCCTGCAAAGACTGTCGCGGTCATCATGCCTGCCAATAAAATGGCGAGAATCTTTTTCATTGGAATTTCCCTCTTTCAATAAAATTTTTCGATGAAGCAAATTGCACAACGGGCAGTCCGCTTCACTAATTAAATAATATCAAAAGACGGAGCAAATTGCAACTGGTTTTGTAATTTTTAACTAACTTGTTAAAACGACATTATTTTTTTGTTTAATTTTACCTGATATTTTTAATAATTTTCTCTTTTAAACAAATTTGACCCTCACTATTTGTGCACCATTCCTATCACCCCCTTGTGCACCTTGCTCAATCGGTGTTTATCTATTTAAGGGAAAAGCACGATTTATCCCCTTTGCAAAGGCTGATTTCGCAGGGGCAGAAAAATTTTCGGAAATTTTTTAGTGAAAATTAACCAATCTTGCATGATTAATATTTTCTTGCTGTTTTGCCCGGCGAGGTTGTAATCGGAGGTAATTACTGGTATAATAATCACAGCTGCAAATCCTGCGGAAACGCCGCGCGTTTTTCCGCTTAACCTATAAATAAAGGAGCAATCATCATGAAGCTGTACGACCTTCTCAAAGACGTTGAATATACCGTCGTCCGCGGCGGAAATCCCGACGTTGCCGATCTGATCTACGACTCGCGCAGGGTGACGGAGAACACCGCCTTCGTGGCGCTCAAGGGCGCTGCCGCAGACGGACACAAATACGCCCGGTCAGCCGTCGAAAAGGGTGCTGCCGCGCTGATTATCAGCGACGACCTCGACTTCGAAATCCCCGACGGCGTGGCTGTTGTCAAAACCGCCGACACTCGCCTTGCGCTCGCGCTCATGAGCCGCACGTTCTTCGGCTACCCCGAGCGTTCGCTTAAAACCGTTGCGATCACGGGCACCAAGGGCAAGACGACCACCACCGCCATGATCGCGGAGATTTTTGAGCAGGCAGGAGTAAAGACCGGCACGATCGGCACCCTCGGCGTGGTTTTCGGCGGCGAAACGCGAAAGACCGACAACACAACGCCCGAATCCTACGAGATTCAAAAGGCAATGCGCGATATGCTCGACGCAGGCTGCGAGGCGTTTGTTATCGAGGCGTCGTCGATCGGACTGAAGGCGAGCCGCCTCGCCGGAATGACCTTCGATGTGGGCGTGTTCACCAACTTCTCGAACGACCACATCGGCGGAGTGGAGCACAAGGACATGGCGGAGTACCTCTACTGCAAGAGCCTGCTGTTCCGTCAGTGCAAAAACGCCGCGGCTAACATCGACGACCCGAGCTGGGAGAAGATCACCGCCGACTTCAAGGGCGACATCCTGACCTACGGCTTCTCCGAAAACGCGAAGCTGCGCGCCAAGAACGACAGGCTGCTCTCCGAGGGCGGCTTCATCGGCGTTCACTTTGAGACAGAGGGACTCAAGACCCTCTCGCCCGACGTAGGCGTACCCGGCAAGTTCAACGCCTACAACGCTCTCGCGGCGATAAGCGCGGTCTCGTTCTTCGGCATTCCCGACAAGGCGATACTCGACGGACTGAAAATCGCCCACGTCAAGGGCAGGGTCGAGCCGGTAAAGGTTCCGGGCAACTACTCGCTGCTTATCGACTACGCCCACAACGCGCTCTCGATGGAAAACGTGCTGACCACCCTCCGTCAGTACAATCCCAACCGCCTTATCACCATGTTCGGCGCAGGCGGCAACCGCCCCAAGGTGCGCCGCTTTGAGATGGGCGAAACCTCGGGCAGGCTCAGCGACCTCAGCGTTATCACCGAGGACAACTCGCGCTTCGAGGACGTTATGGACATCATCGCGGACATCGAGGTCGGACTGCACAAGACCGACGGCAAATACGTTGTCGTGCCCAAGCGCAAGGAGGCTATCCGCTACTGCATGCTCAACGCGCAGGACGGCGACATTATCGTTCTCGCAGGCAAGGGTCACGAGGATTATCAGGAAATCAAGGGCGTTAAGTACCACATGGACGAGAGAGAGCTGATCGCCGAGATAATCGACGAGGAAGGGCTGTAATCAGAGTGGAGAGTATTTAAAGCCTCCCTTAGTAAGGGAGGTGGCGCGGCGTTTACGCCGCGACGGAGGATTTACACGGCAGACGTTTTCTGCGTCCGGAAAAGCAGCTCCCGATAACGCACTTCGTTTGAATATCTACAATAAAACACGGCTTCCGTCAGTCGGAAGCCGTGATCACTTTTAAATTATAATCGTAATCCTTATTCATTTTGAACGAAGCCTCTGCCCCGTCTGTGAGCCAGAGGTTATTTTTATCGTCCAGCAGAATGAACTCGAAATCGCGGTGGCTGCGCCAGTATTTTTTCGCACCGTCTATACCCATCACGAATAGCGCCGTCGAGAGCGCGTCGCTTCTCGTTCCGCTTTCCGAGATAACCGTGACCGATACGGTGCCGTTGTCGGTCGGACAGCCTGTTTTAGGGTCGATGATATGGCAGTAACGCTTGCCGCCGCTCTCAAAATACCTCTCGTAGCTGCCGGAGGTCGCGACTATCCTGCCGCTGACAGACACCGAACCGAAGTACGCCGCCGTGTTTTCGGGGTCGCAGATTCCGACGCGCCACTTTTCGCCGTTCGGCTTCTCACCCACCGCCGCCACGGTGCCGCCGAGGTTGAGGATCCCCGACGTGACTCCGTTTTCATTCATGATCTCAACCGCCTTGTCGGCTGCGTAACCCTTTGCGACAGCGCCGAGGTCGAGCTTCATGCCGCTGTCAGTTTTTGCGGTCTTGCCGCTGAGTTCGATTTTGTTGTAACCTGTGCTTTGCAGCAGGGTATTCAGCTCGGATTCACCGGGGACGCGGTAGTTCCTGTCGATAAAACCCCACGCCTCGACGATCGGATAAACCGAGATATCGAGCGCGCCGCCGGTTTCACCGCACAGCTCAAGCGACTGCGAGAGCAGATCGGCGGTCTCGTCCGAAAGGTCGGCGGTTCCGTTTTTGTTGAGCCTGCCGATATCGCTTGACTCGTCCTGCGCCGAGAAAAGCCCGTTCAGCCGCTCGATTTCGGCGCGTATATCGGCGGCGTCGTCCGCGCTGCCGTAGATGTCGATTTTCATAAAGGTGTCCATGCACTCAAAGCTCTCGCTCGCTGCGGACGAATAGCCGCAGCCCGAGAGAAATACAAGGCACAGCAGAACGCAAATGAATTTTTTCATATTTCCCGCTTAAAAGGGCGGACTGCCGCCCGCCCGTGAATATATACCCGTGATTATATTTATGATGGCGCTCAGGACTTCTTCCAAGCCGCAGGCGCAAAGAGGAGGAGCAGAGGATACAGCTCCAGTCTGCCGGCGAGCATATCGAACGAGAGCACGCACTTTGCAAGAGGCGAATAGAAGGTGTAGTTGCCGACGGGACCTACGTCGCCGAGTCCGGGGCCTGTGTTGTTGAGGGTCGCCGCAACCGAGGTGAAGCTCGTCACAAAGCCCTTTCCGTCGATCGAAACCAGAATGAAGCTGAACACAAATATCGCCATGTACAGAACCAGATAAACCGAGGTGCTGCGCATTGTGTTGTGGTCGACGGTCTTGCCGTCCATCTTCACCTGACGGATGTTGCGCGGATGAACGAGGAGCAGGAACTCCTTTTTCGCTTCCTTTGCGAGCAAAACGAACCGCGCGACCTTGAAGCCGCCGCCGGTGCTGCCAGCCATCGCGCCGAGGAAGGTCAGGAACATTATTATCGACTTCGAAAGCATAGGCCAGTGGTTGACGTCTCCTATGCCGAAGCCCGTCGTCGTTATTATCGACGAGGTGTAGAAGAACGACTGGTGGAACGCGTCGTAAGCCGTGGGATAAAGCGGCATGATGTTGAAGCCGATTATCACGGTGGAGAGCACGATGAAGCCGAGGTAGAACCAAAGCTCCTCCATGCGCGCCGCCTGAAGAAACTTGCGCGAGATTATCAGGATATAAACCGAGAAGTTCACGCCGAACAGCATCATAAATACCGCGATAACGGTCTGAAAATAATAGGTGTCGTAGGCGGCGATGTTGGCGTTTCTGACGCCGAAACCGCCTGTGCCGGCGGTTGCGAAGCTGGTGTTGACCGCGTCAAAGATGCCCATTCCTCCGCAGAGCAGAAGAATGATCTCAAGCAGCGTAAGTCCGATATAAATTCCGTAGAGCATCATGGCGTAGTGGCGCATTTTTGGCACCGCCTTACCGACGATGGGACCCGGGCTTTCGGCGCGCATAAGGTAGATATTCTGCGAGCCGCCCAGCTTTGGGATAAGCGCCAGCAGGAACACGATTACGCCCATGCCGCCCAGCCAGTTCATCAGGCTCCGCCACATCAGCATGCCGTGGCTGAGTCTCTCGACCTCCACGAGGATCGTGGCTCCCGTGGTGGTAAAGCCCGAGATGGTCTCAAACAGCGCGTCGATGTAGTTCGGTATCTCGCGGCTGAGGAAAAACGGCATTGCCCCGACAAGCGAGAGCACTATCCAGCTCAGCGCCGTCGCACAGAAGCCTGCCTTCTGATACAGCACCATGTTCTTGGGCTTTTTGACCTTTACGGCGAGCAAGCCAAGCACCGCGCTCACCGCGCCCGTGCCGAGGAAGTAGAGCGCCTCGTGCTCGTGATAAATTATCGAGGTCGCGGTGCAGAGCTGCATTGCCGCGCCCTCTACAATAAGAACCCAGCCGAGGATATAGACAATCAATCTTTTATTCATAGTCAGCTCCTCAATGCCTGCTCAGAATGTCGTCGAGGTCCTTAAGACCCTTGTGCCTTGTAACGACGACGACCGAATCGTCCGGCATAACCGAATCCGCTCCCGTCGGGAGAATGATTTTGCCCTTGCGCGCGATACAGATGATCTGCAGATCGTCCTTGATGTTCAGCCTTGAAAGCGGAATGTTCGTAACGCGCGAGCTGCTCTTTGCGCGGAACTCAAGCGCCTCTACCCTGCCCTCGTTGAGGCGGTAAAGGGTCTCGACGTTGCTGCCGAGGGAGTTCTGCACCGCGCGGATGTAACGCGCGATGTACTCGCCCGCGATTTTCTTAGGATTGATAACGCACTCGATATTGAGCTGGTCAACGATGGTGTCGAAGTGGGCGTTGTTGACCTTCGTGATGATTTTTGCACGCGAAACGTTGCGCACGTACATCGAAATCAGGATGTTCTCCTCGTCATAGTCCATCAGCGCGATAACGCCGTCGGCATGCTCAACGCCCTCGCTGAGCAGCAGATCCTGATCCATGCAGTCGCCGTGGATGATGACCGCCTCGTGAAGCAGCTCGGAAAGCTCGTTGCAGCGAGCCGGGTTTTTCTCGATTATCTTGACGCCGATGCCAGCCTTGAGGAGTCTCTGCGCGAGGTAGAACGAGATCTTGCCGCCGCCCAGAATAATAACGTCGCGGCTTCTGCCGATGTTGATGTTGGCTTTTTTGAAGAACTTCGCGGCGATCTCGGGCTTTGAAACGACGGTCACGCGGTCGCCGCTCTGAATGACGAAGTCGCCGTTCGGGATATACACCTCGCTGCCGCGCTCGACGGTACAGATGCGCACCTTGCCCTTGAGGATATCGATCCTGCTGATCTCTCTGCCCACAACGGGACTCGACTCAGGCACGCTGACCTTGATCAGCTCGACCTGACCCTTTGAGAAGCTGTCGATCTCAAGCGCGCCCGAAAAGCGCAGAAGGCGGCTTATTTCACCGGCGGCGGTCATCTCGGGGTTGATAAACATCGAGAGTCCGAGAATATCCTTAACGCGGTAGAGGTCGTTTGTGTATTCGGGATTGCGAACGCGCGCTATGGTGTTTTTACAGCCGCAGGCGCGCGCCATGAGGCAGGCGTAGAGGTTGACCTCGTCTCTCGCGGCGGCGGCGATAACAAGGTCTGCGGTGCCGGCGCCGGCTTCCTCAAGCGTCTCGTAGGTCGCGCCGTTGCCCTCAATGCCCATCGCGTCGATGGAATCCGAGAGCCGTGTAACAGCGGCGCGGTTGCTGTCGACCAGAACGATCTCATGTCCCTCGGAATTAAGCTCGTTGGCAATAGAGGTGCCAACCTTGCCACATCCCACAATAACTATCTTCATAAATTGTTCCACCTAAAGACATACGGGAGATAATGCTATCCCCCGAAAATTTAGTATATAGTATTGGTATAGAAAGATAATACACCTTTTTGGTACAAAAATCAAGGTGATTTGTCAATTTCTTTTTCCGATTTGTCAATCGCGCCCGCAGGCGGCAGGCAGCAGGCGGAATTTGCGCAATATCCGCAAAATCTCTTGCATTACACGCCGCCCGTATGCTACAATAAAAGTATCAGACAGCAGTCAGGAGGGATTATATGCTGTTTATCGAATACCCAAAGTGCTCAACCTGCCGCAGGGCTAAAAAATGGCTCGACAGCCGCGGCGCGTCTTACACAGACAGGCACATCCGGACCGAAAACCCCACCGCCGAGGAGCTTGCGCTCTGGCAAAAGCAAAGCGGTCTGCCGCTGAAAAAGTTCTTTAACACAAGCGGAATGCTCTACCGTCAGCTCGGTCTGAAGGACAGGCTGCCCTCGATGAGCGACGAAGAACAGCTTGGTCTGCTCGCAGGCGACGGAATGCTCGTCAAGCGGCCGCTGCTGATTCAGGACAACGGCAGGGTTCTGGTCGGCTTCAAGGAAAAGGAATGGGAGGACGCGCTGTCATGAAGCGAAAAGGATATATTTCATGGGACGAATACTTTATGGGAGTAGCGCTGCTCGCCGCAAAGCGCAGCAAGGATCCCAACACTCAGGTCGGCGCGTGCATCGTCGACGACAACAACATCATCCTCTCCACAGGCTACAACGGCTTTCCCTACGGCTGCTCCGACGACCTCTATCCGTGGGAGCGCGAGGGCGCCGATACAAAATACAACTACGTCGTGCACGCGGAGCTTAACGCCATCCTCAACGCGCGCGGCAAAAACCTCAAGGGCGCGCGCCTGTACGTAGACCTCTTTCCGTGCAACGAGTGCGCAAAGGCGATAATCCAGTCGGGCATCGCCGAGGTCGTTTACCTCTACAACAAATACGCCGATTCCGCCGCGACACGCGCCTCCGCGAGAATGCTGCAGTGCGCAGGCGTAAAGCTCACTCAGTTCAAAACCGACGCGGACACGATAGTCCTCGACTTCAAGGCGAACGCATGACAGGGAGAATGGAGCGCCAGTTCCGCTTCGCGCTTGAGGCGGACAAGGAAAAGCGCATAGGACGGCAGACGTACATCTCGAACGGAGAGGAAAAGGAGAACGACGCGGAGCACGCATGGCACGCCGCGCTGATGGCAATACTTCTCGCCGAATACGCAAACGAGCCGATAGACGTTCTGCGCACGGTAACGATGCTGCTGATTCATGATATGGTGGAAATCGACGCAGGTGACACCTACGCCTACGACGAAGCGGCAAAGCAGACCCAGCGCGAACGCGAGGAAAAGGCTGCGGACAGGATTTTCGGAATGCTGCCCGGCGACCAGCGCGACGAACTGCGCGCGCTGTGGGAGGAATTTGAGGCAGCGCAGACCCCCGAGGCGAAGTTTGCCCGGACGATGGACAACATTCAGCCGGCAATGCTCAACTGCGCCACCGGCGGCAGAGCGTGGCGAGAAAAGGGAGTCAAGCTCAGTCAGATCATAAACAGAAACAAAATAACTCCCGAAGGCTCAAAGGAGCTGTGGGAGTACTCGCTGAATAACTTTATTATGCCGAACGTTGAAAAGGGAAATATCATTGATAAGTGAACGGCGGCTGTCCAACCAAACAAAATACAGCAAAAGGGCGGACATTGCGTCCGCCCTTTCGGGTTATCAATTATTCGTTATGCAAGTCTATGCTTACCAACGTGATTTGAGCTGTGCCTTTGCTGCCTGCTTGGCTGTGCGGGGTTTTCTTCTGGTCTTTCTGAGGAAGATAAGAGATACCGCGCCGAGTACGATGATTGTAAGTACGAGCCAAATCCAGATGTTAGCCGCTCTCTTTACCTGAGCGGACTGCGCGTCGGGTACTACCGAAGCCGCGTTCTGAAGAGCCTTGTCGGCTGCCTTGTTGTTCTTGTCGACAGTGTTGGACGACTCGGCAAGCTTGTTTGCATTGTTAGCGTTGCCTGCGCTGCCGTTGCTGCCTGAGAACGCATAAGCGGAATCTGCTGTTGCAGGCGCCGCAGCGTCTTCTGTAACGGTTTCGTCACCGGTTGTTTCCGATGTTTCGGGAGCCGCTGCAGCCTCCTCGCTGAGGAGTGAAAGAACGTTGGGATTGGAAACAACGTCCTCGCTGTTCATAGCGGCGACAGTAGCCTCGTCCATCTTGCCTGTTACTTCAAGACCGTTGCAAAGCTGGAACGCCTTGATAGCGTCTACCGTGTAGTCGCCGAAGAAGCCTGTAGGCTCAATGCCAAAGTAACCGAGCTCCGCAAGCTTAGCCTGCATCTCGAGAACGGCTACGGTGAAGTCGCCCTCTACGGGAGCCTCGGGCTCTGCAGCCGCTACTTCTTCCTCAGCCTCTTTGGCATCGGTATTTTCGTCTGCCTTTGCGGTCTCCTCATCGGATGCCGCTACTTCTTCTGCTACTTTTTCTTCGGTGTTCTCTGTATCTTCAGCTGTCTTGTCAGCTTCCTTATCGTCGTTATCAGACTTTTCTTCGGTTTCGGTCTTTACGTTGGCGCGAGGGGCTTCATCGGAATAGAGTACCTCTCTGTCTGTACCGGAAATACCGTCGACCGTGACGCCTGCAGCTTCCTGGAAAGCTCTGTACGCCTGTTCGGTAACTCTACCAAAGTCGCCGTCAATCGCGCCGTCGTAAAACCCAAGCTCTGAAAGACGTTCCTGGATCTTCTCTACCTCGCTGCCGCTTGAACCGTATCTGATAAGAGAGGTGTTCGACTTTGAGGAGTTCGACTTTGACGACGAGCTTGAAGATGTGCTCGATGTATCGGTCGGGGTTGTGCCGGAATGACCCTTTGAATCAAAGTAATATGTAGTGCCGTCGATTTCTCTTGAGGTGCTGACGATGTACTCGCCGTCCTCATAGTAATAGTAGTTGCCGTTGAATTCCTCCCAGCCGTTCTCTACATAAGTAACAGCCGTGAGCTTAAACCAGCAGTCCCAGTTGTTCCAGCCGCCGATTTCCTGATAGCAAACGCCGTAATCGGAGCCGCGTGCGTCAACCTCCATACCGTCCTCGATATAAACGCCGACGTGGCCGGGTCTTGAAAGACCGAGACCGTGAACGCGCGGTACGCCGTCTGAAACATAACCCCAGTCTCTGCCGTTTGACTGAGCGTCAGAGAGCATGCTCATTCTGTCGCCGCCGCAGTAAGACCAGATAAGTCCCGAGCAGTCGACGGCTCCCGGAGAGGAACCTCCCCAAACATAACTCCATCCCTCGTCATAAGCGTTGAGACAGTATTCTGCGAGTCCTGCGCCTGTGCCTGAAGCGCTTGCGTTAAAACCGCCGAACACACATACACTCGACACAGTCAGTGTACTCAATATCACAGCGGTAAGCTTTTTTATCCTGTGCATCGTTATTACCTCCAATGTCCGACAAGCGCCTGTTTTTTTCGGGCAAATTATGTCATTTTCCGTTACGAAAAATGACAGCCCGAAAGCACTTGTTAACAAATTTGTAATAATTATATCATCTAAGTTTCAAAAAATCAACCCCTAAACGCCTTTTTTTGAATCAGAGGTGTTTTTCTGGCAATATCTCCAACATTTTCAGTATCGGCAGCAGGTTTTTGAGGTATTTATCAGGGGTCAGGTTTCAGAATTGTAAATTTATTTGTAATCATTCTTTATTTGAACAAAAAACACTCCCCTCATCCCCTTATACATTATATATAGGCGTTTTCATATCAGCAAAATAATGTCGGAATTTGTAAACCAACGCAAAATAATCCGGTTGACAATACAGAGGATATGTTGTATAATGTCAACAGTAACAAACGAAAGAAGTTGACAATATGACAAACACCCAGCCGTCAAAGGCTAAGCTCACGACCCTCGCAATGGTACAGATAGCGCTTTGCACCGCGCTCATCTGCGTTTCGGCACAGCTATCGATTCCGCTGCCGATCGGCGTGCCCTTCACCCTGCAGGTGCTCATGGTTATGCTCACCGCGCTCATCTTAAAGCCGCTTTACTCGCTGATCTCGCTGCTGCTCTATGTGCTGCTCGGCATAATCGGGCTGCCTGTTTTCTCGGGCGCAAAGAGCGGTCTCGGCACCATCCTCTCGCCTACCGGCGGATTCATCATCGGCTTTGTGCTCGCGGCGTTCTTAGTCAGCCTGCTCAAGGGCGTTCTCGCCGGCAAGCTCGGCGGAAAGCTCACCGTCGTGCGCTATATCATCGTCACGGCGATAATCGGCATTCCCGTCATGTACATTCCCGGAATCGCGGTTTACATGGTCTACACGGGCGCCGATCTGCTCAGCGCGGTCGTAACGCTGACCTCCGTTTTCATTCTGCTCGATATCGCGAAATGCGTGATTGCTTCTGTCATCGCGGTGCCGCTCAACAAGGCGCTCGCAAAATTATAACCTCATACATAAATACGCCGCGCTGCCCGAAAAACAGCGCGGCGTATGCTTTTTTCAGTTTTGCTCTTCGTTCGGGTTGACGTGAACCATCACGTGCTTTACCTGCGGAAAGCCGTCCTCGATCGCGTCGTGAACCTGCTCCGCGATCTGATGGGCGGTGCAGACGCTGAGGTTCTTGTCAACGCCGATTTCGATGTCGACGTAGATTTTGTTACCGAAAACTCTCGTTCTCAGCAGGTCAATGCACTCAACGCCGTCGATCTCACCGGCGCAGGTCTTGATTTGCGACTCGGTTTCCCCGTCGCAGGCGTGGTCGACCATGCGGTCAACAGCGTCCTTGAAAACGTCGAACGCGACCTTGAAGATAAACAGGCAGATGATAATGCTCGCGATGGGTTCGAGGATCGGGAACCCGAGAGCCGCGCCGCCGATGCCGATAAGCGCGCCCACCGACGAGAGAGCGTCGCTGCGGTGGTGCCACGCCTCGGCGGACAGCGACGGAGAGTCGATTCGCTTTGCGTTGATTTTGGTGTACCAGAACATCGCTTCCTTGACGACGATCGAGGTGACGGCGGCGATCAGGGCGAGCGGATTGCGGAAGGTAAGCTCGGCGAAGGCTCCCGAAAAGATGTTCTTTACCGCCTCTAAGCCGATCGCGCCGCCCGCCAGAAAGAGGATTACGGCGAGGATTATCTCAGCCACGCATTCAAACCGCTCGTGGCCGTAGGGGTGGTCTGAGTCGGACTCGCGTGCCGAAAGACGCACGCCTACGATAACGATGATTCCGCTGAAAACGTCGGAGGCGGAGTGAACCGCGTCCGAGATCATCGCGCCTGAGTGCGAGATGATACCCGCGAACAGCTTAAACAGCGTGAGCGCGACGTTGCCGATCACGCCCACTACCGAAACCCTTGTTGCCACCTTTTTTGCGTTCTGCTGATTGTCCATAAAAAACCGCTCCTCTCTTGTGGGGAGTTTATGCCCGGATAAAATAAATAATACCTGCGGCGCAGCTGTCACTGTCCCGCAGGTATTCTCTACTGTCTTAAAAGACCCGGCTCCAAGCTTTTGCTTTGGCCTGTTCAGTACCGATATTGTACCATGTAATCGCGCGGCTGTCAATGAAATTCACCTCGAAAAATACTCTTATTTCCTTGCGTATCCGCGGCATTCGTGGTAATATTATGTTATCCGAAAAAGGAAGGAGATCAATATGAAGTTAAAAAGATTGTTTTGCGCGCTGACAGCGGCGGCGGTTCTCGCGACCTCCGTGTTCTCGCTGACAGCGAACGCCGACGACAGTCTGGCGTATTCGGAGGAGTACAAAAGCTCTCCGTTCTACGAGAAGCTGACTCTCGCGCTTGAGAACAGCAAGGACAAGACCGCCATGGAAAAGACCCTTGCAGCGGCGCTCTCGCAGGAGGGATACCTGAACTACTCTACCGACGGTATCGACATCGAACAAGCTAAAGCCGACGGACTTCTCTGGACGGGCAAGGAGCTGAGGATGAACGCCCACAGCACCGGCAACACCGAGTACACGCGCTGGGCGCAGAGATGGGTCGTGAACGGCAGCGAGAACGACTCGTATATCGACTGCGACTGGTGCGCCATCTTCGTAAGCTGGTGTCTCTATCAGGGAGGCTACTACAGCAGGGAGGAGCTTAAAAAGTACTACTACGCCTACTGTGCCGAGCCGAGAGTTGAGTACGCCGCCGATTCGTGGATTTTGGCGTACAACCTCAACCAGAAGGACGTATGGTACGCTCCCAAGGCTCACCACAAGCTCGATTCCTACAACTGGAACACCTACTACAACATAGACATCAACCCGTTTGATATGCCCTACAAGCCGGGCGGACTTGTTTTCTTTACATGGGACGGCTCCGGCGAGTACTTCGACCATGTGTCTATCGTTGTGGATTATGACAAGGACACCCACGTTCTCACCTACACCAACGGCAACTCCGACGGTCAGGTCATCACCCGTCAGATCGACCTCGACGTTGAGGAGGAGTTCCGCGGCTGCGAGTTCACCAAGAACAGCAACCGCATTATGGCTTACGCCGATTACGACGAGATCAAGCCGCTTGAGCCAAAGAAAATCGTGACCGCCAACTCCGAGATCGTATGGGACAAGGCGGCTGATTCGGGCTTCCGCTTCCAGACCAACTCCGACTCAAAAATCTTCTCCGTCTCCGAGGACGAGAGATACATGGGCTCTAACATCGAGAGCAACATGATCCTCAACGAGGGCAAGGTCATTATCGGCAAATCCGAGATTTCGGGCATGGAAACCGGCAGCCACAGCCTGATGTTCACCTTCGACGACGGCGCGCTTCCGCTGACCCTCACGGTCATCGACTCAAACGCCGTTGAGGATAAGCTCTACGGCGACATCAACCTCGACGGCAAAATCTCCGTTGAGGACGCGGCAATGCTGCAGAGAGCCTCGGTTGGCTTTGTACGTCTTACCGATCTGCAGAACGAGCTTGCCGACGTTAACGGCGACGGCAGAGTATCTGTTCTCGACGTTACCTGCATTCAGAAGTACATTGCGCAGTTTGCG
The DNA here is from genome assembly GCA_902765625.1 of uncultured Ruminococcus sp. Lineage (GTDB taxonomy): Bacteria > Bacillota > Clostridia > Oscillospirales > Acutalibacteraceae > Ruminococcoides. Next base: position 4,663 of record CACXAO010000028.1, on the reverse strand, counting down.
AACGGCAAGGGCAGAACAGGCGATAAATACTGATGATCCCCAAAAAATAAGACGTGTATCACCGCTATACACGTCTTTTGCTTTAGTTACGGGTCGTTATCAGCCGTTGGAGGTCTCCGCCTGAGTGTCCTGTGCCGAAGCTGCGTCGGCGTCGGCGGTCTCGTCCTCAGCGCTGAAATCGTGGGTCTCGGAAATCGAAGCGTTGCCCTCGAGATCCTCGTAAACCGTTACGATCGAGTAGTGCGAAACGGGCTCTGCGGTAACGGTAGTGATCTTGCAGAGGAGCATATAGTTGGTTCCGCTTACGACCTGAGTGCCGAGCAGAGCCTTTGCGTCGTACTGAGCGCCGCCAAGACCGTTAAGAGCCTTTTCAAGAGCAGCCTTTGCCTCGTCGGTAACGCCGGGCTTCTCGGGTGCGGTATACGCGCCGGTTGTTTCTCCGTCGGCAGCGCCTGCAGCGTTAACGCTGCTCTCGATAACGTTGGTTATCTCAGCCTCGCCGTTGAGACCTTCAAAGAGGGTGACGAGAGCATAGGTGGATTTCGGCTCGGCTGTGGTGGGAGTAGCCTTGCAGAGAATAAGGTGGTTGGTGCCTGCCACGACCTGTGAGCCGAGATACGCGACAGGCTCGTAGCCAACGCCTGTGAGCGTCTCTGTCGCCTTGGCAAAGACAGACTTGACCGAATCGGGTACTTCGGGTGAAGCTGCGTCGGTATAGCCGCCTGCAATGACCTCGCTTCCGGATTCAGCAGCGGTTGCGTCCTGAGCGGCAGTTGTGGCTGCGGCTTCGGTTGAGGTCTGAGAGCTGCTGTTCTGACCGCAGGCTGCAAACGAGCATACCAAAAGTGCGCTGAAAATAATTGCAAATAACTTTTTCATGTTAATTCCTTCTTTCCAAACAGATTAGGAGGGTGACTCTCCCTTAGTTTAATTGTAACATACGGCGCAAAAAAATCAAGCGCCGCCGCAAAACTTTCCCGGAATCTTCGCGCTTTCATCACAGAAAATTCATAAAACAAATCCGGACCCCTCCCGTGATGAGAGAGGCCCCGGACTGTTTTCTTAACGCTCGACTTCGAGTCCCCGTTGGTGCCTGATAGATGTAAAAGTGATTCCATTGTGATGGTTTTGCTGCCGTCCTTGTAATTGAAGGTAAATACAAATTTGTCGTCATAGAGATAGATCGCGTTGACAAAGCTGTCGATCATGCGTTTTCTGTGTTCCAACTTCGTGGTATCCATTTTCCGGAAACGGTGGAGCCAGAACAGGATTTTATCCTTGTCAATCGGAGGTTTGATGATTTCTTCCTGCGCAATGCGGATTTTCAATTCCTCTTTCTGCTGTTCAAGGGATCGTTGCCTTCTTTGAATCCGAAGAAGGTCAGCGAGAGCATGAGGAATGGTTGCAGCAGAAAGATAAGAACGAAGAAACAGCGTAAAAAATCAAGGCAGGGAGCCTGAGCTTCCTGCCTTGCAGCGAATGTACCTATCTGTCGATTGTACGAAAAAATAAATTAGCGCTTAAAAGAATATTTTAGTAAAGCGCAGTATCAGCCAAGATGGTCGACCAGCTCCGCGATGTATTTCTGTATCATGGTCGCGTCGTTGATATTTACCACACCGTCGCCGTCTGCGTCTGCTGCAAGCGTCTGTGTACCGGTCAGTACAACCATTTCGGCGACTGCTTTCTGTACCATAGTAGCGTCGTCAATCGTCACAGTACCGTTGCCGTTGATATCGCCGACCATGCAATCCGGCTCGTTGATAACTCTGAATAAAATGTTATTATTTGACGCAAATTCCTGAGCGGCTGAATTCTTTTCTCCGCAGATAGTCAGCGAACCGCAGCCGTCGAAGGTGTCGGGGTTGATATAGTCTACGGACGCGGGAACCGTGATCCGGCTCAGGTTTTTGCAGTTTTCAAACATACCGTAGCCGACGCTGTTTTCATCGCCGAGCTTTTTAACGCCGTCCGGAATGGTAAGGTTCGTCAGACTGCGGCAGTTTGTAAAGGCTTCCTCGCCTATCTCTGTAACGGAAGCGGGAATGTCGAGCGTTCTGAGTCTGCGGCAATCATAAAACGCCTCGTCGCCGATAGATTTAAGCTGTGAGCCGAGATTGACCTCCTCAAGATACAGGCACTTTTCAAAGGTGTTCGCGCTGAGTGCGGTCACGCCTTCGGGAATCGTTATGCTTTGCAGCTTCACGCAGTTATAGAACGCGCCTTTGCCGATCTTCTTGATAGAATCCGGGATCTCGACGGTTTCAACATACTTGTTGTTTGCAAACGCCCAGTCGCCGATAGATGTGACCGGCGTGTTTTTGTAATCAATTACTTCGTTGCCTGTTGCGAACGGGTTGTTGACTGAGTAGCGGATATTCTCCGGATATACAGCGGGAACCTCGTCAATTTTGCCGCTGCAGTTAGTCAGTTCCAGCGTGCCGTCTACTTTCACAGTAAATGATAATAGATTTGACCACGCGGCAGTTCCGGAACTGCTGCTTCCGCTGTTGCTATTGTCCCAATCCACAGTTTTGCCCGATTCTCTTATGGCTTTTTCAACATCGTCCGAGGACAACCCCCAACGATCAGAAATATCGTCGAGTGTTTGCTGAGCGGTCTTGCCATTGTATCTCAAAGCGTTTTCGAGACCGTCCGGACCGTCGGACTTAATGAAATTTACAAGCATATCATAATAGGTGGTGCCTGCCCAAAGAGCCTCACCGACGATGTTGCCGATTGCCGTGATACATACCGGCGGAGCGTATTTTTGAGGATCGGCGTTCTTCCACCTTACGTCATAGCTTTTCTTGTTGGAATCGACGTTGTTTTCAACCATATTGGCAATGCAATATGCTGTGTCGCCCATTATGCTCGTATCGAAAATGATGTCGCAGGTCTGAACACCCCAGTCGGCGGTGAAGATAATTCCGTATTGCTTGCTTGGATCAAGCTCAATGCCCTTCGCGTCAAAATCGAAGCCCCAGAAGCCGTTACCGCAGTTTGTCATATTACCCTTCTTTGAGCCCCATGTTATCCATGCGTCGCCGTTGTGCTCGTAAATATACATTGTGATATTATTGAAGTTTTTCCAGAGATTGTCATTTACGTAAAAATAGATACTGTTTGTGCCAAGATATGTGCCGGGTTGACCCTGAGGCGGGTTGTAGCTCGGGTAAGAAGGTTGATCGGGATTTGAGCCTGTCGGCTCTGGGACTGTCGGATTGTTCGTGTAACAGTCGTGTGAGAAATTACCCGCAACCATCAGCTTTTGCTGTATTCCGTCTCTCGTCGTTACAACACGGTTGATCGTACCGTATTCATCAACGACCATATCGCTGCCAAAAGGCAGCACCGGGTTGCCGTAATCGTCAAAGGTAATGCCGGTATGTTCCTCCAACAGTTCCTTCGTAGGCCATGTGCCGTACTCGCCGTTTCCGTAGTAGAAGAACCAGTCGCCGCTGTAGGTGATTTTACCTTCGGGAATAAGTGTGGTTGATATATTAATTGTATTTGGATCAAGATTGACCACATAGACCATGTTGTCAAAGCTCTGAGCGATACCGTCGCCGTTCTCAGTCTCTACATAGAAATTCCCGGCATACTGTCCGAACTCGGGGATATCAAGCTCAACTTCACGATCCAGAAGTTCATCATAAATGTCACTGAACTGAGAAGCTTCTTCAGAGGTCATCCGGGTCTCGTCATCACTCCAATCGATTGTCCTGCCAACCTCGTCGGCAGCCTTGTCCCAGACATACTTCCAGAGATCCTTTGTATAGTAAGGAGACTCCATGAATGCGTAGTACTGAGCGGGAGTATCCTTGATCTGGCAGGCTGCGTCAAAACGCTCCTGAAGGAAGTTGGGCTGACCGGGCATGCCGCCGTCAATATGGTTGTTGATAATGATCTGATTCGCGTCCGCGGGAACGGGAGAAGAATAGAGGTTATCCACGCCTGCTTCCGATACCTTTGACATTTTATATCCCGGCCAGTCGTGTGAATATACCTCGCCGGGCGTATCGGCACCTGTCCACCAGTAGATACCGGCGCAATTCTCGTTTTGACGCCAGTAATCGCTCTGCCAGCATCCGGGCATGGCAAACCGGTAGGTTTTTGCTTCTACCCTTGGGCTTGGGGTATACGTGTCGTCCGGGTTTTTGGTCGCGGAAGCGTTTGTCAGGCTGACCGCCGTCACGGTAACTGCCATAACTGCTGCCGTTGCCGCAGCGGTAATTCGTTTGGTGATTTTCTTCATAAAACATCCTCCTTGATTTTTATAACAAGATAGATAATCTATTCAATACTTTATTGTTATTATAATACACAATGCTAAAACTTGCAATCCAAAAATCCCCTTACCGTTTTGTCACTATTGCACATACTATTCTTTATGAAGGGTAACAACAGAAAGAATGAAAAAATAGCGTAAAGAACAAGGCAGGGAGCCTGAGCTTCCTGCCTTGCAGCTATCTGACGTATCTGTCAACCTTACTGTTAAAATTCGGATTATCTTCGCTTGTCCTATCCGAACAAAAAAGATTTTTTTCGGCGTATTTGCGTCAGGGACTTGAACTCCCGAAATCTTTTTGCTATGGTATACGACAACTGCCTGTTGATAACCGAATTTGAGATTTCGGGGCTCAACAGGCAGTTAGCTTTT
>CACXAO010000027.1 GCA_902765625.1 uncultured Ruminococcus sp. | reverse complement strand
TATTCACAAACTTATTATACCACAACAGGCACATAACCGTCTATGCTTTCGGTTATGTGCCTGTCTGTTTTTTGGGGTGTTTTTTCACAGCCCCTTTTAATTTTTAAACAAGCAAGAGGATGACTGGGCTCGAAGGCGAGCGTTAAGAAAACAGTCCGGGGGACTGTTTTCAGCGAGAGCGCAGATGAAAAAATCAAGCGCAACACGCCGTATCATGCGAGATGGATGCTTTCCGGATAACAAACGCACGTCATCCGCTCCAAAAAAGAGTACCATAAGGTGCTCTTTTTAATTTTTAATAACAAGCAAGAGGATGACGTGGCTCGAAGGTGAGCTGCCGGACAAAACTCCGTATATCCAGTAACAGATTGATAAAAATTTCTACAAAACTCTATTCTAACCACCCCAAATATGATATAATATATATAATTAAATATATTGTGTTATTGGGGTGTAAATTATGAAAAAACAGCGCCTATTACCGTATCGACAGGCTGTTCCCGCTATCTGGTTGTTTCAGTTGATTTCGTGTCTGGTTCTGCAGCTATGGATGTTCGGCTATTCTAAAATCTCCATGCTGCTGATAAACAGTACCGGCCGCGTTGCAGTGACAAGCGGAGATTTTAAATTTTTGTTTACCACATGGCAAGGTGTTCTGTTGATTCTGATAACCTTGCTTACATTGTTTCTGTTTGTCGGTCTTAACATCAACTCGCTGATTATTTTGAGCAAAAGGCTGCTGACAGGAGAAAAGCCGTCTGTGCTTTTGTGCATCAAAGAAGGATTTTTATCAATTAAGCGCATACTCAATCCGGTGGGTTTATTAGTTGTGCTGTTCATTTCGCTGTTTGCTCCGATAATCGGATTCGGCATTATGATTTCTCTGACGCAGGAGTTCTATATTCCAAAGTTTATTTCTTCCGTAATATGGTCAAATCCGTTGTACTCTGTCGGAATGGTGGTTGTAATAGCTGCGCTGTTTGCTGTAGGCTTGCTTTTCGCTTTTATTCTTCACGGAGCCGTGTTGGACGGTATTCCGCTTAGTAAGTCGGCAGGAAACTCTTTAAAGCTTGTCAGACGCAATCTTAAAAAATATATTTTTGAACTATTCAGGTTTTTTATTACTCTCGTAATTATTTTCGTTATTTCAGTCGTAGTAGTGGTAGGCGTATTATTTCTTGTGTTCCTTTTGCCTGTGTCTCAGGATGTAATGATTCCGCTGTCGGTTGCTTTGTTGTCGACTCTGTTTTTCGTTTTAGTGATGATGATAATGATGGTAACGCCGTTTTTTATTCTCAAGCTGACATCATTGTATCTCACCTTCAAAAGCAACGGAGAGTGGAGCTACGAAAAGAGAAAGAAACGCAAGTCTCCGGTAGTTATCGCAACCGCTTCTGTTTTAGTTCTTTCAGTCGCATCTTTGACCGTTTTGGTTTCGATTTTTTATGATATTATTTTTCCGAATACGGTAACTACAGGCTATATCGCTCACCGTGCAGGCGGCTATGAAGCTCCGGAGAACACCGTTGCCGGTCTTGAGGCGGCGTATAAGCTGAACGCCTCCGGCGGAGAAATTGATATTCAGCGAACCTCTGACGGAAAGTATGTAGTCAATCATGACGCGGACTTTTCAAGAGTCGCCGGCGTTAACAAGAAGCCTTCTGAAATGACTCTGGAGGAGGTAAAGCAGCTCAGAGTTGACGGCGAGCCTGTGCCTACCTTTGAAGAAATGCTCGAAGCCTCCAAGGATAAGCTTACTCTTTATGTTGAGTTAAAGGGAGAGACTGCGGATTTGCAGATGGCTGAAGACGCGGTAAAGACGATCAAGGATTACAACATGATTGACGGCGCTGTCGTCATTTCACTCAAATATGATTTGATAGACTATATCGAGACGAATTATCCCGAAATCCAAACCGGCTATCTCGCGTTCGCTTCGTTTGGTGACACTGAATCGCTGAACTGCGATTATCTCGCGCTTGAAGAGGAGGTAGTGACTGACGAATTAATCGGCAGGATTCACAATAAAGGGAAAAAGCTACTGATTTGGACGGTTAACGAGGACGACGATATTTCCGATTATATCCAGTGCGGCGCTGATGAACTGATTACAGACAATGTATCGGGCGCAAAAAGGATAACGGAGGAAATTGAGGAAGCATCGCCGATGCTGCGGATTATTAACGGCATGTTGCGTTTGTTTTCCAGGTATCATATATTTTAACGAATGTTATTTTTCGGGTGATTGGTTTGAAATTATTATTTGCCTCAGATTCCTTCAAGGGCAGCATTACGAGCAGACGGACCGCAGAGCTTCTCGAGAAATCGGCAAAGGAAGTATTACCGGATTGCGAGTGTTACGGAGTGCCTGTAGCCAACGGCGGTGAAGTTAAGCTTGGAATGAGTATATAAAACAGGGGAGCGGTCGAATTGAAATTCTTCACAATAAACAGTAAAACCGATTTAATTAACGCTGTCGACGAGTTAGGCTTTCTGCCGTTTTTTGCCAATTCCATTGAGGGCTTTTCGATTGAAGAGCATATCACGCGCGACTGTTGGTATAACAGCGACAATGGTGTTTGGAGCGCTTGGGAATGGAAGGGGCCGGTAATCAGGGAAACCGGTTGCGCCTACGGCAAGTTTTTTGAGAAAAAAGCGTGTTATATCAGTTCAAAATGGTTTCCTGATTTTGCCAATTACCGCCGCGACGGTTATGATTTTGACGCCAGGTACGACGACGGTCTTGCAAATTACCGCGATAAAACTCTCTTTGAGCTAATTGACGGCAATGCGCCGATTGTATCCAAGCAGCTGAAAAAGCTCGGTAACTACAAAAAAGGCGGCAACAAAGGCTTTGATAGCATTGTTACACGCCTGCAGAGTCAGTGTTATGTGATCATCAGCGATTTTGTGTATATGAAGGATAAATACGGCAGACCTTACGGCTGGGGAGTTGCCGAGTATTCTACCCCTGAGAAATTTATGGGTGAGGAGTTTACGGATAAGGTATACTCAAAATCGCCTCAGGAATCCTATGAACGATTGCTGGAGCATTTTTGCAGGCTGTTTCCTGATGAGGATTTGAAAAAGCTGAAAAAAATTCTCGGATAAATAAGAAAAAGCGTCATAACGAGAGGAATAATCCTTCCGTTATGGCGCTCTTTTGTACGTGAGTCCGCAAAAAGTCCTTGTGATATTATTTCGCAGTTTTCACGGGACGGATACCGGTGCCGAAGCAGTGAGGACACTGCATTTCAACTCTTTTGTCGCCGATAATCTCGTAGCGGATAATTCCGGTTCCGACGCAAACATCACAGCGGTTCTTTTTGCTTTTGGCGTTTTTGGACGCCGCGCTCGCGTTTGATAAACCGACTTTTGCAAAGGGGTTTATCACAGTGATTTTCTGTTCACTCATAAAAATACCTTCCTTTTGTGAGTTACCTCACACTTAGAATTATATCACGGGAGTGGTGAGGTGTCAATTTATATTTTGAATCGGCAAAAGTGCCAACTTGCAAACTGTGTCGAAAAAAGCCAAAATAGTAGAAAATTTGCAAATAAAAACGCAACACATGATTATAAATTATGCAGAAACACAATGTTATTTTACGCAAAAGAATAATAAATAATTCATAATGAGAATAATAAATTCGGATTAACAATACTTTTTGGTAACGATTCACAAACTTTTTAGAACGCTTTTACCCAAACAGCATTTCATTAAAATCTATTGACATAAAGGCAATATATATAATATAATTAAAGAAAGGCAAAAGGATTGGAGTTATTGTATTGAATAAATTAAAAGCTTCTTTAACGAGTTTGATTCTTGTTGTTCTTGTGCTTATCACGTCAGCTTCCTGCTCATCGGCGGGCAATGAAGTAAAGATTAATGTTATTGACAATGGCACTGCTGTTTCAATCGACGCGCGCGACAATATGACGGTAGAAGAAATGCTTAGCAGCGCTCAGATACAAGTCGATTCGCGCGACGATGTTGTACCGGATTTAAAGACGGTTTGGTCTCAAGCAAACGCCGACTCAATCACAATTAAGCGTTTCGCAGGTGTGACTGTAACTGACGGCACGGAAATCCGCAATGTGGGGCTTTTCGGTGGCACGGTAGAGCAGGCGATCACTCAGGCGGGATTCAATCCAGGGGAATATGAGGCTTCTCAGGATTTAAAAAGCTACCTGACTGACGGGATGACGATCACCCTGACCTACAAAGAGCCCGAAACTACTGCCTCTCATACTACAGAAGCAGCGACCGGAGATGTTAACTCGGCAAACTCTATTATAGGCGACGAAGAGAACGGATATTACTACACCGGTTCAAACGGCGAGGTCGATTATAACTACAGCGACGGTGTAACGGTCAACGGCGAGGACTGGATTGTAATCTGCGGTTCTGCGAGGCGAGTTGTGACCGAATCCGATAAAACGCTTTATCTTGCCTGTAAGGATGTTGCAAAGTGGACAAACTCCTCAATGACCGGTGAAGAAAAGCTCAAGGTTTGCTTTGATTCTATCAAGAGCGATTACCTCGAGGGAGTTCGTCACAATCCTGCTTACCGCGAGGACGACTGGCCTGTGGTTTATGCGAACGATATTTTTGTTTACGGAAAGGGCGACTGCTACAGCTTTGGTTCCGCATTTGCCTATATCGGCAGAGCGATCGGTTATACTGAATCATATGCGGTCAACAGCGGCGGTCACGGCTGGGCTGAAATCAACGGTTTGATTTACGATCCTGAGTGGAGTATGCACAGCCAAAAGAGCACATACTGCGGTATCAGCTATGATGACAATGTTGACGTACCCTACGCCTCCGCGATTGCCGACGGCGCTGAATGGAAGCGTAAAAAGATCGAATAAAAAAATCCCCTGACAAGCGTCAGGGGAAAATTTTTGCGTTTTTTTACAGTCCGAGAAGCTGTTTTGAAGCGGTGACAATTTCATCGCAAACAGCAAACGCGTTATCCTTGTCGGTGCCGACTGCGGTGATATAGAGCTTAATCTTAGGCTCGGTGCCGCTGGGACGGATAATCACGCCGTTGTCGCCCTCAAGGTGAAGCGCGATAACATTTGAGGTGGGGAGAGTGAGCGGTTCAACCTCGCCCGTAACAAGGTCGGCTTCCTTCTTGAGCTGATAATCGCTTACCTTTACAACCTTGTATTTGCCTACGGATTCGGGAAGATTTTCTCTTACGGAAGACATAAGATTAGCCATCTTCTGCATACCCTCAGCGCCTTCAAATTCAAACGCGAAGGTCTGGTTGAGGTAGTAACCGAATTCCTCGTAAAGACCGTCGATAACCTCAGCAAGAGACTTACCCTGCTTTTTGTAGAAGGCGGTCATTTCGCAAATCAGCATAGAAGCCACAACTGCGTCCTTATCTCTTACATATGTGCCGGAGAGATAGCCGTAGCTTTCCTCAAAGCCAAAGAGATAGCGGTTTTCCTCACCTTTCTTTTCAAGATTGAGAATAACCTCGCCGATGTATTTGAAGCCGGTGAGAACATTTTTAAGCTCGCAGTCGTACTTTTCGCAGAGCTTATTGATAAGCTTAGTGGAAACGATGGTCTTGACTACAACGGGCTTTTCGGGCAGAGTGCCGTTTGCCTTTTTGCAGGAGAGAATGTAGTTTGTCAGCATTACGCCGTCCTCGTTGCCGGTAATAAGGCGATAGCTGCCGTCGTAATCCTTAACGGCAATGCCTACGCGGTCTGAGTCGGGGTCGGTGGCAAGAAGTAAATCAGGCTGCTTTTCCTCGCAAAGCTCAAGACCCTTCTGCAGAGCCTCTTTGATTTCGGGATTGGGGTAGGGGCAGGTTGTAAAGTTGCCGTCGGGCATTTCCTGTTCCTTTACAACGTTGATTTCTTTAACGCCGATTTTGCCGAGAACCTTTCTGACAAGCTTGTTGCCTGCGCCGTTAAGAGGAGTGTATACAACGCTGATATCCGCGTCTGCGCAGATGCCGGGGTTGACCTGCTGCTCCAATACGCAATCGAGATAGGTGTCGTAAACACTGTCGTCAACGTACTCAATAAGACCCTTTTCGATAGCCTCGTCAAAGTCCATTGTCTTTACGTCGTTAAAGATATCGAGCTTTGTGATTTCGTCGTAAACAGCCTGAGCCGCGTTGTCGGTCATCTGGCAGCCGTCCTCGCCGTATGCCTTGTAGCCGTTGTATTTTGCGGGATTGTGGCTGGCGGTGACCATGATGCCTGCCTGACACTTGAAATAGCGTACCAGATAGGAGAGAACGGGGGTAGGCTGCAGTTCGGTTGTGATGTAAGCCTTAATGCCGTTTGCGGCAAGTACCTTGGCGGCTTCGATCATAAAGAGATCCGCCTTGATACGGCTGTCGTGCGAAATCGCAACGGCTCCCTTGCCGTACTTGTTGATAACATAATTTGCGAGACCCTGAGTTGCCTGGCGAACAACATAAATATTCATTCTGTTTGTGCCTGCGCCGATAACGCCTCTCAGACCCGCAGTACCGAATTTAAGCGCGGTATAAAAACGCTCGTAGATCTCGCGTTCATCTCCGCGAATGCTCTCAAGTTCAGCGATTAAGTCCTGATCTTCTGTTGCGTTTTTACACCAAGAATCATATAATTTTGCAATCTCCATAGGAAAGTCCCCCTTTAAAAAGATAACGGTTTATTGATTTCCGATTTTTATATAATAATAACATAAAACGGCGAAAAATACAAGTTTTTCTGCAACTTCTTTTCGCCGTTTTAAAAGTTTATTTAGTTTTTCTCAAGCTGATAGCTTACTTGAGTTTCGCTGACGGTGTAGCCTTTGGATTTAAGCTCAGGCAGCAGTGTGTTGATATTCCATTTTGCCGACTTGGGAATATAAATATATTTCGGAGTTTTATCCGGGTTCATCTCAAAATAAGTGCGCAGTCTCGAAAGCGTGATCTCACCCTGTTCGTTGCCGGTCCACGCTGAGAACGTAGCGTACGGGAAGTCGTTCATCGAGAGGTAAGGCCATGTTTCGAAGCTCATAAAGAGGATGTTGTCGGGTTCCTTCGCGCGCAGCTGAGCCAGATCATTGTACATTGTATTGTAGTTATTGACGTTAGTTTCAGTGGTAAGAATACCTGCCGCAGGACCCTGCTCGATCTCAGACGTAAGCGCGTCGGGAGCTGAATCCCAGAAAACATGATACGTTTTTGCCGTGATCTGAACGCCGCCCTGGAACGCGATAATAACGCCGACGAGAAGATAGCTGAGAATACGCATTGCATTTGTGTAAGTCAGATTATCGGGTGTTTCGCGCATTTCCTTTGTCAGCTGAGCGAGAAAAACAAAGCTTGCGACATTGGTAACCGTCATAGCCGAGGTAATGCAGTAAATCATCTGATTTGAACCGTAATGGAGGCAGAACGAATAGATGATACCTGTCACAAACACAGCTGCAAACAGCTCACGCGGCTTATTTTTTATCAGGATATAAGATGTAATGCCGAGGAAAAGCATTGGCAGCATAATGTAGTTATAGGTGGTTGATGAAAGCCCGGGAAGCAGCATAATAGTTGTAATTCCCATTGCCGCGCAGGAAAGGCAGAGATAAACAGCGCGGTGAAGGCGTCTTTTTCTGTCGAAGATCATAAACACAAGCATTGCGAAATAACCGTAAATCACGTATTTGAAATGCGGAGTCATGTTGAAAATCGAGGTGAAGTAAGACGAAAACTTCTGACCGAAGGTAACTGAGGGATGCTCGGGATCCTTGAGCATTTCGGGGATATTTGCAAAGATATCTGAAATACCTGTTCTTGTAAGTGTGAAAATCAGGAAAATCACAGCCAGAGCAGCAGCTCCTGCAGTAAAGAACAGGAAGGTGCGCAGCGAAAACATCTTTTTGGTAATCACACAGCCGAGGTTGGTTTTTCTGATTGCGTAATGAACGCCCACACAAACGCCGTAAAGCAGGAAGCAGCTGATAAGATACGGGTTACAGAGAACAGCTCCCGCAAACGCCAGACCGCTCAGTATGGGCAGCAGCTTTTTTGAATAATCCGCAGTCGCGAGCAGAACGCCTGCAACGAGCAAAAGCTCAATTCCCATCGTGTTATAGCTGAGCGCAATAATATTGAAGGGAGTGTAAAGGTAGTAAAGGGCGCAGCCGAATACGGTGATGAAGCCGTATTTTCTCAGTCTGGAATAAATCAGTACAGCGGCACCGGTGTGGAAAACAAGATAGAGTACCCTTGCTGCAATCATAATTCCGTCCGTCGAACCTGTTATCAAACGGAATAGTGATACAAACGGAACGAGCAGGAAGCCCGAAAGCTGCGATACGTGCCATTCGTCGGTAAAGAGTGCGTCGCCGAGCGACAAACGGTGAGGAACAGTGAGATAAAACGCCTCGTCGCTGCCGCCAAAGCCGTAGGGAAGTTTCCAGATCGATAAAACCAAGCCGAAACACATCAGAGCGGCAAAAAGGAAATCCTGCCATTTCATAAACCCGCCGCGGTTTATTTCCTCAATTACAAGTTTTTTAAGGAATTCGTAAAGCTTAATAATCAGCTTTGCGAGAAGGTTCAGAATAAACGAGAGCAGCATCGAGCACATGAAGCAAGCCGGAACCGTCAGGAGATAGTAGGGAATACGGTCAACCATTATCGGAACGTTTACTCTGAGGTTCTCGTAGATAAGCGTGTCAAAGATGTAGGAGCAAAGATAAATTCCGAGAGCGAGATCAGACACCTGCCAGAGAACAGACTTAACGCCGGGTTTCCAATTATCGGTTTTGATTCTGCTTATCAGCAGGAACAGCAGTACCGAAAGTACGAACGGATAAAAACCGTACCAGAAGCCGTAAATGCCGGTCTTGAAGCCGCCGCCGTAGCTGCGGAACCAGTTGAAAATTGTCGAAGCGAGAAGTGTGCCGACAAAGAGCGCCGCTGCAGCGCCGGTTTTAAGACGCAGACCGTATTCTCTGAGGTAAGCGCCTGCAAAATAATAGGTTATGGGGTAAAGACCCATCCAGTAGGCGGGAATAAGCTTTTGGAATTCATCACTGGAGGTCGGAGTGACCCACCATTCCGCGCTTTGGAAATTAAAAATATTAAAGAGTGTGGGAAGAATTGTGAGGCAGACCATGGTTACTACCAGAATCTGCTTGTGCTTTTTGCTTCCCAGCTTATTATATGCGAGATTAAGGAAAGGTGCGATAAGGAATAATCCGATATACATTTCAATATACCAGGAATAATTCGCGCCTGTGAAATCTAAAATAGAGAAAAGATAGTTGATGAAATTATACTTGCCCGACTCGGCTATTGCGCCAAACATCGCGAAGTAATCTGCGCTGTAAAACGCCGCTTTTGCCGTCGGATTCTCATGGACAGACTTAAAAATCATGCAGGCAAAGGTTGCCAGAACAAAGATGATTACTGTTTTGCGAATACCCTTGTAATATCCCTTTTTCAGCTCCTTATGGCTCATCAGGTAGCCTGTGAGAATCATAAAGAGCGGTACGCAAACGCTGAACAGCGTACGCATTGCAAGCGCGAGGAACATGAGCGGTCCGTGAAGCGAATCACCGTTTCCGGTAGCTATACTGTCGACAATGCCTTCGATCGGACCCATTCCGGTCACGGGCTCGCTGTAGAAGCCGTTATGCAGGAAAAAGTGTACGGACAACACCGTAAACGCGGCGACAATTCGGAGAATATCCATCGAGCTGTTGCGCCGCTCCAATTTTTTTATATCCATTAATAATGCTCCTTTAGTTTATCAGTCGTCAAGATATTTTTCAACAATAAAGCGCGGACGGCGTTTTGTCTCCAGATATATTTTACCGATATATTCGCCGATAATACCGATTGCAAGAAGCTGCAAACCTCCCAGCGCCCAGATTGAGCAGAGGGTGCTTGCCCAGCCGCTGACCGCCGCTCCGATAAAGAAGCTTACGAGCGAATAAATAACCATAATCATGCTGATAATGAAGATTATAAGACCCGACCAGGTGATTACGCGAATCGGCTGGATGCTCAGAGAGGTGATACCTTCCCAAGCGAGAGCGAGCATTTTTTTGAGAGGATATTTGCTTTCGCCTGCAAGTCTTTCGGAACGCTCGTAGGTTACGATATCAGACTTGTAGCCAATGAGCGGCACCATGCCTCTGAGGAAGATGTTGGTTTCCTTGTACTGTGAAAAAGCTTCAAGGGCGCGCTTGCTCATAAGGCGGAAATCGGCGTGATTAAAGATTACCTTTGCGCCCATGTGGTTTAAAATCTTGTAGAAAGCCTCGGCGGTAAAGCGCTTGAAGAAGGTGTCGGTTTCACGCTTTGAGCGAACGCCGTAAACAACGTCGCAGCCTTCCTCGTACTTGTCGACCATCTCGTCGAAAACCTCTATATCGTCCTGAAGGTCGGCGTCGATAGAAATAACGGCGTCGGCTCTGTCCTTGAGCGTCATAAGACCGCAGAGAAGGGCGTTCTGGTGACCGCGGTTGCGAGAGAGCTTAATGCCCTGAAAAATCGGGTTCTCGTTGTGCAGCTCCTCGATAATCTGCCATGTTTTGTCCCTTGAGCCGTCGTCGATAAAGACGATTTTGCTGTCAAAGGTTATTTTGTGCTGAGACATCATTGTTTCGTATTTACGAAGAAGCTTATCGGCAGAGTCGCGCAGAACCTCTTCTTCGTTATAACACGGAATAGCGAGATATAAATTCGTCATTTTTTTACTCCTAACATAGTAATACATTATAATAATAGTATTTATTTTGCTAAATGTCAAGAAAACAAAAAACAAAGTGTCTTTTTTTGTAAGAATTTTTTCCAAATTTCAAAAATACTCTTGTCAACAGTAAAGGATTGTATTATAATAAAATAAGAATTTAACCTTTAACGGAGGGATAATATATGTCACAGCAGAAAGCAATCGCAGTATTAACCAGCGGCGGCGACGCACCGGGTATGAACGCGGCGTTCAGAGCAGTTGTACGTACAGGTATCAATATGGGTATGAAGGTTTACGGTATTTACCGTGGCTTCAACGGACTGCTCAATAAGGAAGTTGAGGAGATGAATCTCCGTTCCGTTTCCGAAATCATCGGTAACGGCGGCACTAAGCTCTATACCGCCAGAAGCGAGGAATTCAAAACTCCCGAGGCTCAGCAGAGAGCAGCGGATTTTTGCCGCAGTCTCGGAATCAGCGGCGTTGTAGTTATCGGCGGCGACGGTTCTTTCCGCGGTGCGAGAGCGCTTACCAACGCGGGAATTAACTGTATCGGACTTCCCGGCACAATCGATAACGATATTGCCTGCTCCGAGTACACTGTAGGTTTTGATACCGCGATGAATACAGCCTTGCAGATGGTTGACCGTATCCGCGATACAGCGCAGTCTCATGACCGCTGCTCTATCGTTGAGGTTATGGGCAGACGCTGCGGCGACATCGCTTTGCAGACCGGTATTGCAACGGGTGCGACCGCGATTCTTGTACCCGAGGTTAAGTACAACATCGAGCGCGATGTTATCACCAGAATTATCAATACCCAGAAAACCGGCAAAAAGCACTTCATTATCGTTGTTGCTGAGGGCGTAGGCGGAGTAAGAGACCTCGCTAAGTATATCGAGCAGAGACTTGACATTGAGGCGAGAGCTACTATTCTCGGTCATGTTCAGCGCGGCGGTTCACCGACACTTCGAGACAGAGTTGTTGCAAGCCAGATGGGCTACAAGGCGGTCGAGCTGCTCAAGAATAACATCGGCAACCGTGTTGTAGTAATGCGCGACGGCAAAATCGCCGACCTCGATATCAACGAGGCGCTTGAGATGAAGCGTGTGTTCGATACCGAGCTTTATAAGATCGCTATGACCATCTCTATCTGAGTTTTTTTACGAATTCATAGGGCGAACTGAGTTCGCCCTTAATTTTTATTATTCCGGAAAGGAATTATGTATATGCTTTCAAGAATACAAAAGCTCTCGAAGGACATGATTCTATATTCTGTCATATTATCCGATTATGAAAAGCCTGATTTCAAGAACGACGCGCTTGCGGGAGTCAGGGCGAATTACTTTAATTCAAATCACAGCGCCCAGAGCGAGACAACAGAGATTGAGCTTGACGGCAGACAGCTCAGTCTTCGTTACTCCATGAAGGACGGGAAAGCACTTTCGTGGAAGATTACAAAGAATCACCAGCCGTATCAGTCGGTTCGCCGCGGTTCAGGCTCGTCGTACTGCGTAATGACGTACAGCGACAACGGCGTTGTGTACAAGCGGGCGTATTATGATTTCCGTCATATTTGGCAGAGAACGGATTATTTCCATCAGGAAAAAGAAAACCTTCTGCTTGCGAGCGTTTATCCTTTTATATCTGAGGGTTTACTTGCGCTCAGGGTTGAAAAATTTGCCGAGGACGGCACCAAAACCCGCGCGACTCTTTATCCGTCCGAGAATCACGGAGGCGTTAAGTGCGCGGCTCTCGTTTATGCAAACGCCGGGATGCTTTGGTACGACGTCCGTTTTGCTCCTTCAACGGTAACGCAATTCGATTCTTATGACGACAAAAAGGGTTTCTGCTTTTCGATGTCGGATTTTTGCAACGAAAACGACAACCCGATTGATTTGGAAAACGCGGCGTGTCTTTCGAGGGAGGATATAGATTCGGCTGAGGTCGAATTCACCGAGGAGCTTCCCGAGGAGGAAAGACCTTACTCGGCATATGACAAGATCGAGAGCATTCTCCTTGAGGCGCAGAAAACAAATAAGAATATTTTCGGCGAGGTAGTCAGCCACGCTGATGAAGAAGTCTTGGACGATCCCGAGGCGGATATTGTAACCGAAAAGCTTGTTACCGATGACGAGCTTCCTTTAGAGGATGAATACGCGGTAAGCGAAACAGATAACTGCGCAGCAGCGGAAGATGCGCAGGATGAACCCGGATATGAGGTCGTTCAGGAAGAGGAATCCGACCTTGAAATCAAAACTCCCAACGGCGTTTATTCCTACTACGGTCAGCTCGACGGAAATAATCAGAGAATAGGCAGAGGCAGAACCACTGCGCCTGACGGCACTCCGGTATATGACGGCGAGTACAGCATGGACAAGCGCAACGGCTTTGGCGTTTGCTATTATAAGGACGGAAGTCCCAATTATGTCGGCAACTGGGAAAACGGCTGCCGAAGCGGACGCGGAGTCGGTTTCCGTCAGAGCGACGGTACGCTTCATGTGGGAAAATGGATTGAAAACAAGCCGTTCGGTACAGGCGCGCGTTTTGACAGCGACGGAAATTTCCTTGATGTCTGCGGTTATGAAAACGGCGTTCGCAACGGAACCGGTATTTCCTTCGACGAGGAAGGCAGAATACTGATTCGCAAATGGGAAAACGGCGAGCTGATTTCCGAGCGCGTTATCTCCGATGAGGATTAGCATATGGATCAGATTGTTTCGTTTTTTCAGAATCATACGTTTCTGTATAAGCTTCTTATATTTTTGGTGATCGTCGCAATCGGAATAACCGCGACAAAGCTTATTCTGATTCCGATAAAAAAGATTATCCTGAAAACAAAAATTGATCACACCGTAAAAACCTTTACTTTTTCATTTGTAAAAATTGCCCTGTATACGATCGTATCTCTTATTGCGCTGACAAGCGTCGGTATTGAGCTCAATTCAATTATTACGGCAATCGGCGCGGCTACCGTTGCGGTGAGCCTCGCGCTCCAAAATACTCTCAGTAACTTTGTCAGCGGCGTTATTTTGCTTGCGGCCAAGCCTTTTACCGCAGGCGATTTGATTGAGTTCGCCGGTTACGAAGGATATGTTGAAAGCGTCAGGATATTTTTCACTACCTTACGCACCTTCGATAATAAAATGGTCAAAATTCCAAATTCAAAGCTGACCTCTGACAGCGTTGTAAACTGCTCGGTCGGCGAGCTGCGCAGAGTAAAGAACGTTTTCTCGGTAAGCTACGATGATAACATCAACAAGGTGCGAAGCGTGATTCTCGATGTTATTTCAAAAAACGACATGATTGTCTCCGACCCGGAGCCAAAGGTATACGTTACAAAGCATCTTGACAGCGGAGTTGAGATCACTGTGTTTACGTGGGGCAATCACGATAACTACTTCGCGATTTTGTTTTACATGGAGGAGCAGGTCAAAAACGCCTTTGACAAAAACGGCATTACTATTCCGTATCCTCATATCGTTGTAAAAAAATAACATAATAAAATCAAAATTCCTGCAAATAATAATGGTGTCGCGATTGCGGCACCATTTTTTATCAGAGGATGAATTGTAATGAAAAAGATTTTTGCCATTGCGTTCGCGGCTGTAATCTCCGCGTCGTCAATGACCGGCTGCGGCTGCAATATGGCTAACAACGCGGCTTCAACCGTTTCTCAGGTAGCGTCGGACGCGGTATCGGGTGCGGGAAGAATTGTTGACGACGTCGGCAGCGGCGCTTCGAATGCAGTAAGCGGAGTTGCGGACAATACTAACGGCAACGTGAGCGACGACGACGGTATTATCGGCAACGAAACTCAGCCTGATACCGAGGACGCGACAGACAGCACCGAAGCCACAACAATGACAGATACAACAATGTAAATTAAGCGGTGGACAGCCACCGCTTTTTACTTGTCTAAACCGTTTTTTCAAGCTCTGTTCTCAACTGACGTATTATTTTCTTTTCGAGCCGCGAGATGTACGACTGAGATATTCCCAGCTTGTCGGCAACCTGCTTCTGGGTATGCTCCTTGTTGCCGTTTAATCCGAAGCGCAGCTCCATAATGCGGCACTCGCGCGGATTGAGACGCGACACAGCCTCGAGAACAAGGTTATGCTCCAGCTCGTTTTCGAGGTTGTTATTCACCTCGTCGGGGTCGCTTCCAAGAATATCGCACAGAAGCAGCTCGTTGCCGTCGTAGTCGGTGTTAAGAGGTTCGTCGATGGAGACCTCGTTTTTCAGCTGCGAGGATTTTCGCAGGAACATCAGTATCTCGTTTTCAATACAGCGCGAGGCGTATGTGGCGAGCTTAATGTTTTTTTCGGGAGAAAAGGTGTTTACCGCTTTGATCAGTCCGATTGTCCCGATTGATATCAAATCCTCGGCTCCTGCGGCGGGTGACTCAAACTTTTTCGCGATATATACCACCAGCCTGAGATTATGTACTATCAGCAACTCGCGGGCGTCGCATTCGCCGCCTGATATTCTCTGCATTATCTCGGCTTCCTCCGTACGGCTCAGAGGCGGCGGCAGGGTTTCGCTTCCGTTGATATAAAAAATCTCGTTTTCGCTTAGCAACAGCATTTTTATTTTGCAAATAAGTCGCAGCATCAAATTACCTCACATTCTATCAGTTCATACGGCACAAGCGCCTTGATTTCTCCCTTCAGCACGTTTTCGCATACGCCGAGATACACATCCTGTTCCACATCCTTTCCGTCGATTTTTATTGAGTTGACCCGATAACCTCGTATATATCCGCTTCCGCCGAGGCTTTCAAAGGGGATTACTCTCATTGTATCATTTCGGAACCGCAAATCACGTAGAATCGCGTCCTCGGCAATGATAACGTAATCGCCCGAAAACGGTTCCTTAACGGTGCATCCTGTATCAACAGCTGCTGAAAATGACGTTATTTCTTCGTTTACGGCGATTTCTATCTGACAGACTTTTTTTCCGCAAACACCTTTCGTCAGCCTTTTTATCAGTTTCATCGTATAATAAGAAACAAGAGAAAGAATAATCAGCATAAACGGGGATATATTAAAGTATACGGTATCGTTATAAATCTCCATACCGGCGGGATGAAACGTATTGTAAACAAATATCATCAGTCCGCAAAAGGAAAACGACAGGGCAAAGTAGACGGCGACTCGTCTGAGAAAATTTTTCGGATTTCCAAAGCCGAACGCTATAAAAACCATTGCTGCAGCAAAAATTATGTCCGAAAGAAAGTTCAGTCCGAAGGGCATTGTCGGCAACAGGGCTGCAAGGCTGAAAAAACCGCCCGAAATACCGGCAATGATCACTCTTAGCAGCTTTGCCCGAATATTCAGCAGCTTTTGTGTGCAGAGCAAAAGAATAAAGTCGACAAAGATATTCACCGTTATCAGCACATCGATATATACGGTTTTCAATTGTATCACCACCGTAACTATTATCGCATATAAAGGTAATAAACATTGTCACTTTAGGTCAGGAGGTAAAAAATGCTTCTGGGAATCATCATAGGCACCTTCGTCGGCGCATTTTTGGGAGTAACGCTAATGTGTCTGCTGTATTTCAGCCGAGGGTAAAAAAGCGGAGACTGTGCTTTGCCACAGTCTCCTGATCTTTTAAAAAGAAAACGAAGCCCAGACTGAGCTTCGTTTGATATTGTTACTGTCCTACATAATTCGGGTCGCCGTGAATTACAATCTCGCCGTCGCCGGGAACCTCCGCCTGATTTGAATCGCTGCTGCTGTTATCGTTAGAGCTGACGTCTGAGCTTGAATTATCAGCTTCGCTGTTGCTGTAACTTGATTCAGAGCTTGCATGAGATTCCGCGTTATAATTCTCGCTTTCGGAATGATAATAATCCGTATCTCCTGCAGAGGAGTAGCCGTTAACCTGAGATTCCGCGTTGTTGTTTGCGGTAGCTGCGGTTGTGGTTTTAGGCAGGGTGCTTTTTGCGGTAGTAGGCTGAACCGATGTGGTAGCCGGCGCAGTGGTCGTATCGCTGTTTTTGTCTCCTTCTCCGCAGCCTGCGAAAACAGAGAGAGAAAGCGCAGCCATTGCGGCGATAATAAATATGGTAATGATTTTCTTGTTCATTTGTATCAACTCCTTGAGTTCAGGTAATGCTTTAATTATAGTTTTTTAGAAATGCTTTGTCAATAATTCACCGAATTTTTCCGGAAACAGTCATATCGTTTTCACATCGAATACACATTCTGATAAACGAAATATATTTCAGGTTTCTTTATTTCTTATTGTATACGATTTCCTCTCCGTAAGTATCCTCAACAATAAATTGGTTGTTTTCCACCCTATAAGGACGTTTTACTGCAGAAGTGCTGCCCTCAAAGGTTTCGTAATAAATTCCGTCCTCGGTTTTGTAGGTCAGATTCATGCTTTTTCCTGCCGCGTTGTAAACTCCCGTTCCGTCGGCATTAAAGGTGTAAACATATTCGTCGCCGTAGAGCTCGGTTGCCCAGCTTCCCACGATGCTCTGACTGTTATTTGTATCTGAAACAGCTGAAGTTGTCTCATTGCCGGAAGCGCTGCTTCCGCCGCACGCAGAAAAGCTTAATGAAGCCATAATTGCCGCACAGATTATTGCGGATGCGCAAATTATCTTTTTCATATATATCCGTCCTCTCAAAATCTTACTGAATTTATTGTATCACAAATAAGTCCGTTTGTCTTTATCAAATCAAATTTTTTTCATTTTTTGTCAAATTATCTTATTTGCATCGTGACACGGTGCGTTAATCGTGGTATAATAAAGCTGAATTTCGGAGAAATCCGCAAATAGGGTGGGGAATCAATGAGAAATAGTTATCGCAGCAAAAGAAAACAGCTGAAAAAACGACAGATGATAATATTATCCGTACTGTTTGGTATTATATTATTTCTTATAATGATATGCGTAATTATCTCGGCAAACAATGGCTCCGAACAAAAAAACGAGGAGACAACAAGCGCGCCGGTTGAGGTCGAAACAACAGCTGCCTTGCCGGAAAAATACATAATTGACGAGAACGTCAAGGTTATCAAGCAGGACGACCTCAAGGCAGGCTGCGAAACCTATGCCTGCACCATGCTTCTCAATATGCTGGGCTTTGATTTGGACGAGCATACCATTGCCAACAATTATCTGAACTGTCAGCTTGTATATATAGGCGAAGAGGACGGCGGCGAGAACTACGGTCCCGATTTATACAGCGCCTTTGCAGGTACAGCCTACGGCGGATGGGGAGTTTACGCGCCTTCAATGGCTAAGAGCATGAATAATTATCTAAAAGACCAGAATTCC
The DNA here is from genome assembly GCA_902765625.1 of uncultured Ruminococcus sp. Classification (GTDB taxonomy): domain Bacteria; phylum Bacillota; class Clostridia; order Oscillospirales; family Acutalibacteraceae; genus Ruminococcoides. The sequence continues at coordinate 2,906 of CACXAO010000027.1, read as the reverse complement.
AAGCTAAAGGCATATAATATGGAAAACGTGCCGCTTGAGGATTTGGTTGACGAGTATGTATCAAAGGGAGTTCCCGTTATGGTGTGGGCGACGACCGATATGGATGAGCCTTACGTTTTTACAACTTGGATTGTTAATTACGTCGACGAGAACGCGCGAACAAAACTTGGAGATACTTTTTCGTGGTACATGCACGAGCACTGTCTTGTGCTGATAGGCTACGACAACGACAACTATTATTTTGCGGATTCTACCGCGGGAAAAATTTCCGTGTTCAAAAAAGACCTCGTAAAAAAACGTTACGAGCAGATGGGTCAGCAGAGTATAGTTGTTAAATAGGTCGGTTGACTTTGCGTACCTGTTGTGGTATACTGTTTAAGGACTAAATAAACTGAAAAAGAGGTGATTGAAGTGACAAACAGCGATAGTCATGGGTCGGGCAGAAGCGAAATATCATTCAGTAGTTTTTACGCGGACGCTTTTCTGTTCGTCGCTTTAATTAACTGATATATGGTTTTTCGGCCTCTGTGCGACCTGCGCGCAGAGGCTTTTCTGTTTGCCCGTTTCTATTGTTAAAATCAAAAGAACGGGGGTCAAACAATGGCAAATGAAACAAATTCAAAGACTATCGAGACAATGCTTACTGAGCGTCCCGATTATGAAAATGAAATAATCCGCATTATTCAGGGAAGCTACTCGCCAAAAACCGCGCAGCTGATGCTTGAGGACTACCACGGCAGCGATGTGGCGCAGGTTATGGAAAACCTTAATTCTCAGGAGAGAAAGAAGCTTTACCGTATTTGTTCGGCGGAAATGCTCGCAGACGCGCTTGAGCACCTTGAAGAGGACGACGCGGGCATCTATGTAAACGAAATGGATTTAAAAAAGGCGTCGGCTGTTGTATCCATGCTCGAGACCGACTCCGCCGCCAGCATACTTCGCGAAATTCAGAAGGAGAAGCGTTCGCTGATCATCGATTCGCTTTCTCCCGAGATACGCAGCGATATCAGGCTGATCGCTTCCTTTGACGAGGACGAGATCGGCAGCCGCATGACGACAAACTGCGTTGTTATCCGCGACAATCTCACCGTACCGCAGGCGATGAACGAGCTTATCGCTCAGGCTGAGGAAAACGACAATATCTCCACTATTTTTGTAACCGATGAAACAGGTGAGTTTTGCGGAGCGATTGACCTGAGAGACTTGATTACCGCACGCAGAAACGATACGCTTGATTCAATCACAGTCACATCCTTCCCGTATCTGTACGCGCAGGAGACGATAGACGACTGTATCGAACAACTGAAAAACTACTCCGAGGCGTCCATACCCGTGCTCGATAACAACAACCGTTTTCTCGGCGTTATTACCGCTCAGAATGTAATTGAGGTTATCGACGACGAGATGGGCGAGGATTACGCAAAGCTCGGCGGTCTGACCGCTGAGGAGGATTTGCACGAACCGCTGTTTCAGAGTATCAAAAAGCGTCTGCCGTGGCTGCTGGCGCTGCTTGGTTTGGGTATACTTGTTTCAACCGTTGTCGGCGCGTTCGAAAGGGTAGTCGCGCAGCTTACGATGATAATGGCGTTCCAGTCGCTGATTCTCGACATGGCAGGTAACGTCGGCACACAGTCGCTTGCCGTTACTATCCGCGTTCTGATGGACGAGAACCTCAGCGTAGGGCAGAAGTTCAAGCTTGTTGCAAAGGAAACCCGCGTCGGTTTTTCAAACGGAATAATTCTCGGCGTTATTTCGATATTGTTTGTCGGATTGTATATTTTGCTGTTCAAGGGAAAAGACGTTCTCTTTGCGTTTTCGGTTTCGGGATGTATTGGACTTGCGCTGCTGATCGCAATGGCGGTTTCAAGCGCGGTAGGTACGCTGATCCCGATATTCTTCAAAAAGATTAAGATTGACCCTGCGGTGGCTTCCGGTCCGCTGATTACAACGATCAACGACCTTGTCGCCGTCGTAACCTACTACGGACTGAGCTGGATTTTTCTTATTAATTTCTTACAGCTTTCATAATTTAACAAATTTGGAACATATTAATCAACGGGAGGCGTTCGATGTTTGACGCAGCAATAGTAAAACAGGATTGTATAGAATGGATTCGCAGCTTTTTCGAAGAAAACGGCGCCGGTTGTAACGCGGTTGTCGGCATTTCGGGAGGCAAGGACAGCTCGATCGTAGCCGCATTGTGTGTTGAGGCTCTCGGCAAGGAGAGAGTAATCGGCGTTTTGATGCCCAACGGCGTTCAGGCGGATATCGATATGGCGATGCTCCTTGTTAACCACCTGGGAATCAAGCATTATGTGATTAACATTAAGGACGCGGTAGAAGCGGAGGTAAAAGCACTGCCGTTTGAGCCGTCGGTTCAGACCATTACCAACATTCCGCCCAGAATCCGCATGACGACTCTTTACGCGGTCGCCCAGAGCAATAACGGACGCGTTGCCAACACCTGCAACCTTTCTGAGGATTGGGTTGGCTATTCGACGCGCTACGGCGATCAGGCAGGAGATTTCAGCCCGTGCTCGTTCCTTACGGTTGACGAGATGAAGCAGATCGGCAGACTTTGCGGACTTCCCGACGTTTTGATTGACAAGGTGCCCATCGACGGACTTTGCGGCAAGACAGATGAGGACAACCTCGGCTTTACCTATGCCGTGCTTGACCGCTATATCAGAACAGGCGAGATCGACGACGAGAACATCAAGAAAAACATTGACGACCGTCACCGCAGGAATCTTTTTAAGCTCAGCTATATGCCGTGCTTCCACACAGAGAAATATTTTGAATAATCGGGGGCTGTGAAAAAACACCCCAAAAAACAGACAGGCACATAACCGAAAGCATAGACGGTTATGTGCCTGTTGTGGTATAATAAGTTTGTGAATAATAAC
>CACXAO010000026.1 GCA_902765625.1 uncultured Ruminococcus sp. | reverse complement strand
CCCAAGTACGCTGACCGCAACGGCGGCTACACAAGAGTTACCAAGATCGGTCCCCGTCGCGGCGACGGCGCCGAGATGGCTGTCATCGAGCTGGTTTAATTTAATTGCAAAACGCCCGGATTTTTCCGGGCGTTTTTAATTTGCGTAAGGCTCCTTTAGTAAAGGAGCTGTCAGCGCAGCTGACTGAGGATTTACCTGCACCGCGCTGTCCTTCAAACCGATTTTTGGAAATAGTCAAACGCTGTAATTTATCGGGAGACGCTATCCTGATTCGGTAAACGCCTGCCGTGTAAATCCTCCGTCACGGCATAGATGCCGTGCCACCTCCCTTAACAAGGGAGGCTTTAGGAGGCTTTAGGAGGCTTTAAAAAAATAAAGGCAACTGTGGGGTGAACCTTCCGTTGCCTTTTATAGTTTGCGTTAAATTGAATTACTCGTTCTCGTCGGGAACCTCGGCGTCTGCGCTTTCGTAATCGCCGCCGCCTGCCTTTACCTGGTTAACGTCGCAGAATACGCTGCTTACAAAGCAGTCATAGTAGTTGCCTGCGGTGTCGCGGACAACAACATGCCAGCAGTCCTGACCGTTGTGAGAGGAAGGATCGCAGATCGTTACCTCCAGACCGTATTCGCAGTTCTGTAACGCAATTTCGCGTGCCTCGTCCGCGGTGATGTTGCCGTGCTTTTCCGCGGTGTTGCCGCTATCGGAGTTGCTGCTCTGAGAGTCGGAGTCTGACGACTGAGAGGTCTGTGAGTCGGTGTTGTTGCTCTGTGCGCTGCTGTTTGCATTGCTCTGCGCAGCTGATGATGAACCTGGCGCTGCGTTTGCGGTCGTCTGTGCGGCTGTTGTTGCGGCGGTAGTGCCGGCCGCGCTGCTGTCGGAATTTTCTCCGCAGCCTGTCATAACCGCGCCTGTGAGAATGAGCGCTGCCGCCATTGCGGCGACAATTTTGAATTTTGCGTTGCCAAGAGTCATTTTTATTTATCCTCCTTTTTCAGATTTCATAGTTAAACTGAAATCTGTAACATTTCAATTAAGAAATTGCGGAATAATACTGTCACCTGACAGAGCATGAAGCGAAGTCACCGAACACGCAATCTGTCTCGCGTAAACGGAACGTTACCGTGCAATAAAACCCATAGTCCGCGAAGTGCCGGCAGGGGCATCCCTGTCAGTCAAAAAATTTGCGGTGGATGGCTCTTACGGCTGCGTCTGCGTCATCGGCGTTGATGAGAACGGAGATCTTGATCTCGGAGGTGCTGATCATGCGGATGTTGATCTGAGCCTCGTAGAGAGCCTCAAACATCTTAGCCGCAACGCCTGCGTGGCTCTCCATGCCTGCGCCTACGATAGAGATCTTCGCTACGTCCTCGTCAAGGAGAATTTCGCTTGCGCCGTGAGAGATAACATAGTCCTTGAGAGCGTCTACGGCTGCCTGACCGTGAGCCTTGGCTACGGTGAAGGAGATGTCCTTCTTTTCGTGCTGACCGATTGACTGGAGAATGATGTCTACGTTGATGCCCTTCTTGGCAAGACGTGAGAACAACTTGAACGCGATACCCGGGGTGTTGGGTACGCCCTTAACTGAAATTCTGGCAACCTCTGTATCTTTAGCGACGCCGCTGATTAACATTTTTTCCATTTTAGTATTCTCCTTTACGATTGTGCCGGGCGCCTGCGTCAGTGATGAGAGCACCTCAAGCTCGATGTTGTATTTCTTCGCCATTTCTACCGAACGGTTGTTGAGCACCTGCGCGCCGAGGGTCGCAAGCTCGAGCATTTCGTCGTACGAGATCTCGTCGAGCTTCTTGGCGTTCTCTACCTTGCGCGGGTCAGCCGTGAATACGCCTTCTACGTCGGTGTAGATCTGACAGAGGTCTGCGTGCATTGCCGCAGCGATCGCGACAGCGCTTGTGTCGGAACCGCCTCTGCCGAGGGTGGTGATGTCGCCGCGCTTGTTAAGACCCTGGAAGCCTGCTACAACTACGATGTTGCGGCGGTCGATAGCCTCCTGGATCCTCGACGGGTCAACGCGCTTGATACGCGCCGCTGTGTGAGCCGATGAGGTCTCAAAGCCTGCCTGCCAACCCAGAAGCGAGGTGACGTGATATCCGAGCTTCTCAATAGCCATTGCAAGCAACGCGATAGAAATCTGCTCGCCGGCTGCGAGAAGCATATCCTGCTCACGCTTGGATGCCTTGGGGTTGATCTCCATCTGCTTGTCAACGAGTACGTCGGTGAAGTCGCCCTGCGCCGATACAACAACTACAACGTCGTTGCCCTTGGCGTATGTGTCGGTGACGATCTTCGCCACGTTCATTACCCGTTCGGCGTTGGCTACCGAAGTGCCGCCGAATTTCTGAACAATCAAACTCATTTTAAATATACTCCCTTTTTTGTATTCGAACGCCTGCGCGCTCTCAAACTATATGCTTGATTAAAAATAATTACCTGATGCAAAAACGCAGCGACAGCCCTTGCGGCTGCCGGTCAGTACAGCAGAAATTTCCGGATTCTGACGGGAGCCCGCGAGGAGCTCCCCTACGTAAATAAAAACAATGTTGAAATTACAGGTCGCCGATGCGGATCGTCGAGAGAATCTCAACGCCGTCTGAGGCGAGCTTGTTGATTTTGTCGGTAAACTCGCCGTAGCTCATAGCCTTGGTGGTGAACGCCGCTCTGTCGCCGCCGTGGGCGCTGATGGACTGTACCGAGCCGAAGATGCCCTCAGCCTTTGCAACAGCGTTCTTGCCCTTTACGCGGACGTACATCGCGAATACGGACTCGTTTACGTTGATGATGTTGCTGCCGTCGCCGTCTGTCCAGAACAGGAAGCGTCTCTTCTTGAGGTGCTGGCAGCAGTCTACGATATCGGCTACTACCGCGCTCGCTGTGGGCAGCTTGCCTGCGCCCTTGCCGTAGAATACAACGTCGCCGGTGCAGTCGCCGCGAACCATAATGCCGTTGAACTCGCTGTCGATGTTGGCGAGCTGGCTCTTTACGGGAACGAGCATGGGTGCGGTGATGATGTCGATCTTGTTGTTTTTGAGCTTCTTTACTCTGCCGATAAGCTTGATGACGCAGCCGAACTTCTCGGCGTACTTAACGTCCTCAAGAGTGATTTTGGTGATGCCCTCGGTATGTACGGAATCGGGATATACGTGCTTGCCGAACGCGAGTGAAGCGAGAATACAGATCTTGCGGCACGCGTCGTGACCCTCGATGTCAGCGGTGGGATCCTTCTCGGCAAAGCCAAGCTCCTGAGCAAGCTTGAGCGCGTCGGCAAACTGCATTCCGTCCTCGATCATCTTGGTGAGGATAAAGTTTGTGGTGCCGTTGAGGATACCCGCGATTTCGTCTACGATGTTGGCTACGAGGCACTGGTTCATCGGGCGGATGATCGGAATGCCGCCGCCGACAGACGCCTCAAAGAGGAAGTTAACGTTATTTTCCTTTGCGAGAGCAAGCAGCTCTGCGCCGTATGCCGCAACAAGCTCCTTGTTGGAGGTCACAACGCTCTTGCCCGCCTTTAAGCAGCGGGTAACGAACTCGTAGGACGGGTGGAGACCGCCCATGACCTCGACGACAACGCGGATTTCGAGGTCGTTGATGATTTCCTCAAAGTCCTTTGTAAATCTGTCCGCAATCGGGCTGTCGGGAAACTCGCGAAGGTCGAGAACCTTTTTGATGTAGATTTCCTCGCCGAGACGGGCGAACAGCTTCTGCTTGTGCGTCAGCAGGATCTCGGCGACGCCTGATCCGACAACGCCGTGTCCCATAATTGCTACTGATACCATATTCTTACCATCCTTTTATTGTTACTTATATCCCATAAGCTTACTAACTTTTTGTGCGGTTATCGCGTTATCCGGGAATTTCCGCGTCGGCGCTGCTCTGACCGCCGCCGCCCGAGCCTCCGCCGCCCTCTTCTGGAACAACGGGTCCTTCGGAGCTTTCGGCTGAGGACTGACCTCCGCCGCCGCCCGATGACTGACTGCTTTCGCCGCCGCCCGAGCTGCTGCTTGAGCCGCTGCCTGAGCCGCTGCCGCTGTTGTAGCTGCCGGAGCTTTCGCCGCCGCTGTAGGCGTTCCAGTTGTAGGTCGAGTCGTCATACCACGCCGAACCGAACGCCGGCATGTTGTCCTCGGTGTAGTAGCCAACGTACTTGCCCGAAACGCTGTCGGTCGAGATAACAAGACCCGTAACGGGGTTGTAGGTCGCCGGAATGAGGTTTTTCGAGATTTTGTATTCCTTTTGCTCCTTGCCCTTCAGGTATTCGCCCATGACGTTTGCGAAGAACTTTGCTGAGCGTGTTTTGTCGGTTATCGTCTGGGGACTGTCGAAGCCCGTCCATGTAGCCATGACCGCGTAGGGCGACATTCCGCAGAACCAGCAGTCGCGGTCGTTATCGGTGGTACCGGTTTTGCCGACGATATCCCAGCCCGAAACGCGCGCGTACATTGCGTAGGTGTTGGCGGAATTCTCGACGTTGTAGTGCAGCAGACGGTTCATAATGCCTGCCGTCTCCGCCGAGTACGCCTGCTTGGGTACGGAGTCGCGGTTGTCGAGGATAACGTTGTCCTCGGAGTCGGTGATATAGTAGTAGGTGTAGGGCTTGTAGCTGAGGCCTTCGTTGCCCATGTAGGTGTAAGCCGCAGCCATCTCGCGGACGGTGACGCCGCCGTTGAGACCGCCGATCGAGAGCGCACCGGTGTTGACTCCGTCAAGCTCGCTGAGGTGCTTGAAGTTCATCTTGGTGACAGCCTGCTCGTAGGCGACGGACGGACCGCCGATAAGCTCCATTACCTGAACCGCTACGGCGTTTGACGAGCGCTCAATAGCGTCGGGCAGGAGAATGTTGCCGAGGTATGAACCGTAGGCGTTCTTAGGACCCGAGATGTAGCCGCCGGAGGCTTCGTCGTACTCGTACTTTTCGATCGGTTCGTCGAGAACGGTCGACGAGAAGTAGAGCTGCTTGTTTTCGATCGCGATGGGGTAAACGAAGAGCGGCTTTATCGATGAACCGGGCTGCAAAGCCGAGTGAGCGGCTCTGTCCCACGCGAGGTCGGTGGTTTTGCGGTTGGAGCTGCCGACGGTGGCGATGACCCTGCCGTCGAAGTCCATCAGAACGGAGCCCAGCTCAATGCTGGGGTCTGAGCTTTTGTCGATAGCCATGGCTTCCTTCTCAATGTATTCCTGCATTTTCACGTCCATGGCGCAGTAGATTTTAAGACCCTCGGTGTAGATCTTCTCGCTCGCCGCGTCGGGACTGATGTTGTAGTAAAGCGCAAGATCGTTGCGCAGGTCGTAGAAAAGCTGGTCGTAATACCAGTTCTGAACGTCGTTGTCATCGTCGTCCTCGTCCTCGGACGCGCTTTTGAAGCCGACGAAGGTCATGTTCGCGCTCTCCGCCATCGCGTCGTCGTATTCCTTTTTGGTCTTGATGATGCCTTGGTCGTACATCTCGTTGAGAATCAGCTCGCGGCGTTCGCGGTTGTTCTCGGGGTAAATCAGGGGATTCCAGCGCGAGGGGTTCTGGGTGATGCCTGCGATAGCCGCGCATTCGGCGAGCGAGCAGTCCTTGATGCTCTTGCCGAAGTAGAGCTGCGCCGCAGCCTCGACGCCCTGACAGTTGTTGCCGTAGTTTACGACGTTGAGGTAAGCCTCGAGGATCTGGTCTTTGGTGTACTCCTGCTCAAGCTTGAGCGCCTTGCAGATCTCGCGCAGCTTACGGTTGATACTTACCTCGTTGTCGTCGGTGATGTTCTTGATGAGCTGCTGGGTGATGGTGGAGCCGCCGTAGGAGTCGCTGCCCGTTGCGAGCATAGCGACCGCCGAGAGGGTACGCTGCCAGTCGACTCCGTTGTGCTCGTAGAATCGCTTATCCTCGATAGCGACCTGAGCTTCCTTCATGTAATCCGGAATATTCTGATTGTCTACCCAAATACGGTTTTCGGTGCTGTAGAGCTTTCGCGTTTCGGTGAACTCGCCCGTGTCGCTGTCCTTGATGAAGATGCGGCTGGTCTGGTTCATGGACTTAGCCTTGAGGTCGATACCCGTAGGCTCGGACGCGAGCGCGATGATGTAGAGAGCAAGCGAAATCGCCGTGACGATGCCTGCGACCGCGAGCACGGAAAAAACGGTAAGCAGAAGCTTGCCTAAGCCCTTGAAGAAACGCTTTGCGCCGCTTTCGCTGCGCTTGTAGGTGATCTCAGGCTGCTGCTCGGGCGTTTTGCCCATGTAGCTGCTGATATCAGTTTCACGTTTGTTACGCATAAGAACTCCTTGTGATTGGTCAGATAAAGATTTTAATGTATTCCGATAAAAAGGCGAGGCTGATTTCGATACTACCGCCGCCATTGTAAACATTAGTAAAGTTTATTATAGCACTTTTTCGGGAAAAAATAAATATGTAAATCAAAATTTCAGATAAAAAAATTGTCTTTTTCACCTTGCGATTTTATTGAAAAGGGTGAATAATGCGCATAACGGCGGAAATGCTAACAGAAAAAAGGATTGATGGTTATGAAAAGAATAATTTTGATATCGGTAACGGGAGCGATACTGATAGGCTGCGTTCTTGTGCAGTCGGCGGCGGAGCAGCGCGCGGCGGGAAACCTGAGCGTAAGTCTCAGCGAAACGCTTCCCGACAGCAGCAAGCGCTTTGTGATGGGCACCGACAAGGGCAGGGTAGTGGTCTACCGCGCAGGCGAGAGCGAACCGTTCATGACGACGGACACGTTTGTATATTCTCTGCCCAAGTCGGACAAGCAGAAGCTCGAGCAGGGAATAATTATAGAAGGCGAGGCGGCGCTGCGTAAAACGCTGGAGGATTATTGCAGCTAGAGGTTGATAGTTGGCAGTTGGTAGTTGGCAGTTGGCAGTTGGCAGTTGGCAGTTGGCAGTTGGCAGTTGGCAGTTGGCAGTTGGCAGTTGGCAGTTGGCAGTTGGCAGTTGATAGTTGGTAGTTGGTAGTTGGCAGTTGATAGTTGGTAGTTGGTAGTTGGCAGTTAAGGGTCGCTTCGCTCCGGAATAAAAATATTCTACCAACTACAAAACTACTAACTACCAACTTCTTTACATTTCCCGTGATTTGTGGTATGATGTAACGTGAATCATAATGCAAATCTTCAAGAAAAAGAGGGATATGTATGTCGTCAGAGAACGCAATCGGCGTTTTTGACTCGGGTCTGGGCGGTCTCAGCGCGGTCAAGGAATTTCTGCGCGTGCTTCCGCAGGAAAAAATCATATATTTCGGCGACACCGGCAGAGTGCCCTACGGCACCCGAAGCCGCGAAACCATCAGAAAATACGCCGTTCAGGATACCAATTTCCTTTTGAAGCACAACGTCAAGATGGTCGTCGCCGCCTGCGGCACCGTCAGCTCGGTCGCGGGCGATCTGCTCAGAGAGTCGCTTCCCGTGCCTTATACGGGAGTCGTTAACCCCACCGCCTTCACTGCGGTCAGGGTAACGCGCAACGGCAAAATCGGCGTTATCGGCACCGCCGCCACCGTTAATTCCCACAGCTACAAGCTCCGTCTGCAAAAGCTTGAGCCTGAGCTTGAGGTCTTTGAGCAGGCTTGTCCGCTGTTCGTTCCGCTCGTCGAAAACGGCGTTATCGACCGCAGCGACGTAATTACGATGGCTGTCGTGGCGAGGTACCTCTCGCCGCTCAAGGAGCAGGGCGTCGACACGCTTATCCTCGGCTGCACCCACTTTCCGCTGCTGCGCGACGCGATCTCGGACTTCATGGGCCCGCAGGTGCGCCTGATAGATTCGGGTCTTGAAACCGCCGTTTACGCCGCCAAGGTGCTCGGTCAGGAGAATTTGCTCTCGACCCGTTTTGAGCAGCCGCAGCCGGAGTTCTTTGTCAGCGACACTCCCGACGGCTTCACCTCCGTTGCCGGTCTTTTCCTCGGCAGAAACATGGAGCACGCCGTCACACAAATCGACATCGAAGTGTATTGAGGTGCCTATGACAGACAAGGATTTGAATCAGTACAGAATAACCATCGTCGGCGAACAGCTCGTCGACGGCGAACACAATAAGATAGAGGTGCTGACCGACGGTAAGTTCATGCGCAAGCGCGACCACTTCTACATCGGCTACCGCGAGTACGACGAGGACAACCCGTCGAAGGTCTACAACAACGTTATCCGCGTTGACGAGGACATGGTCACCATCAGCCGCACGGGTCCGCAGCGTTCGCGCCTGCTGCTCCAAAAGGGCAGACGGCACCAGTGCATTTACGAGACCGTCGCAGGTACGCTGTCCATCGGGGTTTTCACCAAAACGCTCAACAGCACTCTCTCGGAGCGCGGCGGCACCCTCGAGGTCAGCTACACGCTCGATTTTAACACCGATCTCGTCAGCGAGAACCGTTTTCATATCACAGTTGAAGAAAAGTAAGGGGTAATTTTTATGGATACATACGCAAAGGCTGTCAGTCAGCTTAAAGCCGCTGTAGAGGCGGCTATCAAAAAGGCTATCGCCGCCGGTACTCTGCCCGAAGCAGAGCTGCCGGAGTTCATCGTTGAGGTGCCTGCCGACACCTCCCACGGCGACTTCGCCACAAACGCCGCTATGGCAGGCGCAAAGGCGTTCCGCATGCCGCCGTTCAAAATCGCTCAGGCGATCACCGAAAACCTCGACCTCAGCGGCACGTTCTTTGACCGCTTCGAGACCGCGGGTCCCGGCTTCATCAACTTTTTCCTCGGCGGAGATTTCTACGTCAGCTCCGTCCGCGACGTCCTCTCCGACCCCGAGGGCTACGGCTCGTCGGATTTCGGCAGGGGCGAAAAGGTTATGGTCGAGTTCGTTTCGGCAAATCCGACCGGTCCCATGCACATGGGCAACGCGCGCGGCGGCGCTCTGGGCGACTGTCTCGCGGCTGTGCTCGAAAAGGCGGGCTATCAGGCTTACCGCGAGTTCTACGTAAACGACGCAGGCAACCAGATCGAAAAGTTCGCGGCTTCGCTTGAGGCGCGCTACCTCCAAATTTACAAGGGCGACGAGATCGTCTTTCCCGAGGACGGCTATCAGGGAGGCGACATCACCGACCTCGCGAACGAGTACAACAGCGAGTACGGCGACGCGCTGCTGAACGTGACCTCCGACGAGCGCAAAAAGGCTCTCGTCGATTACGCTCTGCCCAAGAACATCAAAAAGATGCAGGAGGACATGGCGGCTTACAAAATCACCTACGACAAGTGGTTCTTCGAGAGCGAGCTTCACAAGAGCGGCGCGGTAAAGGCTGTTGTCGACGAGCTTACCGCGAAGGGTCTGACCTACGAGCAGGACGGCGCGGTCTGGTACAAGAACAAGGAAGTCCTCACAAATAAGCTCCTCGCCGAGGGCAAAACTCAGAAGTACATCGACAACCTTGAGCTCAAGGACGACGTTCTCATCCGTCAGAACGGCAATCCGACCTATTTTGCGGCGGATATCGCTTATCACAAGAATAAATTCGACCGCGGCTTCACCACCCTTATCGACGTTTGGGGTGCCGACCATCACGGCCACGTTATGCGCATGAAGGGCGCAATGGACGCGGTTGGCTGCGACGGCTCAAAGCTGACCGTCGTGCTCATGCAGCTCGTAAAGCTTCTGCGCGACGGCAAGCCGGCTAAGATGAGCAAGCGCACCGGCAAGGCTATCCAGCTGCGCGACCTGCTCGAGGAGGTACCCGTTGACAGCGCGAGGTTCCTGTTCAACACCCGCGAGGCGAACACCCAGATGGACTTCGACCTCGACGTAGCCGTCAAGCAGGACAACCAGAATCCCGTTTACTACGTTCAGTACGCCCACGCGAGGATATGCAGCATCTTCAAGGCGCTCGCGGCCGACGGTATCACTCCGCGCGACTGCACCGACGCTGAGCTTGCGCTGCTGACCGCTCCCGAGGAAAAGGAGCTTATCAGCCACCTCGCGCTCTACGGCAGCGAGATAATCTCGGCGGCGAAGGACTACGACCCCACCAAAATCACGCGTTACGTAACGCGCCTTGCGACTCTCTTCCACAAGTTCTACAACGCCTGCCGCGTCAAGGGCGACGACGAGGGTCTTACCCAGGCAAGGCTTGCGCTCTGCGCCTGCGTAAGAGCGGTGATCAGGAACGTGCTCACCATGTTCAACATCACCTGCCCCGAGAGCATGTGAGCGCGGTGAACGAATATGATACTTGATAAAATCCGCAGCAGGCACAGGGTCAGATCCGTGCCGAAAATGCTCGCGTTCACATTTCTCGCGCTGCTCTCAGGCTTCGGACTCGGAATGCTCTCTGAGTTCGTCGCCGGACTGAACGCGTCGTCGGTTCCGAACTGGCTCGAAGCGGTCAACATCCGCGGCTTCTTCACAACGCTGATGCCCTCGGCGTTCGGACTGCTCATAGTCGCGCTTTTCAGCCATACGCCTATCCGCGCCGCGCTTAATTCTCTCGCGTTCTTCGTCGGACTGCTGCTCGGCTACTACATTTATTTCGCCGCGGTCATCCGCACCCTGCCCGAATGGAACAGCATGGGCTTCTGGCTGATCTTCGCGGCGATATCTCCGCTGATCGGCGCGGTCTGCTGGTACGGCCGCGGAAAGGGCACCGTCGCAGGCTTTATCGCGGCGTTCATTCTTGCGTTCTGGTTTTTGCAGGCGTTCAGGTTCACGCCCACCTTTCAGGGCTTCGGGCTGAACCTCAGCTACTGGTTCATTCCGCTGATACTCCTCGCCGCGGCGATCGGAATGCTCTGGCGGCGGCCGCTGCAGATACTGTTCTCAACCATCGGCGGCTTTCTGATCGCGTATATCTACATTCTGCTGCCGTTCTCAATACCCTATGTATAGCAAAAACCGCCCGTTTGGGCGGTTTTTTAGAGGTTATTTATTTGTGATTTGTATCAGGATTCATTAATCGTCAGTACCTATGCTGTCCCAATCTATATTTTCGGCGTCAACAAAACCGCTGAGTTCTGCTTCCTCAATTTTTTTTGCTTCCTCTGCGGTAACCTTTGTAAAATCGGGATCCCATGCGAGTACGAGCTTTTTAATAAACTCATATGCAAATTCCTGATCTGCTTCCGGAAGAATATCCATTAAACGTGCTGCTTCCATTGTTATACCCGACATGATATCATCTCCTTTTACTTGTAAATATCTCCGCGATTGCCGATGTCAATCACAAAAATGATTTCAACATATAATTCGCTTACTTGTTTGAAGATAATTCTCCATGACCCGACTCTGAGCCGTTTTCTTCCGTCGCTGAAACCCTGCATTGGTTTTATGTCGCCGACAGGAGGGTTTTGCGTCAGCCCTTCGATTGCCGTGCGTATTCTATTTACGGATTTCTTATCAAGTTTAGATAAAAACTTGATTGAATCTCTGGAATACCTGATCTTCATTTCGTTCATAATCATTCCCCGCAAAAACTCTCGCAATCCTTCGTCATTATTATAGAGGATATTTTTAATGATGTCAATGTGAAAAATAATTTCATGGTGACTCAGGTTCACCTTCCCGGTCTGACAAGCTGGAACGGAAGCGCGAACCATTCCCTCACAACGTATGTCGGCAAAAATTCTAGCCTTGTTTCCGCACAGATCGCGCCAACCCTGCCCGTGTAGCCCTGCTGCTTCACGATAAGCATCGCACGGAGCATATGAAAGCCGTCGGTGGTAACGGTGATGTCGTCGCCGAGGTTGTTTTCCTCAAGCACCGCGCGCGTATAGCGGAAGTTCTCGGTGGTGTTGGTGGACTTGTCCTCGATATACAGCCTGTCGGGAGAAATCCCGTCCGCGACCATCACGTCGTACATGCACTTCGCCTCGGACATCGGCTCGTCAAAGCCCTTTCCGCCGGCAAGCACAGCCTTTGCCCCGGGATTGGCTTTGAGGTAATCCTCGGCGGCGTTTATCCTTCCGCGCAAAATCAGCGACGGCACACCCTCGGGACGAACCTGTGCGCCGAGCACGACGACGGTGGAGTTCTGCGCAGGCTGAGAGTGGCAGGCGAGAAGCATCACGCAGGTTATAATTATTCCGTACACCGCAAAAGCGGCAAAGCCGGCGTTCACTGCGCGGTATAAAAACGTCAGAAAGCCGTTTTGGTGCATGACGCGGCTGATAAGGCTCTGCAGCGGCTTGAAGCTCAGGCAGAAAAGCCACACGGCAAAGACCACGCCTGCGATGTTGCCGACGTTTACGACCCTGACGGTCATCGGCACTATGAAAATATATAGCAAAAACAGCGACAAAAGCACGCCGATTGTCCTGAGCACGTTGAGTAAGATATTCATGGCAGCCTCCTTTTGTAATAATATAGCACAACGCGGCGGCGGTTGCAAGCGCAAAACCTTGACATTTCCTCTCTGTTGCGGTATGATAATTTGTAGTAATGATATTAACACAATACGGAGGTTCTTATGATTTGTCCACGCTGCGGCTTTGACGCGCAAAATATGAAGTTCTGTCCCGAATGCGGCATGCAGATGACTGCGCCGCAGCCTGTAAATCAGCAATACGCGGTTCCGCCGGTGCAAAATCAAAACCCCTACGCCGCGCCCGTGCAGAATCCCGTTCCGAACCCGAATCCCTACGCTGCGCCCGTGCAGAATCCCGTTCCGAACCCGAACCCCTATGCCGCGCCCGTGCAGAATCCCGTTCCGAACGCGAACCCCTACGCCGCGCCTGTGCAGAATCAGCCCCGCGTTGTACCTGTCGGGCAGCCGTCGCCGCACGTAACGCCGTTGCAGAGCAACGCCCGTGTCACGCCCATGCAGAGCAACGCCCGCGTTGTTCCGCAGCCGCCCAAAAGCTCGAACAGGGGACTGCTGATTGCGGCGATAATCATCGGCGCGGTTGTGGTCAGCGGCATAGTTATTGCGGTTTGCTCAAGCCTGTTCTATCAAAAGAACATGATCACTGCCGGGCAGACCGAGACAAACGCGAATTCCCACAAAATCGAGTATCAGCTCAAAGACTGAAAAAACGGAGAGGTCAGCCGCCTCTCCGTTATTATTTTGCGATTATTGATTGAAATTATCCGGGTTGCCGATTTTTCTGAAACGCGCGTAACGCATCTCTGTCAGTTCCTCGTCGCTGAGGGCGAGGTTCTTCTCAAAGGTACGCATGACCAGCAGCTTCAGACTCTCGAACATCGCCTGATCGTCCGCCTTCGGCTGGCGGATGATACGCTCTATCACGCCCAGACGGAACAGATCCTGCGCGGTCATTTTGAGCGCGGCAGCCGCCTGCGGAGCCTTTGTGCTGTCCTTCCAGAGTATCGAAGCGCAGCCCTCGGGCGAAATTACCGAGTAAACGGAGTTTTCGAGCATCCAGACCTCGTCGGCGACCGCAAGTGCAAGCGCGCCGCCGCTGCCGCCCTCGCCGATGAGGATCGTGAGAACGGGGGTTTTGAGGGTCATCATCTCCATCAGGTTTTCGGCGATCGCCTGACCCTGACCTCTTTCCTCTGCGCCGATTCCCGGGAACGCGCCGCTCGTGTCGACAAGACAGAGCACCGGTCTGCGGAACTTCTCCGCCTGCTTCATCAGTCTGAGCGCCTTGCGGTAGCCCTCGGGATGAGCCTGACCGAAGTTGCGCTCCATGCGTTCCTTGGTGTTTCTGCCCTTCTCGATGCCGATAACGGTGACGGGAGTCTCGAAGAGCATCGCGAGACCGCCCACGATCGCCTTGTCGTCCGAAAATCTTCTGTCGCCGTGAAGCTCGATAAAGCTCTCGCCGAACATATATTTAATGTAGTCAACCGCCGTCAGCTTCGACGCGTCGCGCGCAGCGAGAACCTTTTCGTAGGCGGGATTGGTGTTTGGTGTTGTGCCTGACATTCTTAGACCTCCCCGTAGCCGTGTAATTTCAGGAGCTTAACGAGCGTCGGCTTGAGCGACGAACGCTGCACGACCGCGTCGATAAAGCCCTTTTGCAGTACAAATTCCGAGGTCTGAAAGTCCTTCGGCAGCTTTTGGCGCATTGTCTGCTCGATTACTCTGGGACCCGCGAAAGCCACAAGCGCGTTTGGTTCGGCGAGGATGATGTCGCCCTCCATCGCGAACGAGGCGGTAACGCCGCCGGTGGTGGGGTCGGTCAGAACGGTGATGTACAGCAGACCGGCGTCGCTGTGGCGCTTGACCGCGCCGGAGGTCTTTGCCATCTGCATGAGCGAGAGGATACCCTCCTGCATTCTCGCGCCGCCCGAAACGGTGCAGATGATCACGGGAAGCGCGTTCTCTGTAGCGTACTCAAAGGCGCGCGTGATTTTTTCGCCGGTGACGGTGCCCATGCTGCCCATCATGAATTCCGCGTCCATAACGCAAAGCTCGGTTCTAATGCCGTCGATGGTGCATTCGCCGCAGCGCACGGATTCATTCGCTTTTTTCTTAGCCTTCTCAAGCTTTTCGTTATAGCCGGGGAAGTCGAGCAGATTTCTGCCTGTCAGTCCGCCGTTCTGTTCAACAAAGCTGTTTTTATCGGCGAGCAGCTCGATCCTCTGCTTGGCGCTCATGCGGAAATGATGGTCGCAGTGCGTGCAGACGTGGAGGTTTTCCTCCATATCGGTAGTCAGCAGCATAGCGTTGCACTTGGGGCATTTGACCCACATTTCATCGGGAACGAACGGCACATTCTGCTGCTTTTCAGCCGTATTCTCAAGCTCATTCTTAGGTTTTACAAAAGCAAAAAAATCCATGTTTTTTATCTCCGAGTAGATAGGTCGCCGGCACAGCTATACGTCGGTAGCCCGCGTCTTGCTGTGGGCGTTATTTTTTTACGTTCCTATTCTCTGTCAAAGGTTTAGCTATTTAAAGCCTCCCCTTGAGGTGATTCCCCTGTTAGGGGAAATGTCGCGAAGCGACAAAAGGGTTGCCGTTCTTGCTAAAGAAAGGTGGCTTGGCATTTATGCCGAGTCGGAAGGGTGCGTTCGGAAGATGATACTTTACAAAACGATGATGGTTTGGTAACGAATCTACCAACTATCAACTATCAACTATCAACTACCAACCGGCAACTAACAACTGCCAACCGGCAACTACCAACTATCAACTACCAACTACCAACTGCCTTCTTTCCTCAAAGCCCTGCATAAAGTCGGTGGTATACTCGCCTGTGACGAACTCCTCGTCCGAGAGAATTTCCGCGAGGATGTTTCTGTTGATATCGACTCCCTCGATGGTCAGCTCCGAGAGCGCCATCTTCATTTTTCTGATAGCCTCGGGACGGGTTCTCGCCTGAACTATCAGCTTGCCGATCATGGAATCGTAGTACGGCGGAACGACGTAGTCCTGATAAAGCGCGGTGTCAAAGCGCACGAATGAGCCGCCGGGAGTGTGGAGTCTTTTGATTTTGCCGCAGCAGGGACGGAAGTCCTTGTCGGGATTCTCGGCGTTGATACGGCACTCAATAACGTTGCCGTGGGTGAAAATGCTGTCCTGAGTTCTCGTGAGCTTCGCGCCGGCGGCGATTCTTATCTGCCACTGCACGATGTCAAGACCCGTGACCATCTCGGTAACGCCGTGCTCGACCTGCAGACGGGTGTTGACCTCCATAAAATAGAAGTTGTTGTTCATGTCGAGCAAAAACTCGACCGTGCCGGCGTTGACGTAGTTCACAGCCTTAGCCGCCTTTACCGCGGCGATCATCATCTGCTTTCTGGTCTTTTCGTCGAGCGCGGGACTGGGGCTTTCCTCGATCATCTTCTGGTTCTTGCGCTGAACGGAGCATTCTCTCTCGCCGAGGCAGATGGTGTTGCCGTACTTGTCGGCGAGAAGCTGCATTTCGATGTGCTTGACGGGGTGGATGAACTTCTCGAGGTAGCACGCGCCGTCGCCGAAGGCAGCCTGAGCCTCGGCGGAAGCCGAGAGGAACGCGTCCTCGAACTGCTCGAGGGAATCCACCTTGCGGATACCCTTGCCGCCGCCGCCCGAACGGGCTTTTATCAGCAGCGGAAAGCCGATTTTTTCAGCCTCAGCCTTGGCGACCTCGATGTCCTCGACCACGTCGCAGCCGGGTGTGACGGGAACGCCTGCGGCGCGCATTGTTTTGCGCGCGATGTCCTTGTCGCCGAGCATGGCTATCATCGACGATGTGGGGCCTATAAAATTGATATTGCACTGCTCGCAGAGCGAAACGAACTTTGCGTTTTCGCTGAGCAGGCCGTAGCCGGGATGAATAGCCTGAGCGCCGCTCTCAACCGCGACGGTGAGAATAGCCGGAATGTTGAGATAGCTCTCGGCAACGCGGCTTCCGCCCACGCAGTAGCTCTCGTCGGCGAGCTGAACGTGCATGGCGTTGCGGTCAGCCTCGGAGTAGATGGCTACGGTGGAAATGCCCATCTCGCGGCAGGCGCGGATAATACGCACCGCAATTTCGCCGCGGTTGGCAATCAGTATTTTAGAAAACATTTTGGTACCTCTTTTATTGAGAGTTGAGAGCGGAGAGTTGAGAGTGGAGTTTGGAGTGACGGAGACCGGTATGCGCGGCATTAACTCAACTCTTAACTTTTAACTCTGAACTCTACTTTTCGTTTGGAACGAGCGCGAAGCTCAGCTCAGCCGAAACGCAGAGCTTGCCGTCAACATAGCCCTTTGCGTCGATAAAGTAGAACGGACCTCTGTTTTTGGTCAGCGTGCAGACGCTCTCGAGGGTGTCGCCGGGCTTAACGGGGTTTTTGAACTTGACGTTGTTCATCTTGGTAAAGTAAGGCGTGCAGTCGCTCACCTTGTCGGCGAGCAGGCAGCAGCTTGCCTGACCCATCATCTCGCAGAGGATAACGCCCGGCACAACGGGGTTGCCCGGAAAATGACCCTGCAAAAAGAACTCGTCGCCCTTTATGGTATATCTGCCCTTTGCGGTGACCTCGTCAACGACCTCGCTCTCCTCAACGAGAAGCATATTGTCGCGGTGAGGCAGTATCTTTTTGATTTCTTCCTGGTTCATAAAGCGCTCCTTACTGAATGCTGAAAAGCGGCTGACCGTACTCAACGAGCTCGCCGTTTGCAGCGAGAACAGCGGTGATCTCGCCGTCCTCCTCAGCCTGGATCTCGTTCATGCACTTCATCGCCTCGATAATGCAGACGACGTCGCCCTTCTTTACTCTCTTGCCGACGCTGACATAGGGGTCTGCGGTGGGTGAGGGAGCGGCGTAGAACACGCCTACGATGGGCGCGTTGATGGTCTTGCCTGAGTCGGCTGCCGGAGCTGCCGCAGGAGCAGCAACGGGCGCTGCGGGAGCAGCAGGAGCAAGGGGAGCTGCAACGGGAGCAGCCGCGGATACAACTGCCGCGGGCTTCTCAAGGCGAACCTTGTTGCCGCCCTGCTCAACCTCGAGCACGGCGAGCGAGGAATCCTCGAGCAGCGCCATTAATTCCTTGATTTCATCTATATTAAACATTAAAATCAGTCCTTTTTAGTGGGTAGTGAGTAGTGATTAGCGGCTGTCATTCCAAACAGCAGCGTTAATAATAAATCACAGCTTCTTGAATACAACGCACGCGTCGTGGCCGCCGAAGCCGAGGTTTGTTGAGGCTGCGACATTGATTTCGCGCTTTTTGGCTGTTTTGGGAGTGTAGTCGAGGTCAAGACCCTCATCGGGCTCGTCGAGGTTGATGGTGGGAGGAATCATTCCGTCCTCAATAGCCTTGACCGCCGCGATAGCCTCGATCGCGCCCGTCGCGCCGAGCATATGACCCGTCATCGACTTTGTGGAGCTGACGCTCGCCTTGTATGCGTTCTCGCCGAGGGCTTTTTTGATAGCCATAGTCTCGGTGAGGTCGTTGAGGTGGGTGGAGGTGCCGTGAGCGTTGATGTAGACCTCGGCGTCGTCCGCGACGTTCGCCTCGGCAAACGCGATCTCGATCGCTCTTGCAAGTCCTGCGCCCTCGGGGTCGGGAGCTGTTACGTGGTGAGCGTCGCAGGTGTTGCCGTAGCCGGCGAACTCGGCGTAGATCTTCGCGCCGCGCGCCTTTGCGTGCTCGTATTCCTCGAGAATGAGCATACCTGCGCCTTCGCCCATAACAAAGCCGTCGCGGTCCTTGTCAAACGGACGTGAAGCCTTGTTCGGGTCGGGATTTGTGGAGAGAGCCTTCATGTTCTGGAAGCCGGCTATGGTGAGCCTTGCGACAACAGCCTCCGCGCCGCCTGCGATAATAGCGTCGGCATAGCCGTCCTTGATGGCGTGGAACGCCTCGCCGATGGAGTTGGTGCCGGTCGCGCACGCGCTCATTACGGAGAGCGAAACGCCCTTTGCGTTGAAGCGGATAGCGACGTTGCCGGTCGCGATGTTGCCGATCATCATCGGGATGAAGAACGGAGAAACCTTGCGCGGACCGCCGTTTTCGAGGTTTACGGTGTTGTTGATGAAGGTGTTCAGACCGCCGATGCCTGCGCCGATGTAAACGCCGAAGCGGTTCTCGTCGATATTGCCGATGATGCCGCTGTCGTCAACCGCCTCCTGAGCCGCCGCGATGGCGTACTGGCAGTAGATGTCGAGCTTCTTGGCTTCTCTCTTTTCAAAATATTTTTCAGGCTCAAAGTTCTTGACCGTGCCTGCGATATGTACCTTTAAGTCGCTTGTGTCAAAAGCGGAGATTGTTTCGATGCCGTTAACGCCGTCGAGCATGTTTTTCCACATGGTGGGAACGTCGTTTCCGACGGGACTGACCGCGCCTAAGCCTGTTACGACTACTCTTCTTGCCATTGCGTCCTCCTTAAATCGCGAGACCGCCGTCTACGCGGATAACCTCGCCCGTTACGTAAGCCGCCTCGTCGGAGCAGAGGAACGCAACCACGTTCGCAACGTCGTCGGGAGTGCCGATTCTCTTTGCCGGAATCTGAGCCTGCATGCTCTCCTTGACCTTGTCGGAGAGGGCGTTTGTCATGTCTGTGCCGATGTAGCCGGGAGCTACCGCGTTGACGGTAACGCCTCTGCCTGCAAGCTCTCTCGCAACGGACTTTGTAAGACCGATGATGCCTGCCTTTGAAGCGGAGTAGTTAGCCTGACCCGCGTTGCCGATAAGTCCGACGATCGACGAGGTGCTCACGATCCTGCCGCTGCGCTTCTTCATAAAGTGCTTGTAGGTGTGCTTTATCATATTGAACGTGCCCTTGAGGTTAACGCCGATTACAGCGTCAAAGTCAGCCTCCTCCATGTTGAGCACGAGCTTGTCGCGCGTGATGCCGGCGTTGTTGATGAGAATGTCGACGCCGCCGAAGTCCGCGATCACCTTGTCGACGACCTCCTTTGAAGCGGCGAAGTCAGCCACGTTGCAGAAGTACTGCTCAACCTTTGTGCCGTACTTTTCAAGCTCAGCCTTTGCGTTTGCGCCTTCGCTCTCGTCGCCTACGTAGAGGATAGCGATGTTTGCGCCGCCCTCGGCAAGCTTCTTTGCTATTGCAAGTCCGATACCGCGCGAGCCGCCTGTTACGACCGCGGTTTTATTTTCAAAGTTCATATTGGTTACCTCGTTGATTTTAGTTGGTAGTTGGGTAGTTGGTAGTTGGTAGTTGGGTAGTTGGTAGTTGGTAGTTGGTAGTTGGTAGTTGGTACTTGGGTAGTTGGTAGTTGGTAGTTAGTAGTAGTTGGTTCAAAAAATATTGTCTGAACCCTAAACTCTCCACTCTTCACTCTTCACTCTTCACTCTCCACTCTCCACTCTCCACTCTCCACTCTCCGCTCTTCACTCTCAACTCTTAACTCTGTCTATATCCCCGGGCGTTTCGACCTTGTATGCCTTAACGTCCGCGTTGATTCTGCCGATAAGACCTGTCAGGGTCTTGCCTACGCCGACCTCGATGAAGGTGTCGACGCCGTTTGCTATCATGTCCTCAACGATCTGCTGCCATCTCACGGGGCTTTCCACCTGAGCCTTGACGAGAGCCTTGTAATCTCCCTCGTAGGGCTTCGCGGTGAAGTCGGAGTAAACGGGGAGCTGCGGAGCTTTGAACTCAACGTTTTCCATGTACTGAGCAAGACCCTCAGCCGCCTCTGCCATGAACGGGGAGTGGAACGCTCCGCTTACCGCGAGAGCCTTGCCTCTGCCGCCGGCTTCCTTTACCGCGGCGCAGAACGCGTCGCAGTTCTCGGAGGTGGTGGCAACTACCGTCTGTGCAGGCGAGTTGTAGTTGACGGGATATGTTTTGTCGAATTTTGCGCAGATCTCCTCGACCTGCGCCGGGGTGATCTTCATTACCGCAACCATCGCGCCGGGATTGGCTTTAGCCGCCTTGTCCATCAGCTCGCCGCGTCTGCAAACGAGCCTGAACGCCTCCTCGTCGCTGAGCATTCCCGAAAACGCGAGCGCCGCGATTTCTCCGAGCGAGAAGCCTGCAACGCAGTCGGGAACAATACCCTTTTCCTTTAAAGCGTATGCCGCCGCGAGATCGGCGGTGAATACGCAGGGCTGGGTGTTTACGGTCTCTTTAAGCTCCTCGGCAGTGCCCTCAAAGCACTGAGCCGAAGTGCCGGGACGGACGCTGTCCGCCATATCAAAGGTCGCCTTGGCTGCCGCCGACGCGTCATAAAGCTCCTTGCCCATGCCGCTGTACTGCGCGCCCTGACCTGAAAATACAAATGCTATTTTACCCATTTTGCCGCTCCGTTCAGAACCTGTTCAGCCTCGGTGAACATCTCAACGATGATCTCACGCGCGGGCTGTTCCTTTGTGACCATGCTCGCGACCTGTCCTGCGAGCACGCAGCCGTTCTTTACGTCGCCCTCACGTGCCGCAAGACGGAGCACGCCTGCGCCCATCTTCTCAAGCTCCTCGTCCGAAACGGAGGAAGCGTCGTACTCAGCCTTCTGGTACTCTCTGGTGAAGGCGTTGCGGATTGAGCGCACGGGATGACCGAGACGCTTGCCGGTGACGACGGAATCGATGTCCTTAGCCTTGAGCACCTTGTCCTTGTACGCCTGTGAAATCGTGCACTCCTCGGCGACGAGGAAGCGCGTTCCGACCTGAACGCCGACAGCGCCGAGCATGAAAGCCGCCGCGACCTGTCTGCCGTCGGCAATGCCGCCCGCCGCGATAACGGGGATATTTACAGCGTCAACAACCTGAGGAACGAGAGCCATAGTGGTGAGCTCGCCTACGTGACCGCCGCTTTCGCCGCCCTCTGCGATAAGCGCGAACGCGCCCATCTTTTCCATCTTACGGGCAAGGGCTACGCTGGGAACAACGGGAATGACCTTGATTCCGGCGGCGTTCCACTTTTCCATGTACTTGCCGGGATTGCCGGCTCCCGTGGTGACGACCTTGACGCCCTCCTCGACAACGACGTCGGAGACCTCGTCGGCAAAGGGACTCATCAGCATAATGTTAACGCCGAAGGGTTTGTCGGTCAGCTCCTTGCACCTGCGGATTTCCGCGCGAAGCTGCTCGCCGTTGGAATTCATCGCCGCGATAAGTCCCAGACCGCCCGCGTTTGAAACGCCTGCAGCCAGAGAAGCGTCGGCTACCCAAGCCATTCCGCCCTGAAAAATGGGATATTCAAGGCCTAAGCTTTGGTCAATCACAGTAGAAATCATTTGAACTCTCCTTTCTCACTGTTGAAAGCAAGATTTTATTGGTAAGGTGATTTACAACGCCACGATTTCGCACTTTTCGCGATTATGGCATTATCTTTTTTTATCATACAGCAAATCGCATTAAAAGTCAATTGTTATTTTGTTC
Source organism: uncultured Ruminococcus sp. (assembly GCA_902765625.1). Taxonomy (GTDB): domain Bacteria; phylum Bacillota; class Clostridia; order Oscillospirales; family Acutalibacteraceae; genus Ruminococcoides. Next base: position 418 of record CACXAO010000026.1, on the reverse strand, counting down.
TGCTCAGCGGCAGAGATAGCAGATTTTTTGTCGGTTTTGAGCGGTGGATTAAGCGGAAACGTTTCAGCTATACCTAAGGCTCCCCTTGAGGGGAGCTGTCGCCCAAAGGCGACTGAAGGGTGGGGACAAAGGCAGAATCGTTAACAAACTATCGCAGAATGGTAAAGTATCATCTACCGAACCCACCCTTCCGTCACGGCGTAAACGCCGCGCCACCTTTCTTTAGCAAGAACGGCAACCCTTTTGTCGCTTAGCGACATTTCCCCTAACAGGGGAATCACCTCAAGGGGAGGCTTTAAACAACTCTAAACTCTCTTATCACGTCAATCTAATTCTGAAATAATTCTGTAATCGAAATTACAAAGAAGATATGTTATCATATAGTAGGGTGATAACATGGAAGTATTTGAAAGTCTGA
>CACXAO010000025.1 GCA_902765625.1 uncultured Ruminococcus sp. | reverse complement strand
AGGCAGCTTCACCGCTAAGCAGGCAACAGAGCTCGCTCAGAAGATCAACGCGGGCGCGCTTCCCTTCCAGCTGGAAACCGCCAACTACGGCAACATTTCCGCTACCCTCGGTGAAAACGCCCTGACCGCAATGGCTTACGCGGCTATTGTTGCATTTATCCTCATTGCGATCATCATGCTCATCTTCTACCGTCTCCCCGGTTTTGTCGCGATCATCGCGCTTATCGGTCAGATGGGTCTCACCGTTGCGGCGGTTTCGGGTTACTTCCCGGCGTTCCCGTCATTCACCATGACCCTGCCCGGTATCGCGGGTATGATTCTTTCAATCGGTATGGGCGTTGACTGTAACGTTATTACCGCTGAGCGTATCAAGGAGGAGCTTCGCGGAGGCAGAACCCTCGACGGCGCTCTTGACAAGGGTACCAAGAATTCGCTGTCCGCGATCGTTGACGGTAACATGACCGTTGTTATCGTATCCATCATTCTTATGCTGGTATTCGGACCGTCCAACATACTTTCGTTCATCTTCGGCGAGTCCACCACAGGTACCATCTACGCGTTTGGTTATACACTGCTCATCGGCGTTATTTCTAACTTCATCATGGGTATCTTCTTCTCAAGACTGATGCTCAGAAGCATCGCAGGCATCAAGCCTCTGCGCAAAAATTGGTTGTTTGGAGGTGCTAAAGATGAAAAATGATGTTCAGAACAAGACTGACGTTCAGATGACCGCACAGGAAGTCAGCGAGAAGTATAACCGCGGCAAGAAGGTTATCGACTTTGTCGGCAAAAAGAAAGTATTCTTCGTTATTTCGCTCGGCATCATCCTTATCGGTATTATCTGCAACTTTATTTTCGGCACCACACTCGACATCCAGTTCTCCGGCGGTGCGACTCTGACCTTCAGCTACACCTCAGACGAGGAGCATCCCATCGATCAGAACGCACTTTACGATTTCATTCAGGAAAAGACAACAGACAAGATCACAACCTCGTTCTCCGAGGATCTGATGGGCAACACCGGCAAGAACGTATCCGTACAGTTCTCCGGCAACGACTCCATCGAGACCGACATTCAGAAGAACCTCGAGAAGGATCTGCAGGCTCAGTATCCCGATAACAACTTTATCACCCTCGAGGCTAACTCCGTAGACGCTTCCATGGGCTTCAGCTTCCTGCTCAAGTGTCTTGCGGCGGTTGCGCTTGCAAGTATCCTCATGGTACTTTATGTAACCATCCGATTCAGAAAGATCGGCGGTCTCTCCGCAGGCGTTATGGCTCTTGTTGCGCTGTTCCACGACGTAGCGATGATCTACTTCCTCTACGTTATCTTCCAGATGCCTATCGACTCCAACTTTATCGCGGTTGTACTGATGATTCTCGGTTACTCGCTGAACGATACCATCGTAATTTACGACCGTGTCCGTGAGGAGAGAAAGCTTATGGGCAGAAGAACGGACGTCGGCACGGTATTCAACGTATCTGCTTCCAAGACGCTCAAGCGTACAATCATGACCTCTGTCACCACCCTGACAGCGATTATGACCGTATTTGTACTCGCTACCATCTTCAACATCTCCTCGGTTAAGGGCTTCGCTCTTCCGATGATGATCGGTGTTGTTTCGGGTTGTTATTCTTCAATCTGCATCGCAGGTCCCCTTTGGGTTATGTGGCAGAACCACAAGGCGGCCAAGAAGGCAGCGAAATAACAGATCGGATTTATCCGTTCTTACAATTAAAAACACAGGAGAGGTTTGGAATCAAGCCTCTCCTTTTTGTTATAAGATATTTTCGGCATAAGGGTACTCGCTGTCTTTGATAGACGCGAGCGCCTTTTTTGTTTTTTCGCTTTCGGAGAAATACAAATCGGGGCTGCCGTTTTCAATGTACGACTTCATCTGCGCGATGCTGAACCCGATCCCGTCAACATAATCGTGAATAAGCAGTGCGTCGATACCGTGCGCGCTGTCGCTCCAATCGTTGTTAAGCTTGTCGCATTCGGCGACCGCGTTTTCAAAGTCGTCGCGCAGCATATACCCGTCTATTTTTTCGATGGTGTCCGTGTAGCTGTCAACGCTGCCGCTGATGTAGACCGTCTCGATAATCGCGCCGGCTACGCAGAAGGCTAGGAGTAATACAGAGATTATTAACCGCTTCATGATACCTCCTTCTGAATCAGGTTGTATTTTCCGTTCCCGTCGAGGGTCAGGATAAACACCTCGTTCAGCTCCTTATTATTCTCATTAAGAATTTTACATACCTGATTTCGGGTGCCGTTGCAGAGTTCTATACCGTCGTCGAGCATTTCTCCGTCACAAACAACCACAGCCTCAAGCTTGTTGTCCTCAATGGTCACACCCAGATCCTGAGCCGTTGGCACCCTGTTCTGCGGCTTTTCGAGAACGCTGATCGAGCCGTTTGTCTCGACGATGCAGTATTGAACCTCGTCGATCGAAAAAATATCCTGCTGCCTCAGCTGCGCGAACAAATCTTCAGCGCTCATTCTGAGTCTTTTGAGCTGTTTTTGAAGGAGTCTGCCGTCCTCGATGACCACTACCGGATTGCCGCAGATCAGCCGCCTGAACACACGGCTTTTCATCATCAGCGCGCTTGCCGCGATTTCGAGCGAAACAAGAACCAATACGGGAATAACTCCGCTGAGTAACGGCTGCGAGGTGTTTTGCATCGGCAGAGAGGCGATGTCCGAAACGACAAGCGTCACCACCAGCTCGCTCGGCTGCATGTCGCTGATCTGACGTTTTCCCATCAGGCGAATCGCAATAATTATGAATACGTAAAGAATAACCGTTCGTAAAATTGAAATTATCATCTAATCACCAAGCCTATTATTTGCCAAAGTCGCCTGTATATTCGCGCGCAATCTGCTTAGGTTAATAATGGTGATAAAATGAATTATTCTATAAACGAAATAAAAGCCGACCTGCAATATCGTTTCGGCGATTCAGCCGATCTGACCGTGCGTGTGTTCACCCTGAAATCAGCGCTGAAAATACAGGCGGCGGTAATTACAATGGAAGGCCTTGTCGACAAGGAACAGCTTTCGCAAAGTGTGCTCAATCCGCTTTTGACCTTTGATTACGGAACAAGAGACGCTGCGGCTGTTTCGGAGGTTCTGTTTTCCTCTGTAATGGCTTCGTCTGATGTGATAAAGCTCAATTCCGCGGATGAGATCGTGACCTACATCACCTCGGGCTTTGCGGTGCTGATGGCTGACGGTGCGGAGGAGCTTTATGCCGTCGGCGTTCAGGGTTACAGCTTTCGCGGAGTCAGCGAACCCGAGAGCGAGGTAGTGCAGCGCGGTTCACGCGAGGGGTTCACCGAGCCTTTGAGAGTCAATATGTCGTTGATTCGGCGCAGAATGAAAACTCCCGACCTCAAGTTTGAGCAGATGACCGTAGGCAGCGACAGCAAAACCCAGCTTATGCTATGTTATCTGCAATCGCAGGTGTCGCCGGATTTGCTCGGTAAGCTCAAAAACCGACTGAACGCCTGCGACCTCGAAACGGTGCTCGCCTCGGGTTATCTTTCGGATTATCTTGAGGACAACGGCAGCGGAAGTCTGTTTTCGGGAGTGGGGATTTCCGAACGCCCCGATACGGTCTGCGGCAAGCTTACCGAGGGCAGGATCGCGGTAATTGTCGACGGCACGCCTGCTGTAATGATAGTGCCGCACCTCTTTGTTGAGGAATTTCAGGGTGTGGACGATTACTCAAACCGCACCTACTACGCCGCTTTTATCCGCCTGATGAAGTACCTCTCGTTTTTTGTCTCGGTCTTTCTGCCGGGGCTTTACGTCGCGCTCGCACAGTTCCATCCGGAGTATTTTCCGACGTGGCTGCTGATCAATACCTCCGAATCCCTCGCGCAAACGCCGTTTCCGGTAACGATAGAGGTTCTCGCGATAACCGTTGTGTATGAGATAATGAAGGAAGCCGGTCTGCGAATACCGAAATCCCTCGGTCACGCGGTCAGCATTGTCGGAGCGCTCGTTATAGGCGACAGCGCTGTGAACGCAGGAATAATCAGCGCGTCAACCCTGATGGTCGTCGCAACAGCCGCGATATGCGGTTACGTGACGTCTCCGCTTTATCCGCCGATAATGATGCTGCGGCTGATGTTTATCGTGGTCGGCGGATTTACCGGTCTGTGGGGAATAACCCTCGCGACCGCCGTGGTGCTAATCGGTATGTGCGCGAAAACCTCGCTGGGAGTGCCGTATCTTTCGTCGCTGTCGCCGTTCTCTCTGCGCAGAATGAGGGATGTCTTTATCCGCGCCGGCTGGAAACGATTGTCCAAGCACACAATAAGGGTTCAGAAATTCCCGGAAACGGAGGTGCAGGATGCAAACCGAGGTTAAGTTTTCGTCAAAGCGTTTTCTACTTTCACTGCTTTTGTGCGCCTGTTCTGTAATTCTTTTACAGAATAATGATTTGTCGTCAAACGCTTCATTCACCTTCAACGCCGTCTGTATCGCGGCAGGCTTGGCGGTATGCTTTCTGTTTTTTTTACCGTCGCTTGCGCTGAAAAAGAAAACCGATTCCGATGTTCTGAGCCTTGCGCGCAGATACACCCCAAAGCTGCGGATTCCTCTCGCGGTATTTTACGCGCTGTACTTTGTTTATACCGCGCTGTATTTTCTTTTGCCGTATATCGACATGTTCCACACCAAATATTTTCCCGAGGTAACGCCGTGCCTGATAACATTTATAATGCTGCTCGGCTGCGCGTATGCCGCGTGCAAGGGAGTAAATGTGATTTCGCGGTTCGGAATATTTTTGTTTCTGTTTGCGCTGCTCACAAATATCCTGATGTTCGGCGGCAGTCTTTCGGAGCTTGATTTCAGTCACTACGGCTTTGAGCTGCAGGGAGATTTCAACTCGTTTATCCAAAACACGCTTTATTTTGTAACGCCGTCGTTTATCGCGGCAATTTTCGCCTGCTGTTCGGGAGTGACGAAGAATTTCCGCTTTCGTCAGCCCGTGTTTACCCTGATTTTCACCGGATTGAAGTACACCGCGATCGTGTTTTTCGTCTGGTTCGCGCTCGGAGATTATGCCGGCAGACAGACCTATCCCGCGTTCGTACTTTCGCGAGTGGCTCATTTCGGACCCTTTGCAGGCATCGAGAGCTTTTATCTTGCGCTCGCCACAATGTCGGTTTTTATGATAGTCGCGCTGTTTTTGTGCTGCATATCGCGCGGCGCGTGCACGGACGGAGACCGCAAAACCGTTTTGATCTTCACCGTGATCATCTTCGCGCTCTATGTCACGGCAACGTATATTAATTCCGTAAAAGAAATATTAGTTAATCCGGTGCTGTTGATTCTGCTTACGTTTGTCGCGGCGGTAATGCTGCCTGCGGCGTATATTTTTGTTGGGAGGAAGTCAAATGCGACGGGGAATTAGCATATTATTAATTATCGCGGTCGCCACGGTTTTTTCGGGCTGCGACAATTCGCGGCAGATCGAAACCGCGTCAATCATCAAAAACGTCAGCGTTGACCGACGTGGAAGTCAGGTGGTCTACACGTTTTACCGCCTTTCGAGCGGAGAAACACCGTGGGGAATAGACGTGCCGGCGGACTCGTTTGAGGAGGCGTGCGCGCTTGCGAGGGATATGTATATTCCGAATCTGTCTCTCGCAAAGCTCGAGCTGCTGATGCTCAGCGAGGACGTTTACGAGGAGGTTATGCAGGACGACGTGGATTATATCTCAACCCAAGCCTCGTTCTCGCCGATAGCCTACGTCACCCTGTGCGACGACACGACGATAGAAAAGATAAAGGAGACCAACCGGACGCAGCGTGTAATAGAGGAACAGTTAATTCTGTTGAAGAAAAATAATCCGTCGGTAAATATTAATTACCTTTCAATCTTCAACAATTTCGCCCGAAGGGGAGAGGACAGCTTTACCGTTCCGTTTATTAGTTCCGAAAAAGAATTAAAAGTAAGCGAAATTGAAATCAATCGTTGTATAATATAACTTAATTGTATAGTGACTATTTATACCCATTTTTCGAAAGGCGGCGGCAGTATGTCTGAATTTTCAGTACCCTTATCCGAGCTTGTGGACAGACTCGGGCTTGACAAGGTTTATATCGCGGACAACTATGAGCAAACCAAGATTTCAACAGTCGAAATCAACCGACCCGGCTTGGAGCTTACCGGTTATTTTGAGTTTTTTGACAACAAGCGGATTCAGGTGCTCGGCAATACTGAGTTCGCCTATCTCGGACGTTTCGGTTCAGAGGCGCAGAAAATGGTAATCGAATCGATTTTCAGCTTCGGGCCTCCGGCGGTTATTATTTGCCGCCATATCGAGCCGACAAACGTCATTCTCGAGAGCGCAAAGCTCCACAAGGTCTCGATCTTCGCTACCGATGAAAATACCTCCGATCTGACGGCGCGTCTTGTACAGTACCTCAACCGCGAGTTAGCCCCGAGGATCACCCGTCACGGCGTTCTCGTCGAGGTATACGGCGAAGGCTGCCTGCTTATCGGCGACAGCGGCGTAGGTAAAAGCGAGACCGCGATCGAGCTTATAAAGCGCGGTCACCGTCTTGTCGCGGACGACGCGGTAGAAATCCTCCGCACCAACGTCAACACGCTCATCGGTCAGTCTCCGCAGAATATCCGTCACTTCATCGAGCTGCGCGGCATCGGCATAATCAACGCGCGTCAGCTTTTCGGTATGGGCGCGATAAAGACCCAGGAAAAAATCGATATGGTCGTCAGCCTTGAGCTATGGGACAACACAAAGGTGTACGACCGCATGGGACTGGACAACGAGGTAATGCGCATTCTCGGAGTAGAGGTGCCGGCGCTCACCATACCCGTAAAGCCCGGCAGAAACTTAGCGGTCATCATCGAGGTCGCCGCCATGAACAACAGGCAGAAGAAGATGGGCTACAACGCCGCGCAGGATTTGCTGGTAAACCTCGGCATGGATCTCTCGGCAATGCCCGCGCCGGTAAAAACCGTAGTAGACACATGGGAATAAATTTCTTTAAGGAGAGTTATGAACAGATCTGATATAATTTACGACCTTGCACAGCTCCTCGGCTGCGAGGCGCGCAAGGATGAACCACTCAACAGGCACACCACCTTCAAAATCGGCGGAAACGCCGACGTCTACATAAAGGTCGGCACTCTCAGCAAGCTCAGCGCTATTCTCAAGGAGTGCCGCGAGTCCGACGTCGACTACCTTATCCTCGGCAACGGCAGCAACGTTCTCGCTTCCGACGATGGCTTCCGCGGAGCCGTTATCCGTCTTGACGGAGACTTCCGCAGGATATCTCTCGTGGACGACAACACGATCTACTGCGGCGCCGGAGCAAGTCTTGCGTCGCTTTGCAAGTACGCGCTCAAGTGCGGTCTTACCGGTCTTGAGTTCGGCTGGGGTATTCCCGGTTCGGTCGGCGGAGCGGTGTTTATGAACGCAGGAGCCTACGGCGGCGAGATGAAGGACGTTATCCACAGCGTTTCGCATATCGATCCGAACGGCGCGATCGGCAGGATCGAGCGCGACAACCTCGAGCTCGGCTACCGCACAAGCGTTTACCGCCGCAACAACTGCATCATCACCGGTGTCACCCTCAAAATGCAGAAGGGCGAGCCTGAGGAGATCCGCGCGAAAATGGATGACTTTCTCGGCAGAAGAAGCGACAAGCAGCCGCTTGAGTACCCGAGCGCGGGCAGCGTTTTCAAGCGTCCCGAGGGTGCGTTCGCAGGCGCGCTGATCGAACAGTGCGGACTCAAGGGTAAGTATCACGGCGGCGCTCAGGTGAGCGAAAAGCACGCCGGATTCATCATCAACGCCGGCAACGCGACCGCGCACGACGTTAAATCTCTCATCCGCGAGGTGCAGACCGAGGTTGCGGACAAAACGGGCTATGTTCTCGAATGTGAGTTAATTATTTTATAAAGGGAAGCCGTATGGAATTTGTAATTATTTCGGGCATGTCGGGAGCCGGAAAGACCTCCGCGCTCCATGTTCTCGAGGATATCGGGTATTATTGCGTCGACAATATTCCGTCCTCGCTTTTGCGTACGCTGTATAATCTTTGCCGCAGCTCGGCGGATGAAGGAATGAAGCGCGTCGCCGTGGTGGTAGACGTGCGCGCCAACGAGAATTACAAGCAGATGGCTGCGGAGATTGAGGAGTTCAAAAATAACAACAGCTGCGTTAAGCTGCTTTTTCTCGACGCGAAGAACGACGTGCTTATCCTTCGCTACAAGGAAACGCGAAGAAAGCATCCTCTTGCCGACAGACTCAGCGAAGGCTCGGTTTCCGAGGCGGTAGAGCTGGAGGCGGCGCTTCTGTCTCCGGTCAAGAAGCTTGCCGATTTCATGGTCGATACCACAAAAATGTCCAACAAGCAGCTGCGCGAGCGCGTAATGTCCATGTTTATGGAGGATACCTCTCAGGGAATAACGCTCACCTTCATGTCCTTCGGCTTCAAGTACGGGATTCCTCTCGAGGCCGATACGATTTTTGACGTGCGCTGTCTGCCTAATCCGTTCTACGTGCCCGAGCTGAAAAAGCTGACGGGTCTGGACAAGGAGGTTTTCGATTACGTTATCGACAGCGACGATACGCGCGGTTTCGTAAGCCGCAGTCTTGCGCTGCTCGACTTTGCGGTGCCGCTTTATCTCAAAGAGGGCAAGAGCGAGCTGGTGGTCGGAATCGGCTGTACCGGCGGAAAGCACCGCAGCGTCACCGTTGCGCGAATATTCGAAGCACATTTTCACGCGCTGGGTTACCGCATCGTTATCCAGCATCGCGATATTGATAAATAAGGTGCAATATGTCTTTTTCATCAGAAGTAAAAAAGGAGCTTTGTCTTACAGAGAGCTTTGACCGCGACGTTTTGCGCGCAGAGCTGTACGGAATGCTGCTTTTCGGCAAAACCTTCCGCGACAATCAAATAGTTTTTACCACAGAAAGCTCTCACGCGGCAAGGCGAATAACCATGCTTCTGGAAAACCTCTTTATGCCGATCATCGAGAAGCAAACGGCTCTCCGCCCAAAGTCGGACGAGTCTAAGCTCTACCGCATTTCGCTGATAGACAGCGGCGAGTGCAGGCGCGTTTTCGAGTCTTTCGGGCACAGCCGGGGAGAGGTCACCCTCCGTGTTAACCGCGCGAACGTTTCGAGCGACGAGCAGTCGGCGGCGTTTGTCAGAGGCGTGTTTCTCAGCTGCGGCTCTGCGTCAGACCCGATGAAGAGCTATCACGCGGAGTTCTGCGTGCCTCACAAAAACCTCGCCTCCGATCTGAGCAATATCCTCCGCGAGGTAACGGAGTGCCGCTTTACGCCCAAAACCGTGCTGCGCGGCGGCAACTACGTCGTCTATTTCAAGGGCAGCGAGCAGATTTGCGATTTGCTGACATATATCGGCGCGTCAACGCAGGCTATGGAGATAATGGGTACAAAGGCGGTAAAGCAGGTGCGCAACAACATCAACCGCTCTGTAAACGGAGAGGTTGCCAATATTCGAAAAGTCGCTTCGGCTGCCACAAAGCAGATTGAAGCTATAAATAAAATAAAACGGACAAGGGGTCTCGAGAGCCTTCCGGACGACCTTCGGGAAATCGCTTTTCTCAGGCTGGAGAATCCCGAGATGTCGCTGCGTGACCTGGGCGCGAATTTGTCAACGCCGATAAGCCGCAGCGGAGCCAATCACAGAATGCAGCGCCTGATGGAGTACGCCGGCGCGCAGGAGGAAAACAATGGATAAAAAAATGACCTTTGAAGAAGCAAACCGCGCGCTTGAGGAGACAGTACGAAAGCTCGAAAACGAGTCTGCGTCACTCGAAGAGAGCATGGCGCTGTATGCCGAGGCGTGCGAGCTGCTGGCGTTCTGCGTCAAGGCGCTCGAGGGCTACAAGGGACAGATTATGGATATTCACAAGAGATTTATTGAGGAAAAGAGTGAGGAAGAATGAAAACCGATTACGCACAACTGACAGAACAGGCGCTTTATGACTGTCTGCCTGATCTCAACTGCCGCGAAGGCGTGCTTATTGAGTCGATGAAATACAGCCTTGAGGCGGGCGGAAAGCGCGTCCGTCCTCGTCTTGTATTTGAATTTTCAAAGCTATGCGGCGGAACCGACGACGCAGCGGCGCCGTTTGCCTGCGCCGTCGAGATGATTCACACCTACTCTCTTATTCACGACGATCTGCCGTGCATGGACGACGACGACCTACGCCGCGGCAAGCCCTCAAATCACAAGGTCTACGGCGAGGACATCGCGCTTCTTGCAGGCGACGCGCTGCTGACCCTTGCGTTTGAAACAATAGCGAGCGACAGAGCAGCGGTGCTTGCGGGCGACAAAGCCTGCCGCCTTGCCGCAAAAACTCTCGCCGCTTATGCCGGAGCGACAGGCATGGTCGGCGGTCAGGTAATCGACCTCAAGAGCGAAAACACAAACGCGCCGCTTGATGTGCTCCGCGAAATGGACTACAAAAAGACAGCGTGCCTGATCAAGGCGGCGTGCGAGCTTGGCTGTATCGCCGCGAACGCCGACGACGAGCAGCGCGAGGCAGCCGCTCTTTACGGCGAGTGCATCGGTATCGCCTTCCAGATTCAGGACGATATCCTCGACCAAACCTCAACCGACGACGAGCTTGGAAAACCTGTGGGCAGCGACGTTGAAAACAGCAAATCGACCTATGTATCGCTGCTCGGCATAGAGCGCTGCCGCGAGCTGGTGGACGAGCTTACAAATCAGGCGCTCGAGGCGCTCGATACCTTCAAAACAGATACTGCGGAGCTTAAAAGCTTCGCGCTTGCGCTTGCAAAAAGGACGAAATAATTCCTAATTAGAATAATAAGGGAACGAATAAGTTATGGGAGAATATAAATTCCTTCCGGCGATCCATTCTCCAAAGGACGTAAAGCGTCTGACGGAGGAAGAAATTCCGCAGCTTTGCGCGGAAATCAGGGAAAAGCTCGTCGAGGTCGTATCTGTTAACGGAGGTCATCTCTCTCCGAATCTGGGGGTTGTAGAGCTTACGGTTGCGCTGCACCGCAGCTTCAGGTTTCCTAAGGACAGCATCGTGTGGGACGTGGGTCATCAGAGCTACACCCATAAGCTGCTGACGGGCAGATACGAAAAATTTGACACATTACGGCTCAAGGACGGTATTTCGGGCTTCCCAAAAACCGAGGAGAGCATTTACGACGATTTTAATACAGGCCACAGCAGCACATCCATCTCGGCGGCGTTCGGTATCGCCAACGCAAAGCTGCTCAGCGGCGACAACAGCCACACGATCGCGGTGATCGGCGACGGCTCGTTTACCGGAGGTCTCGCATTCGAGGCTGTCAACAACGCCGGACGCTTCAACAAGAATTTCATAGTAATTCTTAACGACAACAAGATGTCGATTTCAAAGAATGTCGGAGCCTTTCCGCGCTATCTGACGACCGTCCGCATTCAGCCGTGGTATATACGAGTAAAGCGCGGGACCGAGAAAATCCTTTCAAAAATACCTCTTATAGGCAGAATAATGCGCGCTGTGCTGCGCCGCAGTAAGTCGAGAATCAAAAATCTGGTTTATAAAAACACATTGTTCGACGATTTCGGTTTTACCTATCTCGGTCCTATCGACGGTCATAACGTGGAGGAGCTTGAAAACGCGTTCAGCGTCGCGAAAAAGGAAAACAAGGCGGTGCTTATCCACGTAGTCACCAAAAAGGGCAAGGGCTACCAGCCTGCCGAGAAGAGTCCGGGTGAATTTCACGGCATCGGTCAGTTCGATATCGATTCGGGCGAGCCGCTGTCGAGCCACAAGGGATTTTCGGCTGTGTTCGGCAAAACCCTCTGCGAATTTGCGGAGGACGACCAAAAGATTTGCGCCATAACAGCCGCAATGACAAGCGGAACCGGACTTTCCGAGTTTTCAAAGCAGTACAAAAACCGCTTTTTTGACGTTGGCATTGCCGAGGAGCACGCCGTTACCTTCGGCTGCGGACTTGCTTCAAAGGGAATGCGCCCGGTATTCGCGGTTTATTCAACCTTCCTGCAGCGCGCCTACGACCAGCTTATTCACGACGCTGCTCTCGGCGACAACCACCTCGTTCTCGCCGTTGATAGAGCAGGAATCGTAGGCAGCGACGGCGAAACCCATCAGGGCGTATTCGACGTTTCAATGCTCAACTCAATTCCGCGGGCGACTATATATTCGCCGACCTATTTCGACGGCTTGAAGAGCGCAATGAAATCCGCGATTTATGTTGACAGCGGACTTGTGTCGCTGCGTTATCCGCGCGGCGGAGAGCTGTACCGACCCGGGGATTATACCCACGAGAGCGTGGATTTTGATATTTACGGTAACGAGGACTGCGAGCTGCTGCTTGTGACCTACGGCAGACTTTTCTCTCACGCAGTCCGCGCAAAGGAAACTCTTGCCGGGGACGGCGTTGATGTTTGCGTACTTAAGCTGTGCCGCATTAAGCCGATCAATCCGCAGGCGATTGAATTTGCGCGCAGCTTCAAAAAGGTCTGGTTCTACGAGGAAGGCATTCTCAACGGCGGCATTGCGCGCACCTTCTCGGATATGCTTACTCTGGGCGGCTTTGAAGGCAGCTACCATATCCGCGCAATCAGCGACGGCTTTGTTAAGCAGATGTCGGTCGACGAGGCGCTCCATATGCTCAGGCTCGATGCCGACGGCATGATTGAGAATATCAAAAAAAGGAATTCTGTTAATGAAAAAAAGACTGGATGTACTGGTATATGAAAAAGGCTTTGCCGAGAGCAGAGAGAAGGCAAAGGCAATAATCATGGCAGGGCTTGTTTATGTCGATAACCAAAAGGCGGACAAATGCGGCACCTCATACGACGAAAACGTCAGTCTCGAGGTGCGAGGCAGCGTTCTTCCTTACGTAAGCAGGGGCGGACTCAAGCTCGAAAAGGCGATCAAAAACTTCAATCTCGACCTCAGCGGCAAGACCGCGATGGACATAGGAGCCTCAACGGGCGGTTTTACCGACTGCATGCTCCAAAACGGCGCAAAAAAGGTCTATTCAATCGACGTGGGCTACGGACAGCTAGCGTGGAAGTTACGCACCGACGAGCGCGTCGTCAATCTCGAACGCACCAATATGCGCAAGGTCACCCGAGAGCAGGTTCCGGACGAGATCGACTTCTTTTCCGTCGACGTATCCTTTATATCGCTCAGGCTGATTCTTCCGGTGGCGCGCGGGCTGCTCAGCGAAAACGCCGAGGCGGTCTGCCTGATCAAGCCACAGTTCGAGGCAGGACGCGAAAAGGTAGGCAAAAAGGGCGTTGTTCGCGATCCGCAGGTGCATATCGAGGTTGTCTCTGGCATCTACGACTTTGTTCTGAAAAACGGCTTCGACGTGCTTGATCTCGACTATTCGCCCATAAAAGGCCCCGAGGGAAATATCGAGTACCTGATTCATTTAAGAAAATCCGACGACCCGAAATCATATACAGACGTCACTCCGGCGCAGCTTGTTGCAAGCTCTCACGCGGAGCTAGACAAATAGGAGCGAAAATGAAAGCGGCTATTATTGTAAATCTCAGCAAGGAAAAGGCGATTTCCTGCGCAGGACAAATCGTTACGCTGCTGCGCGAGCACGGCGCGTCTGTCGCCATGCCGATCGAGTGCAAGGGACATTTTCGCTCCAGCAGCATTACATACTACTACAGCCTCCGTCAGCTTCTCGCTCACAGCGACGCGGCAATTACCGTAGGCGGCGACGGCACGATAATCCACGCGGCAAAGTACGCCGCCCGGACCGATACTCCGCTTATCGGCGTAAACGTAGGCAGACTCGGCTTTGCGGCTGACGTCGAGACGGAGGAGATCGACAGCCTTGCCCGTCTTGTAACAGGCGATTACAATGTTGAGAGCCGGCTGCTGCTCGACGTAGAGGTGATCAAGGACGGCGTTTCAAGACACTATCTCGCGGTCAACGACGCGGTCGTGGCTCACGGGCAGCTCTCAAAAATCATAGACATGAGCCTTTCGCTCGACGGCGAGGAGATTTCCAAGTACCGCGCAGACGGACTTCTGTTTTCAACGCCGACCGGCTCCACGGCATATTCGCTTTCCGCCGGAGGCCCGATCCTATCGCCGCAGATGCGCTGCATTCTGATGACTCCCGTTTGTCCGCATTCGTTGTTTTCGCGTTCGGTCGTGTTCGACGAGGAGTCCGAGCTTTCCGTAACCGTCAAAATACCGCTGGACTGCTCGTGCGTGCTCACGGTCGACGGCGAGGAGAATATCGATATTCAGGAGGAAGACTCCGTAATAATCAGACGTTCCGAGCAAACGTTAAAGCTCATATCGCTCAAAAAACGCAATTTCTATAAAAAACTCAACGAAAAACTCAAGGAGAGAGAAATCAAATGAAAAGCGGCAGACACGAAAAAATCCTTGAAATCATCGCGTCCTCGTCGATAGAAACTCAGGACGAGCTGCTTGCCCGACTCAGTCAGGCGGGCTACAAGGTAACTCAGGCGACGATTTCGAGGGACATCAAGGATTTACGGCTTGTAAAAACCCTCGGCAGCGACGGTAAATACCGCTACAGCGCCTCGCACAGCAATTCGGCAGATATTCGCTCCAACTTTTTGCAGCTGTTTTCAACCTCTGTGCTGACGATCGACAAGGCGCAGAATATCGTGGTGGTAAAGACGCTCAGCGGCATGGCAAACGCCGTTTGCGCAGCGCTCGATACGATAGGCAACAGCTATATTGTCGGAACTCTCGCCGGCGACGACACGATTTTTATCGCGTGTCGCAGCGACGACAGCGCCGATGAGCTGCTCGAGTATCTGAAACAGCAGAAAAAATAATTACATTGAGATGATGAAAAATGCTGCAAACACTATATATTGAGAATATCGCGGTAATCGAGAAAAGCTCCATTGATTTCAGCGGCGGTCTGAACGTCCTCACGGGCGAGACCGGCGCCGGCAAGAGTATAATTATCGATGCTATCAACGCTATAATGGGACAGCGCACCTCGCGCGAAATCGTTCGGACGGGAGCGTCCTCGGCGTTTGTCAGCGCGCAGTTTGACGAGGTAAACTCCGCTGTGCGCCAAAAGCTCGCCGAGCTGGGTTTTGGCGGCGACGAATCCGAGCTGCTTTTGCAGCGCACTCTCAGCGCGTCGGGAAAAAGCACATGCAAAATCAACGGCAGACCTGCAACCGCCGCCATGCTCCGTGAGGTCGCGGCAGGTTTGATCAATATCCACGGTCAGCACGAGAGCTACGAGCTTTTTTCTCCCGAAACCCATATCGACTACATAGACCGCTATGGCAGACTTTTGCCGGCGCTCGAGGATTATAAAGAAAAATACAAAAAATACATAATTCTTCAAAAGAAATTAAATGAGGCGAATTCCGACGAAAGCAGCCGTCTCAGCGAGATTGATTTACTCAGCTTTCAGTCAAAGGAGCTTTTTGACGCGGATATTCAGCCCGGCGAGGAGGAGGCTCTTGATACCGAGCGTTCCTCGCTGATGAATTTCGAGAAGCTGTCGTCGCTGCTCAACCGCGCGCATATGCTGCTCAGCGGCGAGGACAACAGCGGCTGCGAGCTTGTGGATATGGCGGCGAACGCCATGCAGTCCGCTGCAAACTACAGCTCCGATTACGAGGAAATCAGCAATACCCTCACCGACGTGTATTACAATCTCCGCGACTGCGCCGAGTCCGTCAGCGACGCGCTCGACAGCCTTGAGAGCGACCCGGAGCGTCTGGAGGAGATCGAAGAAAGGCTCGATCTTATCAACCGCCTTACCCGAAAGTACAACTGCACCGCCGACGAGCTGCCGGCTCTTGCCGAGGAAATGCAGACCCGTCTTGAGGAATTGCTTAACTACGACAGAAACCGCGACGAGCAGATTGCCGCCTGCAGCGC
Organism: uncultured Ruminococcus sp.; assembly: GCA_902765625.1. Taxonomy (GTDB): domain Bacteria; phylum Bacillota; class Clostridia; order Oscillospirales; family Acutalibacteraceae; genus Ruminococcoides. Next base: position 32,827 of record CACXAO010000025.1, on the reverse strand, counting down.
CGCAAAGGAAGAAGCAGAGCAGTCAGCGCGCGCGCTAAGTGATAAAAGACGCAGAACCGCGGCGGAATTTGCCGAAAAGGTCAAGGCGGAGATGTCGTTTTTGAATATGCCGAACGTCGAGCTCGTTCCGTTTTTTGAGGAATCGGCGCTCTCGCCCAAGGGCATAGACAAAATGGAGCTTCTGATTTCCGCAAACCCCGGCGAAACGCCCAGACCCGTTGCAAAAATCGCCTCGGGCGGCGAGCTTTCGCGAATGATGCTCGCCATCAAAACCGTCCTTGCAGGCACGGATACCGTCGATACGCTGATTTTCGACGAAGTAGACACCGGCATTTCAGGCTCAGCCGCGGAGAAGGTAGGCTTGAAGCTCAGAGAGGTGTCGTCTGAGTCGCAGGTTCTTTGCGTAACCCATCAGGCGCAGATAGCAGCGCTTGCAGACCACCATTATTTGATTAAAAAGCAGGTTGAGCAGGGAAGAACCTTCACCGAGGTTCAGCCGCTTGACCACGAAGGCAGAGTAAACGAGCTTGCGCGAATCATCGGAGGAGTTAATATCACCGAAGCCGCCCGTTCTCACGCCGAGGATATGCTGCATATACATGACCATTAAGAAAGGAAGCGCTGATTTTGAAGCTTTGGAAGGTTGCACCGCTCGACAGAGAAAAGGCAAAACAGATCCAGCAAGAAAATGAAATTCCGCCGCTGATTGCCATGCTGCTGCAAATCAGAGGTTTCTCTTCCCGCGACGAGGTGCAGGATTTCCTTAACAACAACAGCGAAATCGGCGATCCGTTTGAGATTAAGGACATGGATAAGGCAGCCGAACGCGTAAAGCAGGCGATAGACAGCGGAGAGCTGATCTGCATTTACGGCGACTACGACGCGGACGGAGTTACCTCAACCGCGTTGCTTTACTCATACCTTGAGACCGTCGGCGCCAATGTTATTTATTACATTCCGTCTCGTGAGACCGAGGGTTACGGCATGAACATCGCTGCGGTCGACTCTCTGGGCGAGAAGGGCGTTAAGCTTATCGTTACCGTCGACAACGGAATAGCGGCAAAGAACGAGATCGCTCACGCCAGGGAATTGGGCATCGACACGGTTGTAACCGATCACCATATGCCGCTGTCCGAGCTTCCCGACGCTGTGGCGGTTGTAGATCTGCACCGCGCCGACTGTAAGAGCAGATTCAAAAGTCTTTCGGGCGTAGGGGTCGTTTTCAAGCTCATTATGGCGCTTGAGGGCGAGTATTGCGACACCGACATGCTGCTCGATAACTACGCCGATATAATCAGTCTCGGAACGATCGGCGATATCGTAGATTTGCGCGGCGAAAACCGCGTTTTCGTAAAGCGCGGACTTGAGCGGATCAAAAATTCCGACCGACCGGGCATCAGCGCGCTTGTTAACGCCTCGGGTATCGGCGAAAAACCGATCACCGCAGGCAAGGTTTCATTCACCCTCGTTCCTCGGATTAACGCGGTCGGCAGACTCGGCTCGTCTGGAAAATCCGTCAGCCTGCTTCTTACCGAGGACTACGACGATGCGATAGAAATCGCTCAGACAATGACGGACGACAACACCGAGAGACGCGAGATCGAAAACAGCATTGTTTCGCAGATCGATGGGATGGTAAGGGAAAACCCGTCTCTCGTTCAGGACAGCGTGATCGTCCTCGCCGGAGAGGGATGGCACCAGGGTGTTGTCGGAATCGTCGCTTCTCGCGTAAAGGAGGCGTTCGGCAAGCCGGCGATCGTCATCTCCTGTGACGGCGACAAGGCTAAAGGCTCAGGCAGAAGCGTAGAGGGATTTCCGCTTTGCGACGCCATCGCCGCCTGCAGCGATTTGCTTACCCACTACGGCGGACATCCGATGGCGGCAGGGCTTTCTCTCGACAGAAGCAATATCGAATTATTCCGAAAAAGAATTAACGAGTACGCCGCCGAGTTTCCCAAGATGCCGTATGATACGCTGAATATCGACTGCAAGCTCAATCCTGCGTATCTCGATATTTCCGCAATCAGCGAGCTTGAATGTCTGCAGCCGTACGGCGCGGGGAATCCGACCCCGGTTTTCGGATTTTTTAACATGACGATAGATAATATAATTCCTGTTGGGAATAATAAACATCTCCGTATCAATCTATCGCGAAACGGCGCCGGGATAACGGCAATGTGTTTCTTTGTTACGCCCGGGGAGTTCCCGTATTGCAAAGGCGACGTGGTAGATATTGCCGCGACGCTCGAAATCAACACCTACAACGGCAATCAGTCGGTTGCCGTATACATTAAAGAAATCAAGTACAGCGACGACGACAGCGAACGTATTCTTAACGCCAACCGCGCGTTTGAATCGCTCCTTTGCGGCAGAAGGCTGTCTCAGACCGTTCTGAAACGCCTGTTGCCCGAGCGCGGGGATTTCGCTGTTGTTTACCGCTATTTGCGGAACAACGGCGGCTACCGCTATCCTGTCGAAACACTGACTCACCGTCTGGGAGGAAAGATAAATTTCGGCAGAATACGCGTTATTCTCGAAGCGATGAAGCAGTTGTCACTGATTAATTATACAGAGGGGATGAGCGATTCGTCCATCACCCTCAATCCGACAAGCGGCAAGGTCAGTCTTGAAGCCGCACCTGTCATAAAAGCTATTAAGGAGGCGATACAGTGAGCAGATTTTCAAACGTTGCGCATTATCAGGACTATTCGGAGCTTGAGCATATTCTCGAAACATCGAACAATAACTGCGATATGGAGAAAATACGCTCCGCATACGCCTTTGCCGAGAAGTGCCACGGCGATCAGCGCAGAGTATCGGGTATTCCGTACATTCTTCACCCCACCTCAGTTGCCTGTATTGTCGCGGAGCTCGGAATGGACACCGACACCATCTGCGGTGCGCTGCTGCACGACACGGTGGAGGACACCTACGTTACCCTCGAGGAGGTTGGCAAGCGCTTCGGTGCGGACGTAGCCAAGCTGATCGACGGCGTAACCAAAATTTCAAAAATCCCGTATTCCTCGCGCGAGGAGCAGCAGGCTGAGAACATAAGAAAAATGCTTATCGCGATGGCAGACGATATCCGCGTCATCATCATCAAGCTCGCCGACCGCCTGCACAATATGCGCACGATGGACTGTATGCCCGAGCAGAAGCGCAGAGACAAGTCGCTTGAAAACATGCAGGTGTTCGCGCCAATCGCGCACCGTCTCGGTATCAAGGCGATCAAGGATGAGCTTGAGGACCGTTCGCTGCAGTACCTCGACCCGATAGGCTACAGCGAAATCGAAAACACCCTTCTTATGAACGAGGAGGGCAGAGATAAGTTTATTGAGGAGATCAAAGCCCAGCTCCTTGCGAAAACAAAGGATACGATAAAGAACGTTTTTATCAGCGGCAGGGTCAAGAGCATCAACAGCATCTACCGCAAGACCTTTATGCGCGGACAGAGTATCGACCAGATCTTCGACGTGTTCGCGGTCAGGGTGATTGTAGACAACGTTTCCGACTGCTACAACGTCCTCGGCGTTGTGCACGATATATTCAAGCCGATTCCCAACCGCTTCAAGGACTACATTTCGATGCCCAAGCCGAATATGTACCAGAGCCTCCACACCACCGTTCTCGACAAAAACGCCATTCCCTTCGAGGTGCAGATACGCACATGGGAAATGCACTACACCGCCGAGTACGGAATCGCGGCGCACTGGAAATACAAGCTCGGCATGGACAAAAACGGCAAGGTCGAGGATAGGCTGCACAAGAATATCGAGAACGTCAGAAAGATGATCCTCGAACAGCTTCAGACGGAGGACGCCACCGACATCGCGCGCAATATCCGCAACGACTTTGAGGAAAACGACGTTTACGTATTCACTCCCAAGGGCGACGTAATGAGCCTTCCGAGGGGTTCAACGCCTATCGACCTCGCTTATCTTATCCACACACAGGTCGGTCACCGAATGGTCGGCGCAAAAATAAACAACAAGATCGTTCCTATCGACTATAAGCTTCGCACAGGCGATATTTGCGAGATCCTCACCCAAAAGGAGGAGCATCCCAACCGCGGATGGATCGATATCTGCAAGACAGCCTCGGCAAAGTCGAAAATCAGGCAGTGGTTCAAGCACGAAAAGCGCGACGAAAACATTGTCGAGGGCAAGGCGATGATCGAGCGCGAATTCAAGCGTCAGGGAATGAACCTGAACGAGGAGGAGTATCCCGAGTTTTTCCGCAGCGTTTCGGTCAAAAAGCAGTATAACACGCTCGACGACTTCTACGCGGCGGTAGGCTACGGCGGAATCCAGCTCTGGAAAATCATGCCCCGTCTGCGCGAGGAGTACCAGAAAACCTACGCCACCGACCTCGAAAACATTACCGTGCCTCCCGTGCCCGAAAAGCGCAGCAAGGCAAGCTCAGGCGTAATTATCGAGGGCAACGACGACGTTCTCGTCAAATTCTCAAACTGCTGCAATCCGCTTCCCGGAGACGAGATCATCGGATATATCACCCGCGGCTACGGCGTTTCGATCCACAAGCGCACCTGCACCAACGTCCCAAAGGATATTTCGCAGTCCGAGGAACCAGAGCGCTGGGTAAGCTGCTTCTGGGAGGAGCAGGTTGAGGAGGCGTTCCGCAGCACTCTGCAAATTATCGCTTCCGACCGCTCGGGACTTCTCGCCGACGTCACGGTTAAGCTGTCGAGCATGCACATCAATATTCACACCCTCAATTCCCGCGAGATCAAGGACAACAAGGCTGTCGTCACCGTAACGATCGACGTTATGGGCAAAAATCACCTTCGCGGCGTTATTTCCAGACTTTCGGATATCAACGGCATTGAGGAAATCAAGAGATTATAATTTTTCACAGGATAAATAATTATGAAAGCAATTCTTCAAAGGGTAAAATTCGCTAAGGTTGAGGTCGACGGAGAGGTTGTGGGAGAAATCGGAAAGGGTTTCCTCGTTCTTCTCGGCGTAGCCCGCGAGGACGACCAAAGGGAAGCCGAGGTTCTCGCCGACAAGATCGCGGGACTTCGCGTTTTTACCGATGAAAACGACAAGATGAACCTCTCGCTTGCCGAAATCGGCGGCGAGGTGCTCGTCATTTCGAACTTCACTCTCTGCGCGGACTGCTCCCACGGCAGACGGCCGAGCTTTATAGCCGCCGCCCGACCCGAGCAGGCTGAGCCGCTCTACGAGTATTTCAGCCAAAGACTGCGCGACGCCGGAGTAAAAAAGGTTGCGCAGGGAATTTTCGGCGCTGATATGGCGGTGTCGCTTCTCAACGACGGACCCGTCACCATCGACATTAACTCAAAGGATCTGAAACGATGATTGATATAAAACTTTACCATGTAACCGAGCTTGCAACAAACTGCTGCTACCTCGTCGACGAGGCTACCGGCAAAAACGCCGTGACCGACCCCGGCGCCGAGAGCAAGGCGCTGATTTCGCAGATAGAAAAGGACGGCGGCAGGCTTGAGTACGTAATTCTCACCCACGGCCATTACGACCACATCTGCTTCGCAAAGCAGCTCGCCGACAAATTCGGCGCGAAAATCGTAACGGGAAAGCACAACAACGAGTTTCTGAGCAATACCGACTACAACGGCACTGCGCGTCACGGCATTCCGTTCACCCCGTTTTCGGCAGATATCCTGCTCGAGGACGGCGAGGTGTTCAGGCTCGGCGAAACCGAAATCAAATATCTCTATACACCGGGTCACACAAGCGGCTGCGGCGTGTATATTTTCGACGACGTTATTATCAGCGGCGACACGCTCTTTTGCGAGTCCTACGGCAGAACCGACCTGCCTACCGGCGACGACGGCAACATGATCGCCTCGCTCAAGAAGCTTAAGGAGCTTGAGGGCGATTACCACGTAATCCCCGGTCACGGTCCGATGACTACGCTGGAGCACGAACGCAGATGGAATCCTCTGATGAGGAGACTCTGAGATGAATCTGTACGTCCGCAACAATAAATTCTGGTTTGAGCTTGAAAACCTCACGCGGCTGTTCTTTCCGAACGAGAAAATCAACGTTTTCAAGGACGACACTCCCTTGGAGCTTCCGTATATCTGCGCCGAACAGGGCGAATGTATCACGGTGAGCGTGCGCATCGGCGATTTTGCGGCGGAGAAAACCGCGCCTGTTTCAGCCGACGACAACTCAAACGAGCTGAGCATGGTCAAGCTTCTGTATGTGATTCTGCGTGATTTCAGCGGAGTCGACCAGCCGTGGGGCTTGCTTACGGGAGTTAGACCGATAAAGCTTCTGCGCCGCGTCAGGGAGGAGCTGGGCGAAGCGGCGGTTGAACGCCGTTTTCTCGACGATTACTATGTCAGTCCCGAAAAGCTCAGCCTTGCGATGATGACGGAGGAGCACGAGCAGCGGATTATCGGACTTTCGCGGCCGGAGAGCTTCAGTCTGTACGTAGGCGTGCCGTTTTGCCCGACGAGGTGCAGCTACTGTTCGTTCGTGATGTCCTCGGTTGAACGCGCGAAAAAGCTGATTCAGCCCTACGCCGATTTGCTCTGCGAGGAAATCAAGGCGACCGCGCAGATCGCTTCTGACTTGGGACTCCGCCTTGAAAGCGTGTATTTCGGCGGCGGCACTCCGACCACCCTCAGCGCAGAGCAGCTCGACAGGGTGCTCGGTACGGTGAATTCGTGCTTTGATTTGTCAACCTGCCGCGAGTTCACGGTTGAAGCCGGCAGACCCGAAACCATTACAACAGAAAAGCTTAATTCTTTAAAAGAAAATAAAGTCGACCGTATCAGCATAAATCCCCAAACGACTAACGACGAGGTTCTTCGAACAATCGGCAGAAGGCACACGGCGGACGATTTCTTCAAGGCGTTCGATCTTGCGCGCAAAAGCGGCTTTCACAATATCAATACCGATCTGATTGCCGGACTGCCCGGCGATAATCCGGAGAGCTTTGCCCGTTCTCTCGACGATATGCTTCGTCTTGACGCCGAGTGCGTAACGGTTCATACGCTCTGCATGAAGCGCGCGTCAACACTCACTCAGGACGGCAAGACCCTCGACCGCGGCGAAGCTGAGGCGGCGCGGAAAATGCTTGCGTATGCCAAAAAGCGGCTGACAGAGCGCGAATATATTCCGTACTACCTCTACCGCCAGACGCGGATGGTGGGCAACCTCGAAAACGTAGGCTGGTCAAAGCGCGGCTGCGAGAGTCTGTACAACGTATATGTAATGGACGAGACCCATACGATACTCGCATGCGGGTGCGGAGGCGTGACAAAGCTGAAAAATCAGCAAACAGGCTATCTCAAACGGATATTTAACTTCAAATTTCCGTATGAATATATAGACCGATTTGACGAAATCCTTAAAAGAAAAGCCGATATATCAGGCTTTTACGGCAAATAGACCATTGAATAAAATATTAAATAGTGCTATACTATTTGATAATATAAAACGGGCATAGCCCAAGATTTAACAGAAAGGTGATTATTATGGGAAAATTCGATGAAATTTTTGACGACGTAGTAGTTAATGCCAAGGCGGCAGCAGCCGTTGTTTCAAAGAAGGCGTCAACCGTTTACGACACCTCCAAGCACAAGATTACCGCAGCCGAGATCCGCGGCGAGATCAACAAGAAGCTCCGCGATATCGGTAAGTATACCTACAAAAAAGAGGTATTCGGCGTTGATACCTCCGCTGAAATCGCTCAGCTCGTTGCCGACGTCAAGGAGCTCAAGGAGAACCTCGACATCATCAACGCTCATATCGATTCCGTAAAGAACCAGAAGAAGTGCCCTCAGTGCGAGGCTAAAATCCCCAGAAACTCCATTTACTGCAACATCTGCGGCGCAAAGCTTGAGGACGACGAGCCTGTTACCGCTGAAAAAGCAGAGGCGCCTGCAGCTGTTCAGACAGTTGAGGAAGCAGCCGACGCTGCTGCCGAGGCAGTGACCGAGACAGCGGAATGAGCCGCTGAGTAACCGAATCTGATTTATAAGGTGATTCAATTTGTCAAAAAAATATAACGCGGTTGCCAACGCGAGCCAAAGCGCCTCGCAGACCTTTGTAAAAGGCGCCGCGATACTTACCGTCAGCATGGTGGTTGTCAAGGTGTTCGGAGTCCTCGACAAGGTCATCCTCACCAACATCTACTCCATGTTCGGACAGAGCCTTGCCTCGATGGGAATGGGCATCTATAACAATGCTTACGAGGTATTCGGCGTTATCTTCACCGTCGCCACGGGCGGTCTGCCGATCGTGATATCGCGCATGATCTCCCAAAATATGGCGGAGGAGAGGTATAAGGACGTAAAGCAGGTACACAGGGTCTCAATCCCGCTGTTTTTGGTGGTCGGACTCGTCTGCACCATAGGACTTATGCTGATAAGCTTTCCTTACGCGTTCCAGTTTGTAAAGTCGCCGTATTCGATCTACGCGATGCTCGCACTGGCGCCGACGGTGCTCTTTGGCTGCATAGCCTCAATCTACCGCGGCTACTTTGAGGGACAGCGCAATATGTTCCCGACAGCGGTTTCCGAGGTTATCGAGGCTGTTGTAAAGCTCGTGCTGGGCGCTGCGTTCGCCTACACGATCATGTATTTCGGCATGGCTCACTATAAGGAGACCGGAGCTTTTCTCTGGTTCGAGCTGCGCGACATCAACGAGGCGCAGAATACTATCCTCGCCTTCTCTGTGGCAGGCAACATCTGCGGAATCTCGCTTGCAAGCCTTTGCTCAAGTATTTTTTTGATTCTGAAATACAAAATCGGCGGCGACGGAATTCCCAAAGAGTTTTTCGAGAACTCCGTCACCGCGAGACGTCAGAAGGAAACCTTGGGTATAATCATCCGCACCGCGCTTCCCATAGTCGGCGGCGCGCTTGTAATGAGCATCGGTTCGCTGATTGACGCGGTCATTATTCAGAACGTGCTTTTCGGACTTGCTCAGAACAATGCCGATTCGCTGTACCGCCAGTATCACGATTTTTATCCGCGCGAGGTATTTTACGGCTTCAAGGATATTGCGCCGACAATTCACACCAGCCTTTGGGGATGCTACGGCTCGTCGCTTACCCTTATGCAGCTTGTCACCGCAGTTACTCAGGTATTCGGCTCAAGCGCCATGCCTAACGTTACCAGCGCATGGACGAAGGGCGACAAGAAGGAGCTTAAAAGCTCGGTTGATACCGTTCTGAAAATGACGATGATGTTCACGCTGCCTATGGCGTTCGGACTCTGCGTGCTTGCGCACCCGATAATGGGCTTTATTTACGCGAGCCGCGATATCGTGGAGGTAGGCGGCAACGTGCTTACCCTGATGGGAATCACGACTATTTTTACGGCGATCATCACCCCGATCTGCAGCATGCTCAACGGTATCGGCAAGGTAAAGCTGCCGATGATACTCTACACGATCTGCATGCTTATTAAAATCGGCACGTCGTGGGTGTTTGTAAGCATTCCCGAAATCAATATTCAGGGTGCGACCGCCGGTTCGATGATTTCCTACGCGATCATCTGCGTAGCGGGAATGTACCTGTTGATCAAGCATTCAAAGGTGGTTCCGGACTTCCTGTCAACAACCGTAAAACCGCTTATTGCGGCGGTTGGATGTGCAGCGGCGGCGTATTTTGCAAACGCCTTCCTCGAGGGAAAAATGAACCACCGTCTTAGCACAATTCTTGCTATTATTGCTGCGGTTATTGTTTATATCGCAATTTTACTAATATTGCGAACATTTTCCGCTAAAGAGGTGCGCTTTTTACCAAAAGGCGAAAAAATCGCAAAAACACTTGAAAAATTACACTTAATTGGTTAAAATAGAATACTGTGGGCAAAAACACGCTGTATTCGGAGAAATAATATGGATTACCCGATAAAAGAAAAATATAACTTTGACGACCTCATTGAGATTGTCAAAATTCTCCGTTCCCCGGACGGATGTCCCTGGGACAGGGAACAGACGCACAAGTCTATACGCTCCAACTTTATTGAGGAGACCTATGAGGCTATTGAGGCGATCGATAACGACGACAAGGCGCTTCTCAAAGAAGAGCTCGGCGACGTACTGCTTCAGGTAGCGCTCCACTGCGAAATGGAGAGAGAGGAAAACAGCTTTGATATCGGCGACGTGTGCGACGGTATCTGCAGAAAGCTGATTGTCCGCCATCCCCATGTTTTCGGCGACAAGAACGCTGAGGACGCCAATCAGGCGCTTTCGAACTGGGACGCCGTTAAGATGAAAACCAAGTCGCAGACCACCTATTCCGAGGCGATGGACAGTGTTTCCCGTGCGCTTCCCGCGCTTATGCGCAGCGAAGAGATCCAGAAAAAGGCCTCAAAGGTCGGCTTTGACTGGGACGACGCAGAGGGCGCGATGACCAAGCTTACCGAGGAGTGCAACGAGCTTAACGTGGCGATAACGCTGGGCAACGCCGATAACCAGATGGAGGAGATCGGCGACGTGCTTTTCACCGTTGTAAACGTCTCGCGTTTCCTGAAAATCGACAGCGAGCACGCGCTGTATAAAGCCTGCGACAAGTTTATCACACGCTTCGCTATGCTTGAGGCTCTCGCGAAGGAGCAGGGCATAGACGTTAAGGAAGCATCAATGACGCAACTTGATTCCCTTTGGGAGGAAGTTAAGCATATTCAAAAACAAAAGATTTATGGAGGTAATTGAAGATGAAAAAAACAGATCTCATCGCCGCTGTTGCGGAGCAGAGCGGTCTTTCAAAAAAGGATGCCGAGAAGGCAATCAACGCTACTATTGACACAATCATCAACGCAGTTGCAGAGGGCGACAAGATTCAGCTCACAGGCTTCGGCACATTTGAGCAGCGCCAGAGAAATGCCAGAACAGGCGTAGACCCCAGAACCGGCAATTCCATCGAGATTCCCGCTTCCAAGGTTCCCGCATTCAAGGCAGGCAAGGGCTTCAAGGATATCGTAAACAAGTAATTGCTTTCGTCAAAAGAGCCGCAAGGCTCTTTTTGCTTTAAGGAGTCGGAATGAGATTAGATAAATACCTGAAGGTTTCGCGTCTTATCAAGCGCAGAACCGTTGCAAACGAGGCATGCGACGCCGGAAAAATCTCCGTAAACGGCAAAATCGCCAGAGCATCATACGACGTAAAGGTCGGCGACGTGATCGAAATCACCCTCGGCGCGAGAAGCGTCAAGGTAAAGGTCACCGAGGTCAAAGAGGTCGTCCGCAAGGAGGACGCCGATACAATGTACAGTCCCGTGTCATAAATTGAGTTTAACCTCCGTATACTGAAATGTATCGTCAGTACGGAGGTTATTTTTATGGAACCGGTAAAGAAAAAACATACGCTAATGCTCGACAGCCGCAAAAATCTCGCGATAACGGGCGCCGAGGATGTAAACGGCTTCAACGAGGAGACCGTTTCTGTGCGCACCGTAGACGGAACCCTGATAATAAAGGGAAGTAATCTGCATATCGACAAGCTGAATCTCGAAACGGGAGACGTGTCGGTCGACGGAAAAATCAACTCACTGCAGTATTTCGGCGGCGACAGCAGACAGTCAAAGCTGTCACGTCTGTTTAAGTAGACATGGAACTTAGCTTTGCCCAGCAGTCGGGCGCGTTTTTGTGGTCAATGGTACTCGGCGCGGCACTAGGGGTGTTTTACGGAGCGCTGAAGTTTGTCCGCTATACCTTTTCTCCGGGCAGGGCGGCGGTTTTCGTGCTGGATATGCTGTTTATGCTCGTGAGCGCCGTCGCCTGCTTTTTGTTTTCGGTCGGATTTATTCAGGGATACGTGCGCTTTTACATCTTCGCCGGAGCCGCAGTCGGATTTGCAGCATACCGTTTCAGCGTAGGAAGGCTTGTTTTTATCCTTTATAGCCCTGCGGTTCGCCTTTGTCGGAAAATACTAAACAAAATTTTAAGAAAATCAAAATTATTTGCAAAAAAGCTATTGAAAATCTGCCGCAAGATATTGTATAATGTAAGAGGTAAAAAGTAAGTATGCAACAATTTTGATGATAAAGGAAATGAATATGGCATTGAAAAAGAATAAGCCCGCCACTAAAAAGGCACAGGCAACCGGCGCTTCCAAAGCGGCTTCCGCAGAGGGACCCCAGGAGGTAGCACCGGTCAAGAAGAAACGCAAATGGCGTTATCTTCTGCTTTATGCCGCGGCAATCGGCTTCGCGTTCTATGCGGTAATCACCATTATTAATCAGAACGTGCGGATAGCCGAAAAGCGCGCTGAGCTCAGCGAGCTGCAGCAGCAGATCAACGTAGTTGAGATCCAGTCGAATTACATCGAAAAGGTACGCGGCTACACCGGGCAGGAGCTTTCGGATTAAAAACAATTTATGGCGATTGAAGTCGGAATGATTCTCGAGGGTAAGGTTTCGGGAATCACAAAATTCGGTGCGTTTGTAGATTTGCCGAATTCCAAAACGGGTATGGTACATATTTCAGAGGTAGCGCCCACCTTTATCAACGAGATCGGCGATTTTGTAAAGGTCGGTCAGACGGTCAAGGTCAAGGTGCTCTCGATGAACGACGGAAAAATCAGTCTTTCCATCAAGCAGGCACTGCCAAAGGATCAGCAGAAGAAGCAGCCCAGGGGACCAAAGCAGCCCAGGGACCAGCACAGCGCACCCCGACAGCCCTATAAGCCGGCGCCGCCGGTAACCTCTCCGGGAGATTACGAGTGGCAGAGCTCACGCAAGAGCGCGCCCTCTACCTTTGAGGATATGATGTCGCGCTTCAAGCAGACCAGCGAGGATAAGATGAGCGACCTCAAGCGCGGAGGAGAGAGCCGGGGCTACAGCCGCAGAGGCAACGGCAACGGCAGAAGATAAGGCAAATCAGGCGTTGCATAAACGCTGAGATACAGGAAAATTTAATAAGGGAGGCAATTTTATGAGAATCGTCTACACAGCAAGAAAAGTTAACCTCAGAGACAACTTCAAGGAGAGAGTCGAAAAGAAGCTGAAGAAATTCAAAAAGCTCTTCTCCGAGGAAGCGGTTGTAAATGTGGTTGTCACCCTTGAAAAGAACCGTCAGACTGTCGAAATGACCATCCGCGACAAGGCGATGGTATACCGCGCAGAGAGCACTATGCCCGAGATGAACGACGCGCTCGATCGGGTAATAGATATCATGACGAGGCAGATTCGCAAGAACAAGACCCGTCTTGAAAAGCGCATCAAAACCGGCAGCCTGAATGACATCATCGCCGAAATGACCGCCGAAGAGGCAGTGGTTGAGGATGAGTACAAGGTTGTCCGCACCAAGCAGGTTATCGTTAAGCCGCTCACCATAGAGGAAGCTATCCTCGAGATGAACATGGTTAACCACGATTTCTTTATGTTCCGTAACGCCGAAACAAACGACATCAATGTTGTTTACAAGCGTAAGGACGGCAACTACGGCGTATTAGAGCCGTCGTAACAGGTAAGAATATTCTCACGGGGCGGGTTATCCGCCCCTTTTCTTTAGTAAGGAGCAAAAAATATGAAGCTCACATTTTCAGCGCCGTGTATCTTCGGACTTGAGGGTATCTGCGCAAACGAGCTGAAATTTCTCGGTATAGAGAACGTCCGCGCCGAAAACGGCAGGGTGCTCTTTGAGGGAGATTTCAATACTCTCGCGAAGGCAAGCGTCAATTCACGCTATGCCGAGAGAATCCACATACTCTTAGCCGAGTTTGAGGCAACCACCTTTGAGCAGCTCTTTGAGGGCGTAAAGGCGGTTGAATGGGAGAATTTCATCGGCATGAGCGACGCCTTTCCCGTCAAGGGCAGGTGCCTCAGCTCAAAGCTGATGAGCGTTCCCGACTGCCAGAAAATAGTCAAAAAGGCGGTTGTCTCGCGTTTGTCGGAGCGTTACCTGCTCTCGTGGTTCGAGGAAACGGGTCCGGTGCATCAGATTCAGTTTTTGATAATGAAAGACCGGGTCAGCATTTTGCTCGACACCTCGGGCGCCGGTCTGCATAAGCGAGGCTACCGCGCGGATTCCAACGACGCCCCGATAAAGGAAACCCTCGCGGCTGCAATGGCGGAGCTTGCGCGTGTGCGGCAAAACCACTTTGTCCGCGACCCGATGTGCGGCAGCGGAACGATTCTGATTGAAGCGGCTATGAAGGCAAAGAACATCGCGCCGGGCATGAACCGCTATTTCGCCTGCGAACGCTGGAGCTGCGTTCCCAAGGAGGCGTTTGAACGCGCCAAGGCTGAGGCAAGAGAGAAAATCCGCAGCGATATCACTTTCAGCGCGCTGGGCAGCGACATCGACCGCGGAGCGCTGGAAACCGCCGCTCACAATGCGGAGCTCGCTGGAGTAGGGGAGTATATTACCTTCGAGAAGCGCGACATCCGCGATTTCAGACTCTCTGACGGGTTTGAAACCGTCATCACCAATCCGCCCTACGGAGAGCGTTTGCTTGACGTGCGCGCCGCTGAGGAGCTGTACAAAACAATGGGAGAGAAGTTCCGCCGCGAAAAGGGAAAGAGCTATACGATTATCACACCGGACGACGATTTTGAGAAAATTTTCGGCAGACGTGCCGACAAACGCCGAAAGCTCTACAACGGCACGCTTAAATGTCAGGTGTATCAATTTTTTAAGTGATTCTGATTGGTGAATACAGACAAATAATACGCGCTGTTTTTGGTAACAATAACAAAAACAGGTTTCGCGTATTGTAACCATTTAGAAAATTGCCAAATTCTCTTAAAAAATCAATTAAATGCTTGACCATTTGACTTCGTTATATTATAATATTTAGTGAATAAAAAGACAAAACGGAAACAACTTTGTTACAAAAAGGGAGTATTATGGAAACTTCGGTACTTTGCAGACTTAATTCCGCAGTGGAAAAATATGGCGACAAAGTCGCTTATAAGGACAATGAGAACTCGCTGACCTTCCGTCAGTTTAATGAGCTCACCCGTTCGATCGGCACCTACCTCGCGCGTCTTGTTCCCGCCGGTTCGCCTGTAGTGGTTATGTCGGGCAGACACATTTTCACGCCCGCATGCTTCCTCGGCGCAGTCAGAGCAGGCTGCTTCTATGCGCCTATGGACGGCGATATGCCCGTAACGCGCCTGAATCAGATCCTCGGCGTTATCAAGGCTGATTTCATGCTCGTAGACAAGGCGCACCTCGATATCGCTCAGGGACTTGATTTCCGCGGAACCATCATTGTGATGGAGGATATCATCGACTATCCCGCGTCGGACGAGCTTCTCGGACAGAGAGAGAAGAGCCTTGTGTGCACTTCTCCGCTTTATGTTATCTTCACCTCCGGCTCCACAGGCGTGCCCAAGGGCGTTATCACCTCTCACCAGAGCCTGATGACATATATCGACTCCGTAAGCAAGGTGCTCGATATCAACGACACCGACGTTCTGGGCAACCAGTCGCCGCTCGATTACATCGCCGCGATCAGAGATATTTACTTCCCGATCAGCCGCGGCGCTTCGACCTTTGTAATCCCCAAGAACGAGTTCGCGGTACCCACCGCGCTCTTTGAAACCCTCAACAGAGAGAAAATCACAGCTCTCTGCTGGAGCGTAGCCGGCGTAGAGCTTCCGGCAAAGCTCGGCGCGTTTGACGTGCTCAAGCCCGAATACCTCAAAAAGCTCTGCTTCTCCGGTTCGGTTATGCCCTGCAAGTACCTCAAAATCTGGCAGGAAAACCTCCCCGACGTGCTCTATGTCAACCAGTACGGTCCCACCGAGGCAACCGCATCCTGCACCTACTATGTGGTTAAGGAGAAGGTCGACGACGATACCGTTCTGCCCATCGGCACCCCGTACGATAACTATAAGGTCACGCTTCTCACCGAGGACAACAAGCCCGTTGCGACCGGTGAAACAGGTGAGATCTGCGTAAGCGGACCAATCCTCGCGCTCGGTTATTACGGCAACGCCGCTTATACCGAGAAGGCGTTTATCCAGAATCCGCTTAACTCCAATTACCGCGAGCTGATTTACCGCACAGGCGACCTCGGAAGCTTTGATGAGGACGGCATTCTGCATTTCCACGGCAGAATGGACAGACAGATCAAGCACCTCGGCCACCGCATCGAGCTTGGCGAAATCGAAGAATCCGCGCGCAAGGTTGAAGGCGTTACCGATTGCTGCTCGCTCTACAATAAGCCTAAGGAGCACCTCTACCTGTTCTATACAGGCGACGCTACCTCAAAGGATATTGTGCTTTATTTCAGAAAGAACATGCCTGCATTCATGGTTCCCCGAAAGCTCGTCAATCTCGACAAGCTTCCGACGCTGCCTAACGGCAAGATAGATATGCAGACCTTAAAAACATATTTTAAATAATCTATTTTGAAGGAGAAATTGTTATGATGGATGAATTAATGGAAATCTTGGAAGAACTCAGACCAGACGTTGACTTTGCGAACGAAACCGCGCTTATCACCGACGGTATTCTCGATTCCTTTGATATCGTTGCGCTTGTCGGCGAGCTTAACGACGCTTTTGACATCGAAATCAAGCCCAACAACCTCGTACCCGACAACTTCAACTCCGCAAAGGCAATGCTCGCGCTGATTGAAGAGCTTCAGGATGAATAATATGAACGAGAATAAACTCAGAGAAATACTCTCTCAGCTCGGAACACCCTCCTACGTTTACGACCTCGACGCCTTCAACGCCCGCGCGGCGCTGATCCGCGAACAGTTCGGCGACAACGTTGGACTGTGCTTCTCGATTAAAGCAAACGCCTTTTTGCTCGGCAGACTGCCCGATACCATCGACAAAATCGAGGTTTGCAGTCCCGGCGAGCTTACGATTTGCGAAAAAACAGGCGTCGACGTCAGCAAAATCATCTTCTCGGGCGTCAACAAGACCAAAGCGGACGTTGAACGCGCAGCCGACGACAATGTCGGTACCTTCACCGCCGAGAGCTTTCTGCATTTGCAGCTTATCAACGAAGCCGCGCTCAGCAGAGGCAAGGTATTTCCCGTTTTGCTCCGCGTTACCGACGTAAAGGGCGGCAGCCAGTTCGGTATGGAGGAGGGCGATGTTCTCGACCTGATCCGCAACCGCGCAGATTACGAGGGCGTTGAGATCGTGGGTATCCACTATTTCACAGGCACTCAGAAGCGCAAGGCAAAGCCGATCCTCCGCGAGCTTGATTATCTCGAGGAGCTTGTTCGCAAAATCAAGGACGAGCTTGACTTCACGGTGCAGCGCCTTGAGTACGGCACCGGACTTGCGGTTGACTACTTTGACGAGAATGCGGACGAGCTTGAATCGGCTAGACTTGCCGATATTGCTCCCAGAATCCGCGAAATCGGCGAAATCGCCGACCTCACCGTCGAAATGGGCAGATTCTTCGCCGCACCCTGCGGTTATTACTTCACAAAGGTTATCGACGTCAAAACCTGCTACGGCGTTAACTACGCTATTGTGGACGGCGGACTTAACCAGCTCAAGTACGACGGTCAGCTTCAGGGAATGCAGATTCCCGTTATACTTCACCTCAAGGAAAACGAAGCTTCGGGCAGCGTGGCACCGTGGACTCTCTGCGGCAGCCTCTGCACCACCAACGATATCCTTGCGAGAGCGGCAGAGTTTGACACTCTCGAAATCGGCGACACCCTCGTGTTCACCAGAACAGGCGCGTATTCCGCGATGGAGGGCATGGCGATTTTCCTCAGCCGCGAAATGCCGGTTATCTCGGTCTATTCAGAGAAGGACGGACTCACCGTTCTCCGCGAAAGACTCTACTCCGACGTATTCAACACCCCTTGATATTAACTACGCTTGAGGTTGTCCTTTTTTGGGCAACTTCAAGCTTGCGTTTTGTTTACGACACCCCTACATAGGAGATGTTATTTTGACCTATACATCATTAAACTTTATTTTCTTTGTGCTGGCTACCGCGCTGGTGTATTTTGTTCTTCCGTTCAAGAAGTACCGCTGGACGGTGCTCCTTGCGGCGAGCATCTTTTTCTACTGCACATGGAGCTATCAGCTCGGAGCGTTCATGCTCTTTACAACGCTGAGCACCTATCTGATCGCACTGTGGCTGAGCAAGGCGTCAGCCAAGTCCAAGGCTGTGCTGAAGGCGCACAAGAGCGAGTGGAGCCGCGACGATAAAAAGAAGTACAAGAACAAGACCAAGGTGCGCATGCGCCTTATCATGACTCTTGCGCTGCTTCTCAACTTTGGCATCCTCGCGTTTTTGAAGTACTACAACTTCTTTGCCGGCAGCCTCAACGACATTCTCGGCGCGTTCAGTCTGGATTTCTCAGCGCCGAGTCTTAAGCTCATTCTGCCTCTCGGTATTTCG
Source organism: uncultured Ruminococcus sp. (assembly GCA_902765625.1). Lineage (GTDB taxonomy): Bacteria > Bacillota > Clostridia > Oscillospirales > Acutalibacteraceae > Ruminococcoides. The sequence continues at coordinate 14,526 of CACXAO010000025.1, read as the reverse complement.
TTCTACACCTTCCAGTCGATGGGTTATATCGTCGACGTGTACCGCGAAAAGACCGAGGCACAGAAGAACCCTCTCAAGCTGCTGCTCTTTGTTTCGTTCTTCCCTCAGATCATTCAGGGACCTATCAGCATCTACGATCAGCTTGCTGTTCAGCTCTTTGAGGGTCACGATTTTGACTTTACACGCTTCAAGCACGGCTGCGAGCTTATTATGTGGGGCTTCTTCAAGAAGCTCGTTATCGCCGACCGCGCGGTTATCCCGATTACGGCGGTCACTGCCGAATTCAACAAGTTCGGCGGCACAACCCTGACCTTTACGATTTTGCTGTATGCACTGCAGCTTTACGCCGACTTCTCGGGCGGTATCGATATTTCCCGAGGCGTCGCTCAGATTTTCGGCGTTGATATGATAGACAACTTCAAGCGTCCGTACTTCTCGCGTTCAATCAACGAGTACTGGCGCCGCTGGCATATTTCGCTCGGCGCATGGCTCAAAAACTACCTCTTCTATCCCGTGGCTATGTCCAACGCGTTCATCACCGCGAGCAAGAAGATGAAGGGCACGCGCTTTGGCAAAACCGCTGCAGGCGCGCATATCTCAAAGGTACTTCCCACCAGCGTAGCCTCGCTGATCGTATTCCTCGTAGTAGGTATATGGCACGGCGCAAGCTGGAAGTATGTCGCATTCGGTGCGTGGAACGGTCTGATCATCATGGTCAGCATCCTTCTCGAGCCGCTGTTTATCAGCGCGAAGGACAAGCTGCACATAAAGGACACCAACATTCCCTTTATGCTCTTCCAGATGTTCCGCACCTTCCTGATAGTCCTCGTCGGCTACGTGTTCGACGTTGCGCCTTCCTTCTCGCAGGCTATGCGCACCTTCTGGCTGTTCTTCACTAACCAGAACTTCAAGCTCGGCTACAGCCAGATAAGCGACCTCGGTTTGGGCAAGAAGGACTACCTCGTCGTGCTCATCGGCGGTTTGATCATATTTATCGCCAGCGTTATTCAGGAGCGCGCGAAGGACGGTCTCGATATTCGCCATATGCTGGACAAAAAGCCGTTTATACTGCGCTTTGCACTGCTGTTTGTCTGCCTTATCTCAATCGTTGTATTCGGCATTTACGGCTCCGGCTACAGCGCGGCGGATTTCGTTTACGCCCAGTTCTAGGTGCAGCTTCGCTTGCAAAATTATTGTGAGTGAAGCACGCGGTAAAATCATTGATTCCGCAATTTCAAAAGGTAAGTGTATTTATGAAGAAAAAGCTATACATTACAAGAGCAATTAAATTAACGGCTTTCTTTCTGTTGTCGGCGCTGGTTATCGGCGTATTGCAGGAGTACGTACTCTGCCACCACGACGCAAACAGGCTTCGTCTCGACGCCTTTTATATCGAGGACAAGGAGACCATTGACGTTGCGATGATCGGCTCCAGCGAGATGTATTCGGGAATATCGCCTGCGCTGCTGTATGAAAAATACGGCATTACCAGCTTTCCTTACGCCACGGCATCAAGCACGGCGGCTGCAATGAAAACGCAGATCAAGGAGATGGAGCGCACCCAGACTCCCGAGCTGATCGTTATTGAGATCAACTGCTTCCTCTACGGCACGGACAACGAGGAGAAGGAGTCGAGTATACGCAACTATATCGACAACGTTCCGCTCAACGGCAACAAGATCGAGTACATCGAGAGCACTCCGGCGGTCCGCGACCTCGGCAGACGCGAGTTCTATTTCCCAATATTAAAATACCACGGCGTATGGAACGACTATCCCGAGCCTTGGAACAAGATGACCTCTCGTATCACTCAGGATCTACGCGGCTATTCTTACCTCAAGGGCTTCAAAACCACCGCGCAGACGCTTAAGATAGACGAAAAGGTCTACAATTCCCAGTTGCCGAACGACGAATCCCGTACCGACCTTGAGCCGCGTTACGAGGTATTCCTCCGCGAGTTCCTCGACTACTGCAAGGAGCAGAATTACAACAATCTGCTGTTTGTACGTTTTCCGCATATTGTAAAGCAGGAGACCTACAAGCGTTTTACCCGCGGCAACAGAGCCTTTGATATTATCAGCGAATACGGCTTTAATTACATCAACTTTGAGCGCGACTCAACCGCGATGTCTTATTCCACAGATGATTACTACAACCACGATCACCTCAACATCTACGGCTCGGTAAAATTCACCGACTACTTCGGCAAGATTATCACCGACAAGTACAAGGTTCAGAAAACCGTTCTTGACGAGAAAAACGAAAAGCAGTGGAACGAGGCTGTTGATTTCTGGTATAAGTTCTACGATTACACCGACTACCGATTTAAGCAGAACACAAAAAACAAAAAAATTGAGCTGTATGAAACAAACGACCTCATCAAAAAGGTTGAAGATTACGCTGCAAAGAAGGATAAATAATTGAAGGGCGCACTCAGCGCCCTTCGTTCATTTTTAAACAAATACTCTGTTTTTTCAGCGGAATAAAATTATCGGAAATACTTCTCAAAAGCTCCCTGTATTTCGCGTACCGCTTGTTTTGCCGCCCGGTGTAGATCAGCGTTTTGCAGTTCAGCAGCTCAGCGTGATACGAAACAAAATCCATAACGATATAATCGGCTGTCCGGTACTGAGCGGGCAGCTTTTCTATATCTCCGTAGTGCGGAACAAAGAGGAGAGTGGTATCTCCGACGGTCAGGTACTGGTAAAGAATACCGTCAATATTCATCACCTCGTCTGAGGTATCGCTGTTCAGCACGAGGGTGATTTTGCTTCCGCTTGGCATTTCTAGGTCGGCGTCCTCGGGTATCTCCTCCGCGAATTTCTGATTAGCAACAATGTATTTTAAATCAAAGTGTTCCCTGAGCATAGTCAGGTACGAGGAATAGTTTATTCGGTTCGGAATCACGGCGTTGTCGATAACTCCGCTGTAGCCGTACAGGTCGTCGAGAATTATGTCGTTGTACGTGCCGTTGCCGCCGCAGCACAGAACCGAGAGACTGCCGTTTTTGCTCACAGCGGCGGTCAGTCCGTGAAAGCTCTGATTAAGATAAACCTCGGTCGGGTGCGTATCGGTGAGAATATGAACCGACCAACCGAATCCGAGAATTGCCGCAGAAGTGATAATAGAAAAAACAATATATTTTTTTCCGGCGCTGATAATATATCCTGCCGCGACGAGCGCACAGGTCGAAAACAGCCAAATCAGGTAAAACGGCTGATTTGCTTTTACGGAGCTGAACGGAATCGCCGCGCCAAGTGAATTGATGTCGATGTGCAAGCCGCAGAGGAAGTTCATCACGGCTGAAAGCGGTTTTGTGAGTACCGAGATAAACGGAATGTAGTAAAGCAAAATCAGAATCAGCGACAGAATCAGAATAACCGAAGCAATGGGAGAGGTGATTACCGATAACGGAATGACGAGCAGATTGATCCTGTTCAAAAACAAAGTCTGAACCGGCATTACCCACAGAGCGGCTGAAACCGAAACCGCGATCAAATTGATTATTAAATCTACGGGTTTTCGCACAAGCCGCAGTTTAATTGAATTAAAATGAATCACACGCTGCATAAATCTGATTAAGTGCGGCGCCCAAAGGATGATGCCGAGCGTTGTTGAAAAAGTCATGAGTACGCCCAAGTCTCCGACGACAAACGGATTTGGAAGAGCCAGAATCAAGGCTGCAATGCCGATAGAGTTCAGACCGTCCTTTTGCCGTCGCAGCACGTTTCCGCAGTACGCGAGAATAACCATTACTCCTGCTCTGATGACCGAGCGCGGAAATCCCGTTATCGCGGAAAACATAATTACAAAGGCAACAATGATCGAGCACCTCAGCAGTCTCGGAAGCCGCGTCCGTTTAAGAATAAGCACAAGAAATCCGCATAATATCGAGAGGTGCATTCCCGAAACAACAATCAGAAACGAGGTGCCTGCACGCTGAAAGTCATGCTTTGTCTCTTTGCTGAGTCCGTACTTGTCGCCCAGCAAAATAGCCTTGCAAAGCGCGCCGCTTTTGCGGTTCAACAGTCGGGTAAGGGCGGTGTTGCATTTGTCCCTCGCCTTAACCGCGAGATTGTACAGCGAAAAATGCTTTTCTCCGGTGGCTTTAAGCTCGTATCCGTCGTCCGGTGACGCGCTGAGGAAAAATCCCTTGCTTATCAGGTTTTCGTTTTTATTTGCGTAAACAAAAAGCTTGCCCTCAACGCGGTCGAAATCCTCCGGCTCAAAGTCGCCTGTTCCGGTCAGATGTATCTTTACCGATGACTTTTCGCCGTTTATCTCCTCGGCTTGCAGCTCAACGGTATAGGTTTTTCCTGCGATTATCACCTTGTCGCAGATGTATCCCTTAAAAGATATTTCCGTATCAGAATATTTATCGATGACGGGCTGATAAATATAATTCCGGAAAAGAAATATACTTATCGTAGCCAAAGCCATCGAAGCTCCTGCAAGCAGGACTGTTTTTCCGTTTTTACAGTTTTTTATCACGGCGGCAATACCGCCGCCAAGAAGCAAAAAGCCTGCCGCAAGCAGATAAAGGGTGGTTTCCGGCAGAAAAAAGGCGACCGCCAGTACAGTCAGATATGTCAATCCGATTGTACCGAACAGCCGCTTCATTGTTTTTCTCCGGGTAGGGTCAATTGTGGTTCATTCTGTAGCAAAGTGTCATCAGCCTGTCGCTGAGGTGAACATTTTCAACCACAGTGTCGCTGTAGCGTGTGGAAATGTCATAGTGACTGAAATTCCAAAAGCTTCTGATGCCGAGTGAATAGAGCTTGTCGAGAATAGCCTCGACGTTTTCTTTTGGAATACAGAGAATAGCGGTGTCGACCTGATTGCCGCTGCAGTAATCCTCTAGCTCGTCGTCATGGCGGATAACCATTTCGCCGACAGTCTGACCGACCTTTCTTTTATCGTTGTCAAAGCAGGCGACAAGCTCAAAGCCAAGCTTTTCAAAGCTGAGGTGGTTGGCAAGCGCTGAGCCAAAGTTGCCTACGCCGATCAGTATCGCCTTGTAGCCGTTGTTAAGACCGAGAATACCCTTTATCTCGTCTTTAAGCTGGCCGACGCTGTAGCCGTAGCCCTGCTGACCGAAGCCGCCGAAGCAGTTGAGATCCTGACGAACCTGAGAAGCGGTAACGTTCATGATCTCTGCGAGCTTGTTGGATGAGATCCTGTCAACTCCCTGCTCGTCGAGCTCGGTGAGAAAGCGGTAATATCTGGGCAAACGCCTGATTACCGACATGGAAATGCTGTCATTCTTTGACATACGCATGTGTCTCCTTTTGAGGATTAAAGCATTGCGGAAAGACGCTCGTTAACAGCCTTGAGGAAATCCTCTGTGTTGACCTTAGTTTTGTTTTCGAGGGTAGAGATCAGGTAGAGGTCGCCGGTCATAACGCCGTCCTCAATAGTCTTGATCGTAGCCTGCTCAAGCTTCTCGGCAAATGCGCTGAGCTCAGGCAGCTTGTCAAGCTCGCCGCGCTTCTTGAGCGCGCCTGTCCAGGCAAAGATGGTCGCAACGGAGTTGGTAGAGGTCTCCTCGCCCTTGAGGTGCTTGTAGTAGTGGCGCTGAACGGTGCCGTGAGCAGCCTCGAACTCGTAGATGCCGTCGGGAGAAACAAGCACGCTTGTCATCATCGCGAGAGAGCCGAAAGCGGTCGCGATCATGTCGCTCATAACGTCGCCGTCGTAGTTCTTGCACGCCCACATATAGCCGCCTTCGCTGCGGATAACGCGCGCAACAGCGTCGTCGATGAGGGTGTAGAAGTAGGTGATGCCTGCTTCCTCAAATTTATCCTTGTACTCGTTCTCAAAGATCTCGGCGAAGATATCCTTGAAGCGATGGTCGTAGGTTTTGCTGATGGTGTCCTTAGTCGCGAACCAGACGTCGATGCGCTGGTCGAGAGCGTAGTTGAAGCAGGAACGCGCAAACGAAGAAATGCTCTTGTCGATATTGTGCATGCCCTGAATAATGCCATCGGACTTGAAGTCGAAGATAAGGCTTCTTTCCTCAGAGCCGTCGGGCTTGGTAACGCAAAGCTCAGCCTTGCTGCCGCCTTCAACGCGCATTTCGGTGTTCTTGTAAACGTCGCCGTAAGCGTGACGGGCAATGCAGATGGGCTTTTTCCATGTGGGAATGTAGGGAACGATGCCCTTTACGAGGATCGGGCTTCTGAAAACGGTGCCGTCGAGGATGGCGCGGATAGTGCCGTTAGGCGATTTCCACATGCTCTTGAGGTTGTACTCGTCCATTCTCGCCGCGTTGGGGGTGATGGTCGCGCACTTAACGCCGACGCCGTACTTTTTGGTAGCGTTCGCCGCGTCTACCGTAACCTGATCGTCGGTCTCGTTTCTGTGAACAAGACCGAGGTCGTAGTATTCGGTTTTGAGGTCAACGTAGGGGAGGATAAGCGTATCCTTGAGCTGCTGCCAGATGATTCTGGTCATTTCGTCGCCGTCCATCTCAACGATCGGCGTAATCATTTTAATCTTTTCCATTAGCTGTTCTCCTTGGTGTAATCGAGCAGGCCGCCGGCGAGGATAATCGCTCTTGTGCGGTCGGAAAGCTCGCAGTCTGCCTTGATTGTCTTGCCTGTTGTCGCGTTAACAACGGTAACGTCGCCGCCCGCCGCGATCTCAGCCTTTACGTTGGGAAGCTCAAGCATATCGCCGAGCTTGATCTCGTCGTAATCAGCGGCGTTCTTGAAGGTGAGGGGAAGAATACCTGCGTTGATTAGGTTGCTCTTGTGGATACGGGCGAAGCTCTTTACGAGAACGGCCTTGACTCCGAGGAAGAGGGGTGCGAGAGCCGCGTGCTCACGCGAGGAACCCTGACCGTAGTTTTCGCCGCCGACAATAATGCTCTTGCCGAGGGTCTTGGCTCTTGCGGGGAATTCCTTGTCGCAAACGGTGAAGCAGTGCTCGGAAATTTTCGGGATATTTGAACGCAGAGGCAGGATTTTTGCGCCTGCGGGCATGATGTGGTCTGTGGTGATGTTGTCGCCCACCTTGAGCGAGCAGGAAGCCTCGATCGAATCGGTCAGAGGGCTGGTCTTGGGATATTCCTTGATGTTGGGACCTCTGAGGATCTCAACGCTGTCCATATCCTCAACGGGAGCCGGATCGATGACCATGTTGTCGTTGATGAGGAACTTCTCGGGCAGCGCGATGTCGGCAGCCTCGCCGAGGCATCTCGGGTCGGTGAATACGCCCTTGAGAGCCGAAACCGCGGCGGTCTCGGGAGAAACGAGGTAAATCTGACCGTCGGCTGTGCCGCTTCTGCCTTCGAAGTTGCGGTTGAAGGTTCTCAGCGAAACGCCCTTGCTGTTGGGCGACTGACCCATACCGATGCAGGGGCCGCAGGCGCTCTCGAGGATTCTTGCGCCGGCTGCGATCATATCGCCGAGCGCGCCGTTGAGAGCGAGCATATTGAATACCTGCTTGCTGCCGGGTGCGATAGCGAGAGAAACGTTGTCGGCAACCTTCTTGCCCTTGAGAATGAAAGCCACGCGCATGAGGTCGAGGTAGCTTGAGTTTGTACATGAGCCGATGCAGACCTGATCTACGGTCTTGCCCTCAAGCTCTTTGATCGTCTTGATGTTGTCGGGGGAGTGCGGACATGCTGCAAGCGGTTCAAGCTCGCTGAGGTTGATTTCGATAACCTCGTCGTAAACCGCGTCGGGGTCAGCGCTCAGCTCGGTGAAGTCCTCCTCGCGGTCCTGAGCCTTGAGGAATTCCTTTGTGATCTCGTCGGAGGGGAATACGGAGGTGGTCGCGCCAAGCTCCGCGCCCATGTTGGTGATGGTGGCTCTTTCGGGAACGGTCAGGGTTTTTACGCCCTCGCCGCCGTACTCAACGATTTTGCCTACGCCGCCCTTAACGCTCATAACTCTGAGTACCGCGAGGATGATGTCCTTTGCGGAAACCCACGGAGAGAGCTTGCCGGTGAGGTTGACTCTTACCATCTTGGGCATGGTGATGTAGTAAGCGCCGCCGCCCATAGCGACTGCAACGTCGAGACCGCCCGCGCCGATAGCGAGCATACCGATGCCGCCGCCGGTGGGAGTGTGGCTGTCGGAGCCAATGAGGGTCTTGCCGGGCTTGCCGAAGCGCTCGAGGTGAACCTGATGGCAGATGCCGTTGCCGGGACGTGAGAAGTAGATGCCGTGCTTTTTGCAGACGGACTGAATAAAGCGGTGGTCGTCGGCGTTCTCAAAGCCGGTCTGGAGAGTGTTGTGGTCGATGTATGCAACGCTTTTCTCGGTCTTGACTCTGGGAATACCCATAGCCTCGTACTCGATATATGCCATTGTACCTGTTGCGTCCTGAGTGAGGGTCTGGTCGATTCTGAGACCGATGTCGTTGCCGACTTTCATTTCGCCGCTCACGAGGTGCGCTTTAATGATTTTCTGTGCGATAGTATAGCCCATAAAATGTACCTCCATTAAGAGTAGTTTTGTTATCATTATAAAAATGTAACACCATGACAATTATATAACAATCTGTCGTTGTTGTAAAGCAAAAAATCCGTCCGCGTACACAAAATATTGTTTTTACCTGACAGATTTGGAAATTCTCTCAAAAAAATTGCCGCTTACGCAAAAAAGGTGATTGATTTTACAAGTTGAAATCACACCATCGCGGTGGTATAATTGTAGGGATGTAAGTAAAATAAGATTATTGGAGTAATCAGAATGAGTATTAGAAACGATTTAAGAAACATTGCCATCATCGCGCACGTCGACCACGGCAAGACCACGCTTGTTGACCAGATGCTCAGACAAAGCGGCATTTTCCGCGCCAACGAGAACGTAGAAGAGCGCGTTATGGACTCAAACGACCTCGAGCGCGAGAGAGGCATCACGATCCTCTCAAAGCCTACGGCGGTAATGTATAACGATATCAAAATCAACATCGTGGACACACCCGGACACGCTGATTTCGGCGGCGAGGTCGAGCGTATTCTCCAGATGGTAGACGGAGTAGTGCTCCTTGTAGACGCGTTTGAGGGCTGTATGCCGCAGACCCGCTTCGTTCTCAAAAAGGCTCTCGGCCTCGGCAAAAAGCCTCTTGTCGTCCTCAATAAAATCGACCGTCCCGGCGCGCGTCCCGAGGAGGTCGTCGACGAGGTTCTCGACCTCTTTATCGAGCTTGGCGCCGACGAGGATCAGCTCGAGTTCCCGGTTATCTACGCTTCCGCACGCGACGGCTATGCCACCGCCGATTACCACGAGCAGGGAACCGACATGAAGCCGCTCTTTGAGGCTATCATCAACGAGATCCCGGCTCCCGAGGGCGAAATCGACGCGGGCTTGCAGATACTCATTTCCAATATAGACGCCGACAACTTCGTCGGCAGAATCGGCGTAGGCCGCGTCGAGCGCGGTACCGTCAAGAACGGTCAGAGCGTGACCCTTTGCCGCACAGACGGCACCACCAAGGCTGTGCGCATCGGCAAGCTCTATCAGTTTGAGGGCTTGAAGCGCATCGAGTGCGACGAAGCGAGCCTCGGCGACCTCGTATGTATCAGCGGCATTCAGGATATCAACATCGGCGAGACCCTCTGCTCAAACGACTGTGTAGAGCCGCTTCCCTTTGTAAAAATCGACGAGCCTACCGTAACCATGAATTTCATGGTCAACAATTCTCCGTTTGCCGGCAAGGAGGGCAAGTACGTAACCTCCAGAAATATCCGCGACAGACTGTTCAAGGAGATTGAAACCAATATCGCGCTGCGCGTTGAGGAGACCGACAGCGCCGACACCTTCAAGGTATCCGGCAGAGGCGAGCTGCACCTCTCGATTCTTATCGAGACAATGCGCCGTCAGAACTACGAGTTCCAGGTTTCCCGTCCGCAGGTAATCACAAAGACTATCGACGGCAAGCTTCACGAGCCTATCGAGTTCCTCATTGTCGAGGTGCCCGATTCATACGTGGGCGCAGTAATGGAGAAGCTCGGCTCGCGTAAGGCGGAGCTTGTAAACATGGGAACGCGCGACGGCGGAGTTACCCACATCGAGTTCAAAATCCCAGCCAGAGGTCTTATGGGCTACCGTCCCGAATTCCTCACAGACACAAACGGCAACGGCATCATGAACCACGTTTTCGATGGCTACGAGCCTTGGAAGGGCGAGATCGTGACCCGTCATCAGGGTTCGCTCATCGCGTTTGAAACAGGCGACACCGTTACCTACGGACTGTACGCCGCACAGGAGAGAGGCAGACTCTTTATCGGCGCAGGCGTGCCGGTATACGAGGGAATGATCGTCGGCGCAAGCCCCAAGGCTGAGGATATCACCGTTAACGTCTGCAAGAAGAAGCATATCACCAACACCCGTGCTTCCGGCTCGGACGATGCTCTCAAGCTCACTCCTCCCACCGTTATGTCGCTTGAGCAGTGCCTTGAGTTCATCGCGGACGACGAGCTTGTTGAGGTAACGCCTAAGACCATCCGCATGAGAAAGCGCATCCTCTCGAAGGAGCAGAGAATGAAGCAGGCGTTCCGCAATAAATGAGTTACGTAATTCTTGATCTGGAATGGAATTCAGCCTACAGCTACAAGCTCAAGCACTTTGTAAACGAGATTATTGAGTTCGGAGCCGTGCGGCTGGATGATGAATTGAACATAGAAAGCACTTACTCTTCGCTTGTAAAGCCCAAAATCGGCAGAAAGCTGAACGGTAAGGTAAAGCAGCTCACTAAAATTTCTATTACAGAATTAAAACAGGACGGAGTCAGTTTTCTTGACGCCGCAGAGAGCTTCGCGGATTTTCTGGGCGACAGCACCGTTTTAACGTGGGGCACCTCGGATATTCACGCTTTGATCGAGAACTACTCGTTCTTTACCGGCGATTATCATATTCCCTTTCTGACAAGCTACTGCGATTTGCAGGAGTACTGCGAACGCGCGCTTGACCGCTACGATGAGGGAAATCAGATGGGTCTCGGAGCGTGCGCAGAATTGCTCGGAGTCAGCTTTTCCGAGGAGGAACAGCACCGTGCCTTTGCCGACGCGTATCTCAGCCTCAAGTGCTTAAAGGCGGTTGCCGGCAGCGCGCCGCTTGAGAACAGCGTCCTCAAGGCTGACTGCGAGGATTTTTATGAGCGCATGACCTTTAAGAACCACTTTATAACCGATATCAACGACCCCGAGGTCGATAAGTCGCAGCTCAAATTCAGATGTGACCGATGCGGAAGCCCCATGCGCAGGGTAAAGAAGTGGAGACTGCACAACAAGAGCTTTTCCTCCGATTTCAGCTGCAAGAGCTGCGGAAGAAAGTTCACCGGCAGGGTCGCCTTCAAAAAACGCTACGAGGGCGTTAAGGTTACCCGTAAAATCGTGGAAATAGTTCCGAAAAAGAAAAAAGCTGTCCCGGTCGCGGAACAGGAGACCGTTCGTACGGATTAAAAATCGCATAACAAAACCCTCCCGTTTGTGAACGAGAGGGTAATTTTTTGCCTTTATGTAAGCTTTAAGCCTGCGGATTTCTCTTTCCGGGGAAAACAACGGCGATCATACCGCTTCCTACGTGCGATCCGATGATGGGACCGATTTCGCAGAGCTGTACTTCCTTGCACATTCCCTTGATAGCCTTTTTAAGCTCCTTTGCAAGCTCGGGATTGTTTGCGTGACCGATAAATACGGTCGATTTTTTGAGGTTTTCGCCGTCTCTCTTGACGTACTTAACGAGTGTGTCGATAACATGGCTTTTGCCTCTGATCTTGCCGACGTTAAGAAGCTTTCCGGTCTCGTCGCAGCTTATAAGCGGTTTGATCTGGAGCGCCTTGCCGAAGGTAGCCGCAACAGCAGAGATCCTTCCGCCTCTCTTGAGATGCTCAAGGTCTTCGACCACAAACCAGTGTGCGATGCTGCCCTTAACGCTATCGATGTAATCGGCAAGCTCGTCGATCGTAACGCCTTCCTGATATTTTTTGCCTGCCATGTATACAAGAAGTCCAAGTCCGGCGGAGTCGCAAACGGAGTCAATAGCGATGATCTTTCTCTTGGGATATTTTTCTTTCAGCTCTTCAACGGCGATTCTGCACGATGTGCTGAAGGTGCCGCTGAGACCGGTGGGAATACCCGTGTAGAGCACGTCCTTGCCTGCCTTGAGGTACTGCTCAAAATAGCGCTTAAAGCTGTCGATATTGATCTGGGTGGTCTTGGGGTAAGCGCCCTCGTCAATGATATTGTAAAACTCGTCGAGCTTCATCATGCGGCAGTCGGGGTAGTGCATATAGCACTTATCCTCAATCTGGAATTCCATGGGAATAACGGCAACTCCGATTTCGTCAACCTGCTTCTGGGTAAGGTCGCAGGAAACGTCGGTCATAAATACATACTTCATAACTTGACCTCCTTGGTTCTATTCAAGCTTATTTTATCAAATCACAGGGGAATTGTCAATGAATATCTCAATTCTTCCGCGCATATCAATAGAACGGGAGGAATGTTTATGAACTGCAGAATTTCAGACCTCCGCCGCAAGGAGGTAATCAGCGAAATCGACGGAACGCGGCTTGGTTACGTAGATGACATAATTGTGGATACAAAATCATCCTCGGTTGTAGCTTTTGTAATATTTGCACGAATATTCTTCTTTGGAATATTCGGAAAAACGGAAGATTATATTATTCCGTGGGAGAAAATTAAGCTTATCGGCGAAGATACGATAATAATTTCCTGCAAGACGCCGAAACCCGAAAAAAGGCAGAAAAAACGGCTATTTTTCGGGAAAAATTGAAATTTTTTACTTTCTAAAGATTCGGCGCATTCTACTACAAAACGATATAAATTTTGTGAATATTACACAAGGAATAATTTTCTTAAGAAATTAAAAACGCGAGTTGTTACAGGCTTGTAACAAAGGTTACACCCCATTTAGCGGGGGTCGACTTGCAATTTATTTTTATTTGTGTTTTAATACACTTAGAAATTGTGTGTTTGATAAAATTTAACGACTAAAGACGTAGCGCCGTCTCTAAAACCCGCGCACATATATACATAATATATGCGCACGCGGTAAGGCGCTCAACTCCAAAGGAGGAAAAATTTTTGAGAGCTACAAATAAAAAACACTACGGAAGTGACACACGCAGATATGCACAGCCCGCTGAAAGGGCAAAGAAAAATACAAAGAGCCACAAGGGCGTTAAGATTGCCTCGGCGGTTTGCGCAAGCCTTCTCGCATGCGCCGCTCTGGTTATCCCCACAACAACCCTTGCTCCCAACGTTGACGCATACGAGGACAGCAGAGCCGCTTCATTCTCGATCGGCGGACTCGATCAGTTCTCGGCTGTTATCACCAACAACTGCGCAGAGGTAACCGCAACAAACGGTACCGAGGCTGTCACAGCCGCACAGGAGACCACCAAGGCTAACGGCAAAGAAACCGTTTCTGCTGTAAAGGACAGCAAAAAGACCGAGACCTCTGTTTCCGATACCAAGGAAGAGGCTAAGTCAAGCGCAAGCTCAAAGGCAGAGAGCAGTTCTTCATCCTCATCCTCGGCTGAGTCCTCCGCAAAATCCACCAAGTCTTCCAAATCATCAAGCTCGGCAAAGGCAGAGAGCTACGCGTCTTCATACTCCAACGATTCTTACGCTGAGATCGCTTCCTACGATGAAGACGATGACGATGATTCGGTATATGCAGCGGATAATTCCTACTCGGGTTATTCGGGAAGCTACCTGATTGATATTTCAAATCCAGATTACAGCTACAGCCCCTCAAGAGTAAGTCTGTCAAGCTACGACAGAGCAAAGCTCGAGAGACTCGTAATGGGCGAGGCAGGTTCCATGGGCTATCTCGGCTGCGCGCTTGTCGCTCAGTCCATCAGAGACGCCATGAACCGCTCGAACACAAGCTCGATCGACCAGATCATCTCGCAGTACCAGTACTTCGGTTCAACCGCAATTGAGCCTAACTCCGACGTAAAGAGCGCGGTATCATTTATCTTCGACAGCAACGGTTCCGCGGTACAGCACAGAGTGATCTGCTTCTACATCGGTTCAAGCGCATGGCACGAGACCCAGACCTTTATCACAGAGGTCGGCGGAGTAAGATTCTTCGACCTGAACGCTTAAACCAAACTCAAATACACAAATCAAAAATCAAGAGTTTTTGCGAAAAAGCTCTTGATTTTTCTTATTTTTGTGGTATAATATATAAGCATTTCGCACGCCGACGCTTGCTGCAAAGGTGACGGCGCCAAAAGGCGCGGTTTTCAGCGGCAAAATTCAGAGCGCGGCGGAGGTTTTAACCTAAGGAGGAAATAAAAATGGCAGTAGTTTCTATGAAACAGCTCCTGGAGGCCGGCGTACACTTCGGTCACCAGACCAGAAGATGGAACCCCAAGATGGCAGAGTACATCTTCACCGAGAGAAACGGTATCTACATCATCGACCTTCAGAAGAGCGTTAAAAAGCTCGAGGAGGCTTACAACTTCGTTCGTGAGCTTTCCGCAGAGGGCAAGAACATTCTTTTCGTAGGTACAAAGAAGCAGGCTCAGGATTCCGTTAAG
>CACXAO010000024.1 GCA_902765625.1 uncultured Ruminococcus sp. | reverse complement strand
TCTTGATTATTTTCTTGCACTTATTATAGCACATTTCGATGAAAAATGCACTGTTTATCGAGAATTTTACTGATTGCTTGTTTTGAAGGCAGTGACTAAGTACAGCGAATACGAGCTGACGCTAGAAAAAGGCTCGAAGCTGTTTTTGTATACCGACGGGGTTGTTGAGGCGAACAATGCCGGCAATGAACAGTTCGGCACCGTCCGCATGACGGAAGCCCTGCGATCTGCCGAAAACGGCACTCCGAAGGAGATACTTAAAGCCGTTGACGACGCGATCAAAGGCTTTGTCAATGACGTCCCTCAGTTCGACGATATCACCATGCTGTGCCTTGAATACAAGGGCACGCAGGTTGAATAACAAAAGGAGAAAAATCAATGAAAATAGAAATAAAAAAAGACGGAGCATCACTGACGATCATTCCCGACGGTCGTCTGGACACGTCCACCTCCCCCGCGCTCAAAAAAACAGTTGAAGAAAACATTGCAGATGTTACAGACCTGACCTTTGACCTCAAAAAGCTTGCTTATCTGTCTTCCGCAGGCTTACGCGTCCTGATGAGCTCTCAGAAAACCATGCGCAAGCAGGGTAAGATGAGGCTGATAAACGTCAGCGACGATGTAATTGATATAATGGATATGGTCGGACTGACCGACATATTTACGATCGAATAAAACGAAACGAGCCGCTGCGGTATAATCCGTATGCGGCTCGTTTGTTTGTCTGTTTAATTTTTTGAAATCTCGGTATCAATAGTTTTCCAGTGCGTAGATATAAACCTCCGCCCAGCTGTACTGGCTCATAAACTCTCCGCGGTAGCTGTTCTTTGATTCGGGCTTGCGGCGCAGATAATCGTAATAGTCGCAGTCGATCAGAGAAGTGTTGACGGCATACGAGTTTCTGCTGTGTATCAGCACGTCGCTCAGTCCGTATTTAGATAAATCCTTTTTCAAAGACTGCACTGCCTTTTTGAGACGTTCATAACCTTTTGTCTCCGAGCTGTCCTCAAAAAGATTCGCGCATATTTCGCCTCTGCTCGCAGTCGCGCCGTTCAGACATATCAGATAAGCAAGCAGCTCTTTTCCCTTCTGGCGCGAAAAGGTTATCGACTTTCCGCCGCATTACACCTCAAAATGTCCGAAGCATTTTGCCGTAAGCCTTCTGTCCGATATCTTTTTTGTGACCGGAACTCTCAGATTATCCAGCGCTTCCTTGAGCTCGCTGTCGATCACCGGCTTGAGGATATATCCGCTGACATAGAGTCTCAGAGCGTTCAAGGCGTACTCCTCGTAGGCGGTGACGATGATAATATTGATTTCGGGACGCAGGCTTCTGATTGCCTTGGCAAGCTCAAGTCCGGTTTTACCGGGCATACGGATATCCAGAAAAGCAACCTCGATATCGTTTTCTTCGACCGCTTTGACAGCGCTGTCAAAGTTTTCGGCAAAGAAATATGAGTTGCCGGGACGCACGCGCTCAACTGCCTTCTGCAGGTCTTCGCGCATGAATTTTTCATCGTCTGCGATCAATATGTTCATCTCGTCGCCTCCTTCTGCTGTAATGCCGTTTTATGCCGGTATTGTCACCGTAATCTTTGTGCCTTTGCCGACAGCGCTGTCTATGCTCAGTGTTCCGTTACACATCGCCGTGATTCTGTCCTTCGTGTTTCTGATACCGACGTGACGGCTGTTCTCCTTTTCAAGTACAGCTGTATCGAAACCGTTGCCGTTATCCTCAACAACGAGAACATGCTTGTTTTTTATTCTGTCGGTCGAAATGCTGATACTCCCGTTCTCAAGCTGACCGTCGTTTATGCCGTGATGCAGAGCATTCTCGACAAGCGTCTGGACAGAGAACGGCGGAACGTCAAACTCCGTATCCCTGATGTCAAATTGAACATTCAGGCTCTTGTCATAGCGCTTCTCGTGGATATTGATATGATGCCTGACGATATCCAGTTCTCTCTCAAGCGAGATACATTCGCTCTCGGTCAGCAAATCCGTAGTGCTCCTGAGATACGCCGAGAACTCATTGATGGTTTCCGCCGCTGCCTCGGGATCTTCCATGCACTGATGACGGATCAGCGCCAGACTGTTGAATACAAAATGCGGTTGCATCTGGCGGTTCACCATGCGCAGCTTGTCCGCGTTCATCTGTTTTTCTTTGTTCACCAGATATTGCGCGAAGTAGGATTCATAGGATACAAACAGGATAACGGTAGATATAACGATCGCAATATTGGCGAAGGAGACGCCGTAGAAAATGATCTGCAGTACTATGGCGATGATCGGCAGCGCAAGAAACGAGATGATCGCTGCGTTCTCGAGCTTCATCATATACTTATTGTAAGCGATCGCGACGCCGAGTGTGATCAGCGCTCCGACAAGCGCGATAAACCCCGGAACCCAGAAAAAGTACGGCAGTCTCTGATATGTATTTGTCTCGTCGAAGGTGTAAATGAACGGAACAAACTCGTTCAATATCAGCACAGCGGCGCCGAAGATAAAGATACCCCATTCGTATATCTCCCAATACAGCCTGACTCCGTTGGAACGGACATAAATCAGGTGGGAAACATATTGCGCCGCGAGCGGCATGATCAGAAAACCGAAAAAGAAGCTTGCGAAGTTTGAGATCCTGACAATATAATACCCTGCCTCGGTCGTATTTCCTCTGTTCAGCCAAGCAAGTCCGTCGCTGACCATCAATAACGCCGAACACAGCAGCACCAGTATAAGCTTTCGGGAACCGACCTTGTCGAAATATCGCGTAAGAAAGACGATCAGTATTCCGACGAAGCTGAACAACGCACCCCACATTTCAACGGAAAAATGAAGATATTGGATGGTCTGCATGATTCGCCTCCTGTCTTATCCTGTTTTTCTTCATTATATCATACAACCGACCTTATTGCACTGGTCATTTAATACACTTATGTATAACAACTTTTAGCCGCAATCCGTTTAAATTCTTTCCCTTTAATCAAATGTCAATACACAAAGGATTGAAACCTGCTCCGAAATATGATATGATATACTTAATCTTATAAATTCAATTAAGAAAGGATTGTATTTTTATAAAAATAGCCATGAAATCAAAAGTACTTGCACTTGCTCTTGCCGCGATGACAGCGTTTTCCGCCGCGACGATGCTGGCTGGCTGTTCACAGCAGCAGGCGACCCTGTATTCCGACCGCCATAATGTAGGCGCGTCGCCCGAATGGGTAACAAAGCTTGACGCCGCAAAGGACGCCGATCAGCTTATTGTCGTTGCAGGATATGACAAGAACACCGCCTACGTTTCCATGCACGAAAAGGACAAGGACGGCAAGTGGCAGAAAATCGTATCTGCTCCCGGCTTCATCGGTCTTGACGGCTTGGGAAAAGCGAATATCGACGAGTCGCTCACGCCTGTCGGAACCTTTACCATCGACAAGGCGTTCGGAATTGCCGATGATCCCGGCTGCAAGATGGAGTACACCAAGGTCGACGATACCTACTATTGGTCGGGCGATCCCAAAAACCACTTCAACGAGCTGGTTTCTACCAAAGACGTTCCTGATCTCGACACAGAGGAAAGCGAGCACATCACGGATTTCCAGTATCAGTACCAGTATGTTCTGAATCTCGGCTACAACTCAGAGTGTGAAGTGAAAAACGGCTATGCGTTCTTCTTCCACTGCTTCGGAGACAGAAAGCCCTACACGGGCGGCTGCGTTTCCGTACCCGAAAACACGATGAAGATCATTATGCAAAGCATTAAGCCCGGCTGCAAAATCACGATCGACACCATGAAAAACCTTGACGCAAATTTTGACGATTAATTATCCTTAAACAAAACTGCAGCGACAATTCCAAACCGGAAATGTCGCTGCAATTCTTTTTAAAAGCCCGTTATGAGCGGTCTATTAAACAACGTGTTATCAGGCTTTACTGCTTTGACCATTTGTTTCCGAAGCGAGTTCACCGCGTAGTCTGTCTCCGGGTTGTATGTCGAACACCTTTCGCGCGTGCTTTGGGATGACAATCTGACCCCTCTCCCATTTTGCCACCGACCGGCGCGATACGCCGAAGCACTCGGCAAACTCCTCCTGAGTCATGTTTTCTTTGGCTCTGAGATATCTGATGTTTGAAGAAATCATATTTTTCATCCCTTTCGTACCCTATTATTTCACCGTAATATGCCGCTTTCAAGCAAATCAGATTTACAAAATATGTTAAAAATATTGGCAGAGCAATCATACAAAAAGCAACGTCTGACAGCTGTGAAACAGCCTTCCGCGTCACCCTGTTTCGGGTCGGTGCGGAAGGCTGTTTTTTCAGAATATACTTACTTTTTACGGTGAACCTACTGTTTATGACAAGAGCCGTTCATCGCGCAGCTCTTGCAATTGCCGCAGCTGCAGATAACAGATTTGCCCTTGCGTTTCTTGCTGACCATACTAATTATTATCACCGCAACTATTCCTATCAGTACGGCGCAGATGATAATCGTCCAAATATTACCTACAATCCATTGAAGCATATGTTCAACTCCTTTTTGTAAGCTTTGTTGATTCTCTGTACGGCTTGAAGAGCGCGAACAGCATACCTGCAATCAACAGGACGGAAACGATCAATCCGATAATATTCAGACTGCCTGTAAACGCGCCGCCGATCTGGTTTATGCAAAGGGCTATCGCATATGCAAAACCGCACTGATAAGCGATTGCGAACGCCGTCCATTTTGCGGAGTTCATTTCGCGCTTTATCGCGCCCATTGCCGCGAAGCAGGGAGCGCAGAGCAGGTTGAATACGAGGAACGAAAAGCCCGTAACGCTTGTAAATACCTGCGCAAGAGTCGCCCATGTGGAAAGCTCTCCGCCGCCATAGAGCACGCCCATCGTGCCGACGATATTTTCCTTTGCGATAAGACCTGTGATAGACGCCACAGCCGCCTGCCAGTTGCCCCAGCCGAGAGGAGCAAAAATCCACGCGATCGCGTTGCCGACAGTCGCCAGCAAGCTGTTGCCGATTTCGTCCTCTGCGAGCATCCGGAAGCCGCCGTCAACAAATCCGAAGCGGCTCAGGAACCATAGTACGATTGTTGAGAGCAGGATAATCGTTCCTGCCTTTTTGATGAACGACCAGCCGCGCTCCCACATTGAGCGGAGAACGTTTCCGATCGTGGGCAGATGGTACGCAGGAAGCTCCATGACAAACGGCGCAGGCTCGCCAGCGAAGGGCTTTGTCTTTTTGAGCATGATACCCGAAATAATGATCGCCGCCATGCCGATGAAGTAAGCGCCTGTGCTTACCCACGGCGAGCCGCCGAATATCGCGCCTGCCATCATAGAGATAAAGGGAATTTTCGCGCCGCAAGGGATAAAGGTGGTCGTCATGATCGTCATTCTGCGGTCGCGCTCGTTTTCAATCGTGCGCGAAGCCATGATACCCGGAATGCCGCAGCCTGTTCCGATCAGAATCGGAATAAAGCTCTTGCCGGAAAGCCCGAAGCGACGGAAAATTCGGTCGAGCACAAATGCGATTCGCGCCATGTAGCCGCACGCCTCAAGGAACGCCAGCAGCAAAAACAGCACCAGCATTTGAGGAACGAAGCCGAGCACCGCACCAACGCCGCCGATGATACCGTCGATTATCAGGCCGGAGAGCCATTCGGGAGCGTTTGCGGCATTGAGCCAGCCCTCAACGATTTTCGGAATACCCGGCACCCAAACGCCGAACCCGGCAGGATCGTCAGGCTTGCCCCCGTTCTTTTCAAAGACCTCGGCGGCTGATTTGATATCCTCGCCTGTAACGGTTTCCCCGCTGACCTCAAGCGTATCCTCGTTCTCGGATTCGTAGGTAAATTCATCGCTGTCCTTTACACTTGCCGCAAAGGTGTTTACAGCTTTCACAGCGGCGTCAGGGTCGTAATCCTCACTCTCAAAGTTGAGCGCTTCGGAAAGAGCTTCGTTTTCGGCTGCTCCCGCAACGCCTGTCAGTATTCCGACAGCTTCCGAATGTTCGTCATACTCGGCATTGCCGATGCCTGCGAGGTGGTAACCGTCGCCGAACAAGCCGTCGTTCGCCCAGTCAGTCGCGCCTTTTCCTACGCCGACCATCGCTATGTAGTAAACAAGGAACATCACAACGATGAATATCGGCAGACCAAGCCAGCGGTTGGTAACTACCCTATCGATCTTATCGGAGGCCGAAAGCTTTCCCTTCTGCTTGTTTTTATATACGCCGTTGATGATTTTGCTGATCCAGACGTAGCGCTCGTTGGTGATGATACTCTCAGAGTCGTCGTCATATTCCTGCTCAACTGCTTTTATGTCTTTTTCAACGTGATTTTTCGTCGCTTCATCCAGTCCGAGCTTTTTGATAACCTTATCGTCGCGTTCAAAAATCTTTACCGCATACCAGCGCTGCTGCTCTTCGGGCAGTTCGTGAACGCAGGCTTCCTCAATATGCGCGATCGCGTGTTCGACCGCTCCCTCAAACGGGTGCATCGGAACGGGCTTTTTGTCCTCGGCAGCCTTTATCGCGGCTTCGGCGGCTTCCTTTATTCCCTTGTTCTTTAAGGCGGAAATTTCAACTACCTTGCAGCCAAGCGCGCGTGACAGCTCGGCGGTGTTGATTTTGCAGCCTGTTTTTTCAACAACGTCCATCATATTGATCGCGATGACTACAGGAATTCCAAGCTCGCAAAGCTGAGTCGTCAGATACAGGTTGCGCTCCAGGTTGGTGCCGTCAACGATATTGAGAATCGCGTCGGGACGCTCGTCGATCAAATAGTTTCGCGCGACGACCTCCTCCATTGTGTACGGAGAAAGCGAGTAAATGCCGGGAAGGTCGGTAATTGTCACGTCGCTGTGCTTTTTGAGCTTGCCTTCCTTTTTCTCTACGGTAACGCCCGGCCAGTTTCCGACAAATTGGTTGGCTCCCGTCAAGGCGTTGAACAGCGTTGTTTTTCCGCTGTTCGGGTTGCCGGCTAAGGCAATCGTCATCTTCATATAAATTCCTCTTTTCGTTTTATTCGGGTTAGCTCGGGATAACTACAGGGCAAAAAATCACTCTACCTCAACCATAGCAGCGTCAGCCTTGCGGATAGAAAGCTGATAACCGCGGACGGTGATCTCCATCGGGTCGCCAAGCGGAGCAACCTTCTGCACCTTGAGTTCTACGCCCTTTGTGATACCCATATCCATGATACGGCGCTTTACCGCACCCTCGCCGTGGAGCTTTTTGACCTTACATGTGCTGCCGATTGCGACCTCTCTGAGTGTTTTCATATTCTGACCTCCTTCTGTTTATATAAAAATCTTCTGCGCCATTTCGCGGCTTATCGCGATACGCGCGTTTTTGACATTGACAATCAGGTTACCGCCCATTGAGCTGACAACTGTTACGACGGCGCCCGATACAAATCCTAAGTTTTGTAGATGCGCCCGAACGTCGGCGTTTCCTCCGATTCGCCTAATAATATTTTCTTCACCAATTACGGCAAGCGTAAGCGGCATAGCAATACCCCTTTCTAAAAATTCAGATATAGTTAGTTAAGACTAACCACATGGTACAAAGCTACTCATTTGATTTTTCCAAAGAATACTTATTGCAAACGACACGCAAAAACTGTCGCAGCTCAATCAACGCTCTCAGTGTTTCGTCGCTTATTCCGTGCTCCATTTTGCAGGCGTCGGCATCAGCGATACTTTTATCTACGCCTAAATCGGTCAATAACCCGAAAATCACACGGTTTCGTTCTATAACGGATTTCCCGATTTTCTCGCCCTTTTCGGTCAATTCAACGGTGCGGTCAGACTGAACAGACAAATAACCTGCCGCTTCCATTTCCTTGAGCGCGACACACACCGTCGGCTTTGATACTCCCAGCTCACGCGCGATATAAGCGCCGCGCACCAAGCCGTTTTCGCGAAGGCGATAGATGGTTCTCATATAATCTTCTACCTTTTGATTCCGTTCCATGAAGGTCTCCCCGATAAAAGGTTAGCTTAGACTAACTATTGTGTAAACTATAAAAGTCAGGCGGTTAGCCTGACCTTACCGGATTATTATATCAGGCGCAAATCGTTTTGTCAAGAGTTTTTTGCCGCAAAATGAGATACCGTATAATTTCCGATGCACAGCAAATAATAACCCTTGGAACCGGAGGTTATGAAATGGAAGTATTAACGGTAATATTAGCGTCGCTGTTTTCGGCAGCGGTGTTGTTTGTCATCGCGAAAATCATCGGTCACAAGCAGGTCGCCCAGCTAGAATTTTTTGACTACATCACGGGAATTACCATAGGCTCCATCGCCGCCGAGCTTGCTGCAACGCTCGACAAGCCGGAGTGGAAGCCCACTGTTTCTATGATCGTATTCGGCTTTATTACAGAAACATGGCTAAAAAAAGAGTTGAAGGAACAAGGCTATAAAAACGCAAAAGAGATTTTTCTCGGAATTTGCAGCGAAGATAATCAGCTTACGCTCTATCCGGCGTAAATTTTACTGACAAAAAACACCTCCCATGGCAGAACGAAAGCTGCCGCGGGAGGTGTTTTTATTTTAGTTTATATCAGAACTGTTTCTTATGTTTATCAGTATTGCTGATACTCTACGCTGCCGTCTGAGTAGTGGATCTCGTAGTAGCCGTGACCTGAACCGTCGCAGTCGGGGAAATTCTCCTTGCTGACTACGGTTTTCTCAGTGGGCTGCTCCTGCTGCGAGGACTGCTCCTGCTGTGACGACTGCGGCGTCTGAGACGACTGCTCCTGCTGTGAGGACGATGACTTAGTGCCCTTTGTTACAATCTTGTCTACAGCTTCCTTGGTGACCTTCTCGTCTACCTTTTCGCGGCTGTCTTCCTTACCGTCCACGTACTTGACCTTATAGGTAACGGTCTTTTCACCGTCCTTACCCTCCTGGGTAACCTCTTCCTTGCCGGACTCGAGGCTGTCGCTGTCCTTTTCAACGGTCTTGTACTCGATCTTCTCGGTCTTTTCCTCGTTCTTGTACTCAACGCGCTTTACGACGATCTTCATGCCGTCCTTGATCGCTTCGGAGAGCTTCTCGCTGACTTCGTCGTCATCGCCGAGGGTGACCTTCTGCTCCTTGAGGAAGTCCTCTACCGTTTTGGAATTGGTGGCTACGGTTGTTGTCTTGCCGTCCACGGTCAGGGTTACCTTGGTGCCCTTGACCATGTTGATCACCATGCCGTCCTCAAGGTACTTATCCTTGTCTACGTCAGGCTCGCAGCCGTCGGTATTGAGGCCGGACTTCTTGATGGCGTCGGCTACGGTACCGCCTACCATCTCGATCTCTCTGGACTCGTCGCCGAGCTTAACGGTGACCTTGGCATAGCGCTTTACGGTGATTTCGGTGGTGTCCTCAGCGATCTTCTCGTCCTTGGCGGGTTCGGTTTCGTCCTTTTCGCCGAGAGTGATTTCCGCCTTTTCGAGAACCTGTGCAACGGTCATTCCTACGTTTGCCTCAACCTCTGTTTTGGCGTCCTTGTCGTGAACGGTCAGAGTAACCGCCTTTCCGCCGCAGGCTGTGAGCGTAAATACCATTACCAGTACGGTCAGTACCGCCAGCGCGGCTGTAGCTAATCTTTTCATTTTAATTCCTCCTGTCAAGAACGAAGCTCATAAAAGCCGTCCTTGTTTTTTACCAAAATTTTGATTTCGTACGAGCCTTCCGAAGGGAACTGTTCGGCAGGCAGGTAGGCAATAAAGCCGTTTCCGTCCTCTGATTTATACGAAAATGTCTCAAAGGTCTTTTCAGCGCCGCTTTGGTCTTTGACGGTGATGTAATATTCAGCGTCGCTGCCCTGATCCGGGCTGTCAATTACGGCAGAAAACTGAGTATACTCAGCGGCGTAATCGCAGGGCTTGACTTTTACCGCAGCGCTGCCCTCAAGAGTTCCCTCGGTCTTGAAGATACTGTGTTCCGGTGCAGGAAACATCGGCGGCATGGTGATAAGCCACTTGATGTTGCGCTCGACAAGCTCCATTACAAATGTATCGGGTTTATCCGAAGCAAATTCCTGACGGATATTCATCGGGAAAGACTTCGTAAACGTCGCGCTGTTATATGCGGACGCGAAAAACGGAACCAGAGCGTTGCCAAATGAATCACGGTACATATAGAGCTTGCCCGAAGCGTTGGGATTTGCCGTCTGAATCAGCGTATCCTCTACCGATTTGGTATCGGTGGTGTAGCTGTAATTCTTTTCAGCGCCGTAATAGTAGTTGTACTCAGGCTCGGAAGAAACCGGATAGAGCATATTGCTCAGGTCGCCGGTGAAATCCTTCCTGCGCGTGACCTCGGCGGAGGAGTAATCGTCGTGCGGCTGATTAAGCTGAGTCAGAATGGTGTTGTACGCCAGCAGCGCGCCCTTGTTGTTCCAGTGCGAATCGCGCGCGAAATACAGGGTTTCGTCCTGATTTGACAGCGGCTCAAAAAGATTGCAGTAATTGACCTCGCTGTCCTCGAGCACGGAATGAAGCAAATCCCTGTTATGGGTTCCGGAAACCTTCGCGCTGTAGGTATACGGCATATTGTCGGGATAGAGAGTGTTTTTATTCGGCGCGACGGTAAAAAGAAAATTCACGCCGTTTGCCCTGCAATAGCTTTGAATGATTTCGAGGTTGTGCTTCACGCCGGAAATCTCGCCGCCCGAAAGGGTGTTTTTGCCGAGGTAATCGTCGGTGCTGGAGGTGTAGTAGAGCCAGTCGTTGTTGCCGACGACAACGGTATCGATATTCGAGGTAAAAAAGCACTTTGACTGAATATCGGCGTCGGTCTGAATCATCTCAGGGCGGTAGGCGAAATGCTTTTCGTAGTAGCCGCCCAGCTCGGTAAAGTATTTATAGTTGAAGCTGCCGTCCTTTTGGGTGATCGAAGGCGCCGGGGTCTGACGCTCGTTGCCGATTGGCTTGTAAGTCGGGTTAAAGAGCATTCCCACGGACGGAAGCAGGCATACGACGACGCAAAACAGTGTGAATGCGATTAACAGTAATTTTTTCATTTCACGCCGCCTTTCTAAAATCTGAAGTAGATAAAGGGATTGTACGCGCCCGAAGAAAGGCGAAGCATACACCAGACAAGACCTGCTGCCGCGATGATATACAGCGCGACCTGCACTCCCGTCCATACTCCCTTAACGGCTGTGCCGCCGTACAGATTGGTGCGGATCTTGTCAGCAAGCGGACGGACAGGAGCGCAGCCGATAACCGCCGCGAGAAGCATGACGAGGAACCAAGGCGTAAGCTGAGTGAGCGCGATACTGAGCGCGGACGGCGAAAAATCGAAGCCCGTAAACATTCTGCCGATATAGCCGAAGCCGTAGGAAATCGTATCGGCGCGGAAAAGCACAAAGCCGAGAATTACAACAAGCATTGTGTATATATGACCCAGCGCCTTTGGCAGTCTGCGCATGAAGGGCACATATTCCTCGATCAGCAGGAACAAGCCGTGCCACAGACCCCAGAGCACGAACGTCCAGTTTGCGCCGTGCCAGAGACCGGTGAAGAAGAATACAATTATGCGGTTTACTGCGGTTCTCGCCTTTCCCTTGCGGTTGCCGCCGAGCGGAAAGTAGAGATACTCCTTGAACCACGTGGAGAGCGAAATATGCCAGCGTCTCCAGAAGTCCTGAACGCTCACGGCTCCGTAGGGATACATGAAGTTTTCCTTGAACTCGAAGCCGAACATCAGACCGAGACCGATCGCCATGTCGGAATAACCCGAGAAGTCGTAGTAAATCTGAAAGAGATAGGCTACCGCGCCCAGCCATGCGGCAGGAATCGAGAGTGTGCTCACGTCCTGCGCAAAGAGAACGTCGGCGACCTGACCCATCGTATTTGCGATAAATACCTTTTTGGCAAGACCGCATATGAACCTGCGCAGACCGCGCGCGATTTTTTCGGCGCTCTGAGAGCGGTCGGTGATCTGACGGTTTATGTCGCGGTATTTAACAATGGGGCCCGCGATAAGCTGCGGAAAGAAGGTTATATAAAGTAAGATGTTGAGGTAATTTTTCTGAACCTCCACCGCGCCGCGGTAAACGTCGATAACGTAGGACAGCGCCTGAAAGGTAAAGAATGAAATGCCTATTGGCAGGGCGATTTCGGGAACGGGTACCGCAAGTCCCGTTAGAGAATTGAAGGTCGTAACAAACATTCCCGTGTACTTGAACACGGCGAGGATGCCGAGGTTTACGGCAACCGCCGTTACAACAGCCGCTCTGCTCTTTTTTTGAGGGTTATGAGCTACCCACAGCGCGCAGAGGTAATTGAGCACCGAGCTGAAAATCATCAGCAGCACATATACCGGCTCGCCGTAGGCGTAAAACGCGAGGCTCGCGAGAATCAGCAGGATGTTTCTGACCTTTAAGGACGGTATCACCGTATAGAGGATAAACACCGCCGGCAGAAAAACGCTGAGAAAAACGAGTGAACTAAATACCATTAATCATTTTCCTTCCGACTAAACCTTTACGTGCATCCACGACTCGCCGCCCTTGATAACGGTGTAATCAACCGAGGTGGGGTTGTTGTAGTAATCGATTCCGAAATAGGTATGATCAAAGACGTGTCTGCCCCATTCGGGATCGTATACCTTGCCTTCGATTTCAGCCCAGCCGTGACCGCCGCTGTGGCAGGCATAGCAGTTATCGTAACCGATAGCCTTTGCAATAAACGCGAACTCTGCGCCGTAGCTAATGCAGTTGCCTCTGCCGTTAACAAGCATGTCGTTGGCGTAGATAATTTCCCAGCCGTCGCCGTGATAGTGCGGAATTCTGGGGTTGACCTCTGTATAGGCGTTCTGAATGTAGCGGAACATCTTCCAGAGCTTGTCGCTCTTGCTCATGCTTCTGCTGCAAACCTTGTCTACCAGCGCAAGCGCGAGGTGATAGGTCTTGTCCTTCTCGGTGGTGACCTTTGTGGCTCTGCCGTCCTCGACGTTCCAGTCGTAACCGCCGTAGGTTGCGGCTGTTCTTACCGAGAAATCAAGAGTGCCGTTTTCAAGGTACCAATAGCCGTATGAGTTCTTCGCGACGCCCGTGAATTTAAAATCGATTTTGCCGTCCTTACCGGCATAACGGAAGCCCTCGGCGGTTGAACCGACAAGGCAGTCCTTGAGCATTACGCCGTCGGAATTGTAGTAATATGTATCGCCGCCGATTTTTACATAGCCCTGACGGATTTTTCCGTCAACAAAGGTGTAAGACTTGCCGCCGATAGTTATGCTGCCGTTTGCGACAGCTCCGTTGTAGTAGAATTTTGTATCGTCAAGATAAGAGCTGATAAGCTCGCCCTTCTCGTTCACAAGACGGAGAGTGTAGGCATAGGCATTGGTTCTAAGAGCCGTTGAGTCGTTGTAGGTCGTCTCGGAAATTGAATCGAAGAGTCTCGCCCATCCGGAACCGATCGTGCGTCTGTAAAGGCGGTAGCCTGCCGCGCCGTCAACCGCGTTCCAGCTGATCGTGTTGCCCTTTGAAGCGGCGCTTATCTTTGAGATCGAAGGCGGCGCAAAATAGCGGTTTGTCCAGCCTGTCTTGTCGTACGGGCTGATAAAATTGCTTGCTTTGTCGAGGCAGCGGACGGTATAGGTGCGCGTCTCGCCGTTTTTGACGGTTTTGTCGACAAAATAGGTGTTCGTAGTTGAGCTGATACCCTTCCAGCCGTTCGCGCCGTCGAGGTAGAATACTCCGTACTTGTACGCTCCGTCGCACTTGCCCCAATTAAGCTGAGCGCCCTCGGAGGTGTTCTCGAACGAGGTGACCTTGGGAGTCTTTACGAACTGAACCGATTTGCCGTCGGTGTAGTAGCTCGTCCATTCGGTGCCGCTCTCGTTAATGCAGCGGACGGTGTAAGCGTAGACCTTGCCCGAAACCGCTGTTGTATCTGTATATGAGGTCGAAACGGTGTCGGTGAGCTTAGTCCAGTCCGAGCCGTCGGTCTTGCGGTACAGGCGGTATTTCTCCGCGCCCTTAACGCCGTTCCAGCTTACGACAACGCCCTTTTCGGTGACGTCGAGGTCGCTGACAACGGGAGGAGCAAGGAAGATAAAGCTCTTGCCCTCGTGGTCGTAATCGCTGACAAAGTCGCCGTTCTTGTCAAGACAGCGAACGGTGTACGTATAGCTTTGACCTGATTTTACATTTGTATTGACAAAGCTCTGGGAGGTGGTGTTGCCTAGACCCTTCCAGCTTCCGTTTTCGAGGACGAACACGCGGTACTTTGCAGCGCCGCCGCATTTATTCCACGCAATCTCGGTGCCCTTTGCAGTGTTGTAGAAGCCGGTGATCTTCGGAGTTCTGATGTATGTGATGGACTTGCCGCTTTCGTAGTAGCTCATCCAATCGCTGCCGTCGGCTGTTATCGCGCGGACGGTGTAGGTTGTTTTCTCGCCCGAAGGAGCGTTTTTATCTATCAAGGTAGTTTCGGTTGTGTCGCCTACCCTGCGCCACTCGGTATCTGCGGTTTTGCGGTAAACACGGTAGTTCACTGCACCGGCAAGGCTGCCCCAGCTGACCTCTACGCCCTCGTTGACCGCCTTTAACGAGGTGATTTTGGGCGTTGTCAGGAAAAGCCATGTCTTGCCATCGCGGTCGTAGTCGCTGACAAAATCGCCGTTGTCGTCAAGGCAGCGGACGGTGTAGGTATAGCTTTCGCCCGAGAGCAGCTTGTCGCTCAAATAGCTCGTTGACGAGGTGCTGCCAAGACCTCTCCAGACGTTGTCGCGGTCGAGGTAAAATACGCCGTATCTCGAGGCTCCCTCGCACTTATTCCAGTAAATGCGTGTACCGGTGGCGGTGTTTGAAAAGCCTGTGATTTCGGGCGCTTTGACATAACGGACAGACTTGCCGTTTGTGTAGTAGCTCGTCCACTCAGTGCCGCTTTCATTGATGCAGCGGACGGTGTAGCTGTAGGTCACGCCCGACTTGGCGGTTTCATCCGTAAAGAAATTAGCCTCTGTATCGGTGAGTCTTGTCCAGCCCGAATCGCCCGATTTGCGGTAAACGCGGTATTTCTCGGCTCCCTTGCGGCTTGACCACTCAAGGAATACGCCCTTTACGGAGCTTTCTGCGTTCGTCACCTCGGGAGGGGCGATAAACGTATTCTCGTAGCCGTCGCGGTTGAAGTCGCTGCAGAACTCGCCGTCCTTTCCGATTGCGCGGACGGTGTAACGGTAAACCTCGCCGCTCTCAAGACCGCTGTGGGTCAGGCTGAGCGATGAAGTGGTCGCGATACCCTTCCACGATTCTCCGTTCCACACAAACAAGCCGTAACGAGCCGCGTTGGGATACTCCTTCCAGCTTACGGTGGTTCCGTCGGCTGTGTTGTAGAACCCGGTGACCTCGGGATACGAAGCCGCCTGCTGCGCTTCGGCAACGATCTCGTCGGTCTGCGCGGCAGATACCGCGACGCATGAAGCGGATATTGCAATCATTGCCGCAAAGAGGGCAATAATAGGTTTTTTCATCTCATTTCCTCCATTCATCAGTAATCGAATATAGAAACCCAGATTTTATAATATCACATATTTCTCCGTATTTCAACAAAAATTATTCATTTTCACCGAAAGTAACAATGGTGTAAAAAGCAAGGCGTTGCCGCGGTCTTCTGCTTTCGCCGCAAAGTCCGCGATAACGCCTTATTTTATTCAACGCTCTTGAGGCTTTTGACCATATCCACAGCCTTTATCTTGAAGCTCATCACGGCGTTTACAAGAAGCGAGAACACCAGAGTGAGTCCCGATGCGTAGAGGTAGGTTGTGAAATAGATATCTCTGCCGAACATCACGTTGTCGACCTCGACCGTTCGGATAATGAACCCCGTCAGGAAAACTCCGAGCACCAGCCCGACTAAGATTCCGAGGACGGTCAGAATCAGGTTTTCCTTATATATAAAGCTCGAGGTCTCTTTGTTATAGAAGCCGAGCACCTTGAAGGTCGCGATCTCGCGCACACGCTCGGCAATATTGATGTTGGTGAGGTTATAGAGCACGACAAATGCAAGTCCCGCGGCGCAGACGATCATCACGACTACGACCATATTGAGGGAATTGAGCATATTCTTGAAATCCCAGACATTTGAGCCCATGAACGATACGGCGGTTACCCGGTCGTCGGCGAGCATCGCCGAGCTGAAGCTGTTCTGGGTCTCCTCGCTGTTGTCGGTAAAGCTCGTGATCATCATATTGTACTCAGGGTCGCTGCCGAAAAGCTCGCGGTAGTAATCGGGAGTCAGATAGAGATAGTTGTAAATATACTGCTCGAATATGCCGCTGACCCTTGCCTCGGCTGTTTTATCGCCCATCTTGATGGTTACGGTATCGCCTATGCTAAAGCCAAGCATTGCGGCGAGCTTCTCGTTCACCAGAACACCGCCGTTTTCAAGCTCAAGCGGAGTTTTGTTCTCACGCGTACGCAGGGTGACCATGCGTTCAAAGGTCTCGGAATCGGTCATCGCCCACAGATAGGTGGATTCGCTGTTTTCGTTGTCTTTGAACCCGACGGTAACATCGTTCTGCGAAACAAGGAGATTGTCATTTACGCAGTTTGTGTCCCCGGCAAGCTTTTGAAGATAGCTCAAATCGTCTATGCCGCCTGCCTTTTTGGGAACGGTGACGGCGTCGTATCTGTAAATCTCGCCGAACTGAACATCTGTCAGCGGTTCAAAGCTGTTGAGCAATCCGAACGCTGCCACAATCAGCGCGGTACAGCCTGCCACGCCTAGAACCGTCATGCACATCCTGATTTTATAGCGGAAAAGATTTCGCGCGGTCAGCTTTGCGGTAAAGCTCATGCGCTTCCAGAGCGGCGCGATATACTCAAGCATGATCCGCTTTCCGGGCTTCGGAGCCTTCGGACGCATAGCCTGAGCCGGCTTCATGTGCAGGGATTTAGCGCACACGATCACCGATACCGCCGAGGTGGTCACGACAGCCGCCATAACTCCGAGCACGATGGCGGGCATATTGAGCACAAGCGAGATGTCGCCGATATAGAACATTATTTTGTAGGCGTTGAAGATGATAAACGGCAGGGTCAGCACTCCCGCGGTAATTCCGAGCGCGCTGCCCGATACTGCGGCGAGCATTGAATAGATCACATATTTCAGGATTATTGAGCCGTTTGAGTAACCGAGAGCCTTGAGAGTCGCGATTTCGGTTCGCTTCTCCTCTATCAGACGCGTCATGGTGGTTACGCAGACAAGTACCGCTACCAGCAGGAAAAACAGCGGAAATACAGACGCTACCGCGTCGAGACGGTCGGCGTTCTGAGAAAAGGTTGAGTAGCCGGGGTTATCGTCGCGCGTGAACACGAACCACTGCGACGGCTCGAGCTTATCGACCTTCTTTTGGGCTTCCTCAAGCTTTTTGCTCGCTTCGGCGAACTTTTTGTCAGCCTTTGCCTTATTGGTATTATACTCTTCCTTTGCGCTGTCGATCTTTTCTTTGCCGCTCTGCTTCTCGGACTCATACTGCGCATAGCCGGATGAATACTCTTCCTTTGCCGTCTGCAGGGTGGTTCGCGCGCTTTCCAGCTCGGCAAGTCCGCTTGCACGCTTTGTGTTCAGCTCGGCTGTGGCTGAATCGAGCTGTGCTCTGCCGCTGTCTATCTTTGCCTTCGCTTCATTCAGCTGCGCGGTGGCGTCAGCCGACTGCTTGTCAAGCTCCGTCTGGGCATCGTCGATCTCGGTTTTTGATTTATCGAGAAGCTCTTTGGTGCTCTTGTAGGTGTTATTCAGCTCTGTGAGGGTTTCGTCAGCCTTGTTAACTACGCTCTGAAACTTCTCCATAAGCGAATCGGCTCCGTCGAGAATGGACTGAGCCTTGTCGAGAGCTGCTTTGAGCTTTTCAGCCTCCTCGTCGGATATTGTCTTTTTGGAGGAGAGCTCATCGATAACCGCTTTTGTGTTTTTGATTATTTCGCTTAGTTTTTCGTACAAGCCAAGCTCCGTAAGGCTGTCTACCGCGTCTGAGATTTCCGAAACAACGCCCTGCGCCGTATCTACAAACGCGATAAGCTCCGCGTTGCTCTCGTATTCGGCGTTGCTCTCGTTCCATTGCGCTCTGCTGCTGTCTATTTTTGCCTGAGCTGCCGCTATCTTCTCCTCGGTTTCAGCGAGCGTGGTCTTGTAGGTCTTTTCCGACTCGTCAAGCGTTTTCTTCTGCTCGTCAATCGTCTTTTGCGCAGCGCTGATTTTGCTGTAATAGGAGGACTCTCCCGAGGCAAGCTCCGCTTCGCCGCTCGTAATCTTTTCCTGCGCTTCGCTGAGCTTTTGCTCGGCGTCTGCTATCTTTTGTTTGTATTCAGCTTCGCCGCTGTCGATCTTGTCCTTCGCGTCCTTCAGCTTCTTTTCGGCGTCGCTCTTTTCTGAATTGTATTTTGTTTTGGCTTCTTCAAGGTCAGATTTCGCCTTGTCGATCACCTCGACCTGAAACGCGTTTTCACGTGCCTCAGCGATCTCCTTGAGCCGTGTTTGAAATTCATCTGTCTTTTCATCGTATTCATCTGAAAACGCGGATACGCTGTCGGAATAATCAGCCTTGACATACAGCTCTGTATAACGGTCTATTTTGAAATTATCGGCGGAAACATACATATATTCGTCGATTTTGCCGTTTCCGATCTGAGAGATTCCGCGCTGATACGATATATAAAGCGGCGACTCGGCTTTTCCGACAATGGTGAATTCGGTCTGCCTGAGCATATCCGAGACCTTGGCGTCTCCTGCCATCGGCGCAAACGTGATCGTGTCGCCGATTTTATGGCGCGAATTCGCAAAGGCGACGCTTTCGGTGATGATCTCGCCGCACTTTTCAACCTCTCTTCCCTCGTTGAGCACTATATCGTTAAGCGCTGTGTTGTCTTTATATTCATCGGGCACGGCGATAAGCCGGATCAGCTCGCCGCCCTCATCGGCGGCGGTAATTACGTCGAAAAAGTATGACGGCATCACGCTCTGAACGCCCTCCGCCGCCGCGACCGCCTTTATGTCGTCCTCGGTAAAGCCCGTTGTGGAGACAAGGCGGAAGTCCATCAGGTGCTTATCGCGGTAATAGTTCTCGGCAAGGGAGTACATCGACGGGCTGGTCGCCTTGATACCGGTGAAAAAACCGACTCCCAGCGCAATAATCGCCATTATCGAGAAAAAACGCGCCTTTGTGCCCAAAATTTCGCGAAAGGTGTTTTTTATTAATGCGCCTGTCATACCGCCGCCTCCTTTCCGATATTTTTCAACCGCTTACCACTCTATCTCGTCAATGGATTTCGGATTGGGGTTGTATTCGTCGCGTACTATCTTTCCGCTTTTCATTTCAATAATATGGTCTGCCATCGGAGTTATCGCGTTGTTGTGGGTGATGAGCACAACGGTCATCTTCTGCTTGCGGCAGGTCTCCTGAAGCAGACCGAGTATCTGTCTGCCCGTGTTGTAGTCGAGCGCGCCGGTCGGCTCGTCACACAGCAAAAGCTTTGGGTTCTTTGCAAGCGCCCTCGCGATACTGACGCGCTGCTGTTCGCCGCCCGAGAGCTGCGCCGGGAAATTGTCCTTTCGGTCGAGCAGTCCTACGCTCTCGAGAGCCTTTTCGCTGTCCATAGGATTGCGGCAGATCTGTGCGGCAAGCTCTACGTTCTCCTTCGCTGTCAGGTTGTGCACAAGGTTGTAGAACTGAAACACAAAACCGATATCGTAGCGGCGGTATTCGATAAGCTGCCTGTCACTGAGACTGCTGACGCTGCGGCCGCCGACGATTATTTCTCCCTCGGTGCAGCTGTCCATTCCGCCGAGGATATTCAGAACCGTGGTTTTTCCCGCGCCGGACGCGCCTACAACCACCGCGAACTCGCCTTCGTCCACCGAAAACGATATGCAGTCGACGGCATTGATTGTGATTTCTCCCATTTGGTATCTTTTTGATACGTTGTTGAATTTCACAAGCGACATACGCATATCTCCTACTATTTATATAGTATATTTATATCATAAATCGTATTGCATTTCAATATTCAAATTATGTGTTATGTTTATGCAGAATAATCGGATTATTGAGGTAAATGATAACAGTAAGGAGTGATTGGATGACTGAAAACACAACTGCACAACAAAAACGAAGCGGAATGTCGTTTTACGCGCGGCTTTCGCTGCTGTACCTGCTTAACCTGATCGACTGGATCTGCACCGAGGTGCTCATCGGAAGCGGAAAATTCACCGAGGCTAACCCGATCATGCAGCCGGTGCTCAACGGCTTTGGCTCGACGCTGCTAATTAAGGGAGTGCTGCCTCTGGTGCTGATCGTACTCTGCGGAGTGCTCTTCCGCCTGACCGGAGAAACCGAGAACAAGGTGGCTAACGTACTGATTACTATTGGTATCGTTGCCTACTCCCTCGTTAATCTCTGGCATATTTTTAATTTTGTCTTGCTCTTTTCGGGATTTTAGGCTACAATATAGGGTAGTATGCAAAAAGGGAGTGATTATATGCCCGCGTTATCGGTGCGAAATCTCAGCGTCAGCTTTGTTGAGCGAACGCTGTTTTCTGACGTGTCCTTTGATGTGGAGACTCACGACAAGGTGGGCTTTATCGGCGCGAACGGCGTCGGTAAAACCACTCTCTTCCGCGCCCTGAACGGAGAGATAGACCCAAACGAGGGAGTCATCGCCTTTGAAAAGAACGTCCGCGTAGGTTACATGGAGCAGCACGCCTGCAACAATTCGCGCATTGATATTTTTCACGAGCTGCTCTCGGTTTTCGACTACCTGAGCGACACCGAGGACGAAATCGCCGCGGTTTCAGCTTCTATCGACGCCGGAGAAGGCGACCTCGACGCTCTTGTTGAACGTCAGACAAGGCTCATCGAGGAATACGAGGCTCTGGGCGGTCTGACCTACAAGAGCCGCACACGCTCGGCGCTGCTCGGTCTGGGATTCTCTGAGGACGAATTTACAATGCCCGTCGGAAACCTCAGCGGCGGTCAGCGCTCAAAGCTGAGTCTTGCAAAGCTTCTTCTCTCGCGCAGCAACCTTCTCCTGCTGGACGAGCCGACTAACCACCTCGATATCAAGGCTGTCGGCTGGCTCGAGGACTTTTTGCGCGATTTCAAAGGCGCGATTATCATAATCAGCCACGACCGCTACTTCCTCGACAACGTTACAAACAAAACTATCGAGCTTGAGCACGGCAAAATCATGTGCTACAAGGGCGCATACACCGAGTTTATCCGCAAAAAAGAAGCCTACAACGAGGCTTTGAAAAACAAATACGAAAACGACGTTAAGGAAATCAAACGTATCGAGGGCATCGTTGAGCAACAGCGCCGCTGGGGCCGCGAGAGGAATTTCATCACCGCCGCCTCGCGGCAAAAGGAAGCCGACCGCATAAAGGCGCAGCTCGTCACTCCCGAAAGCGAGCTTGAAACGATGCGGATGCGCTTTGAACCGAAATTCGAAAGCGGAAACGACGTTCTCATCTGCCGCAGTCTCGCAAAAGCCTTCGGCGAAAAACAGCTTTTCAGCGACGTTAACATACATATCCGCAAGGGCGAACGCGTGTTTATTCTCGGCGCGAACGGCTGCGGTAAAACGACTCTTTTCCGCATTCTCAACGGGCGTATGCCGCAGGACAGAGGCGAATTTGACCTCGGCGCGAACGTTATGACGGGCTATTTCGACCAGCTGCAGCAGAATCTCGACCTTAGCAAAACCGCAATCGACGAGGTTTGGGACAGGTTCCCTAACATGACTCAGACCGAGGTGCGATCCGCTCTCGCCTCTTTCCTGTTCAAAGGCGACGAGGTGTTCAAGCCGCTTTCAAAAATGAGCGGCGGCGAAAGAGCAAGGATCTCGCTCTTAAAGCTTATGCTTCAGGGCAGCAACTTTCTGCTGCTGGACGAGCCTACCAACCACCTTGACGCCGCTTCGCGCGAGGAGCTTGAAAAAACGCTCGCCGACTACAGCGGTACTCTGCTGATAATCAGCCACGACCGTTACTTTATCAACAAGCTTGCCGACAGGGTTCTTGTTCTCACTCAAAACGGGATGAAGGAATACCTCGGCAATTACGACTATTATCTTGAGCGTATCAAGGCGGCAAAGGAAGCCGACGCGCAGGAAAAAGCCGCCGTCAAAAAGGAAAAGCCGCAGAACGAGTATTTTCTGAACAAGCAGCGTCAAAGCGAGGAACGCAAGCGCCAAACCAAGCTGCGCAAAACCGAGGAGGAAATCGAGCGGCTTGACGCGGAAATACAGGACATTCAGACTCAGCTCGGCGAAGAAAGCGTTACCTCAGACTACGAAAAGCTGATTGAACTGACCAACAAGCTTGAACAGCTTCAGGCAGAGCAGGAACAGCTATACGAAATCTGGGAAGAATTGTCGGAATGATTGACTAAGACGAAAAAATATTGTATAATAATAAAAGCGCGGTAACTCCGCGCAATATCCGCCCGTGGCGCAGCTGGATAACGCAACGGATTCCGATTCCGGAGATCGGGGGTTCAAATCCCTTCGGGCGGGCCACATCGGTACTACGACAATGATACAATCGGTCGTAGTACCTTTTAATTTTTCTATATGAAAACGGCTACTGTACAAGCCAAAAGCGGGTAAGGTGGGTGCAAACGCACTCTCTCTACCCGCTTATTTTCTAACTTTTTAACGATTGTGAGTTCAAACTCAAAATGAATTTTGCACCCACCCCTTAAACAATTTAATTTTTCTATGAATAATTAGTCTCTGCTCATTAACCGCACGAAACGGTTATGAGGTTATTTTTCAGCTTCAGCAGCATTGAAATTACGTCGTACAGGAATCCCAAAAATCGG
>CACXAO010000023.1 GCA_902765625.1 uncultured Ruminococcus sp. | reverse complement strand
TACCATCATCAGGGTAAACCGCACGGCAAAGCTCGCGCTCGAGGTATTCGACGACATACTCAACAAGGACAAGCTCGACCGCAGCGACCTGCAATTGATTATCGAGCGGATCCGCGTGTACGAGGATCACGTTGACGTTCAGCTCAAAGCGGACATCGACAGCCTTCTGCGCTGCGGAACGCTTGCCGAGGATATGGAGGAAGCCGCAAATTTTGATTCAGGCATCATGGATAACTTATCTGTCACACTCGTCTCGAAGGAAAAATGCCGGAAAGACAAGGTCTATGATGTCAATATTATCAGTGACGGTGACCCGCTGGAGATTTACACTGCTACGGACGGCGAGGTTATTTTCAAGAAATATTCGCCTGTCGGCGAGCTGAGTGAATTTGCCGGGCAGTATGCCGACGTAATCGCGCGCATAAGCTCTATGCCCACCCTTATCTGCGATACAGATCAT
This sequence comes from uncultured Ruminococcus sp., assembly GCA_902765625.1. Classification (GTDB taxonomy): domain Bacteria; phylum Bacillota; class Clostridia; order Oscillospirales; family Acutalibacteraceae; genus Ruminococcoides. Next base: position 33,432 of record CACXAO010000023.1, on the reverse strand, counting down.
GTTATAGCTGCTGCAGGAGTTTCGAAGCGCGAATATCTTGAGCGGAGGATAAGCTCGATTCTCGAGAGCTACATGGACAACCGCAAAAGCTACGCCGCTACAAATCAGACCCTCGGCAACGTTCAGCCGATTGAGGGCATTGAGCACGACGCGGCGGTTATCTATCCCATCATCGCCTCTGGCGACGTTATGGGCGCTGTGGTTTTGCTCACGGGCGAGAACGCTAAAATTCCGACCGGGGTCGAAATCAAGCTTGCGCAGTCGGCGGCGGCGTTCCTCGGAAAACAAATGGAAAACTGACAAAAAAGCGGTACAGCTCTTGCTGTACCGCTCTGCGTTTTGAAATTAATTATTTATTGAAGATCGACATGATATCGTAGAAGGTGTCGTCCTCGTCGTCGGTGGTATCCTTAGTCGCTCTTGAAGATGGAGTAGCAACGATGGGTGTGTCTACGATAACGTTGTCTACGGGAGCCTCAGCGGGCTTCTGGTCGGGACCGCCAAAGCCTGTGGCGATAACGGTTACGCTCATCTCGTCGTTCATCTTGTCGTCGATAACGGCACCCCAGATAATGTTCGCGTCCTCGCTTACCTTATCCTTGATCATGGTAGCCGCGGTATCGATATCCTCAAGACTGATGTCGGAGGAAGCGGTGATATTGATTATAACGCCCTTTGCGCCGTCGATAGAGGTCTCAAGCAGCGGAGAGGAAATTGCCTTTGTAGCGGCGATCTTCGCCTTGTCCTTGCCGGAAGCCTTGCCCATACCCATGTGAGCGTTGCCGGCGTCCTTCATAACGGAGGTAACGTCAGCAAAGTCGAGGTTGATAAGACCGGGAAGAAGGATGAGGTCGGAAATACTCTGAACACCCTGTCTGAGAACGTCGTCTGACATTTCGAAAGCGTTGAGAAGTGTGATGGTTGTGTCTGAAACCTTCTTGAGTCCCTCGTTAGGAACGATAATAAGCGAATCCACGCAGGGAGTAAGCTCCGAGATACCCTGCTCAGCCTGAGTCATTCTCTTTTTGCCCTCAAAAGCGAAGGGCTTTGTAACTACGCCAACGGTGAGGATTCCGAGGTCCTTGGCGATTTTCGCGATAACGGGAGCTGCGCCTGTACCGGTGCCGCCGCCCATACCTGCGGTTACGAATACCATGTCTGTGTCCTTGAGAAGAGCTGCAATCTCGTCCTTGCTCTCCTCGGCAGCGCTCTGACCGATTGCGGGATTTGCGCCTGCGCCCTTACCTCTTGTCAGCTTCTCGCCGATGTGTATCTTCTGCGTAGCCTTTGAAAGACGAAGTACAGGCTCGTCGGTATTGACCGCGATAAACTCTACGTTCTTAATGCCTGTGGTAACCATTCTGTTGACAGCGTTGCCGCCGCCTCCGCCTACGCCTATTACTTTAATTTTCGGGGTGTACTCATTTTCCAGTAAGCCATTTTGTTGTCCTCCTTAACGCAATCTTATCTATCACAGAAAAGTGCCTAATTTCGTATTTTACATACTTATGTTACTATATTATCACACTATTGTGAAAATATCAATGGTTTTTACGGTATTTTTTTAAGTTATAAAGTTTTGAATTTTGGTAAATTTATCAGAACTCCGGAACCTCTCCGTCGTAGCCTGTGTTCTGACCGCCGCCGTTGTTATTACCGCCGTCGTCATAGCCGCCGCTGCCTGAGTCGTCGCTCCAGTCAGAGTTTCCGTCGTCGCTCCACTCGTTGGAATTATCCTCCCAGTTGTAGTTCTCGTCGTACCACTCGTTGCCGTAATCGCCGTTCCAGTCGGTACCGTCGCCGCTTCCCGAGCCGTCGGCAGCTCCCGTTGTAGCCGGAACCGAACCGCTCTGAGTTGTCTGCGGAACCGTGGCGGCAGGCACATAGCGCGACATTTTGTTTTTGGAACAGGTCGAAACGTCGAGATTGCCGTAGACCTGACCGGTGTGGTTGGGGTCGAGCTTCTTGTCGATGATCGCCTGAGCGGTGCGGAGCTTGTAGTCAAGATCCTCCGAAACGCCGAGGTTTATCCGGATCCTGCCCTCGTAGTTGAGGGTGATCTCCGCGGTATTTGTAACGTCAAAGCCGATTACTCCGGTGAACTCGTTGTCCGCGAGGCTCTTTGCAACCTTGCTGAGGATTTCGGGCACCGTGGGGTCGTCAAAATTGATGTACGAGCCAACCTCCTTGCCGCTCACCTCGCCGCAGATCAGCTCGGGGATATTGTCGGGCTTATTCTCGGTGCGCTCAAGCACCCTGCCCTTTGCGCTGACAAGCAGGTAGTTGTTGCCCTCAACCATGTAGTACGAGGGAACCGCGTCTGTGATGGTGATCGTGACGGTGTCGGGAATGTTGAAATCTACCTTCGCGTCCTCAACATATGCAAAGTTGTCGATGATCTCCTGCGGTGTGCTGTTCATCTTCGCGATGAAAATATTCTGCTGCAGCGCAACGTTGCTGTAGCTGATGATCTGGTCGTCATAATAGTATGAGCAGCCTTCGACGATAATATTCTCGGTCTTAAAGAGTACGGTGAAGCTGAGAATCACGCCTATCGCGATGACCGCGATCAGCGTTGCCGCCGTGATCAGAATGCGGCGCATACGCACCTGCTTGCTGGTCATGGGCTTTTTGTTGCGGCGGATGGTCTCGGTCTCCTGCTGACGGATGATCTTTGCGCGGCGTTCGCTGCGCTGCTTCTCGCTGAACTCGTCTATGTAATAGCCGTCCTCAAAGTCCTGGGGCTTGAGGTTGCGGATTTTTTCCTCGCTTTCGCGGCGGAACTTCTCCTCACGGCTGATTTTTTGAAATTTAGCGGTTTTGCCCGAATTAACAGCCTCCTCGATTTTGCTCGCCGAAGGCTTTTTGGGCTTATCTTCGTTCTGCTTTTTTGATTTGGAAGAGGATTTTTTCGCCCGTTTTTCCTGCTCCTTATGGAACTTCAGCGCCTGCCTTGCGTTTTCCTTGCGCTGCTTAGCAAGCTCCTTCTTCTCTTTTGAGCTGAGTGCCATGGGCATACCTCCTTTTTTTTTCGTAATTCCGTCAACGCGGATAACCCTTTATACCTTTTTAACGTCCGCCCCGAGCGACGAGAGGATCAGATCAAAGTCCTCGTAGCCTCTCTCGAGGTAGCGTATTCCGCCGACGGACGTTGTGCCCTCCGCGCAAAGTCCCGCGGTAACAAGAGCCGCCGCGCCGCGCAGATCGGTAGCCTCAACGGGCGCTCCGTAGAGCCTTTGAACGCCCTCGACTACGGCAACCTTGCCCTCGGTGCGCACAGACGCGCCCATTCGCGAAAGCTCGGCGATATGGCGGTAGCGGTTCTCAAATATGTTCTCGATAAATACCGTTGTGCCGTCAGCCGCGCAGGCAGCCGCCATAAGAGGAGCCTGTGCGTCGGTTGGAAAGCCCGGGTACGGCATTGTGCGGACGATCCGCATTGAACCGAGCCGCTTCGGAGCTTTTAGCCTGATATCGCGGTCGCTGAGAGTCACGCGGCAGCCGCCTTCCTCAAAGACGGGGATCACCGCGCCCAGATGGCTCGCGACTGCGCCCCTGAGGACGATTTCGGAGCCTGTGACCGCCGCGCAGGACATCAGCGTCGCCGCGACGATACGGTCGGGAATGATCGTGTGCGCCGCGCTGTGAAGCGAGGATACGCCCTCGATGACGATAACTCCCTCGCCTGCGCCGTAAATCTCAGCGCCGCACTTGTTTAAGTAATCGGCAAGGTCGCGTATCTCAGGCTCCCTCGCCGCGTTTGTAATCGTAGTTGTGCCTGCCGCAAGCGTTGCGGCTATCATTACGTCCTCGGTCGCTCCCACGCTCGGGAACGACAGCGATATCTTTGCTCCGCGAAGTCCGTAGGGCGCCTTGCATTCGAGCACGCCGTGCTTTTCCTCGATCTCCGCGCCAAGTCCGCGCAGCGCTCTGAGGTGCATATCTATCGGACGCGGTCCGATCTCGCAGCCTCCGGGAAAGCTGAGTCTTGCTCTGCCCGTTCGCGCGAGCACCGCTCCCAAAAACACGATAGAGCTTCGGGTTCGCCGCATCAGCGAATCCGGGATCTCGTACCGGCAGACTCCGTCGCAATTGATCAGCAGCGCGCCGTCGGTGCGCTGAGCCTTGCCGCCGAGATAGCGCAGTATCGCGCATGAAGCCTCGACGTCCGAGAGCCGCGGACAGTTGAAAATCACGTTTTCGCCCTTTGTGAGCAGGGTCGCCGCGATGATCGGTAGCGCGCTGTTTTTCGCGCCCTGAACAGATACCTCGCCCTCAAGCCGCTGCCGTCCTGCAACCAATAACCTTGACATACTGACACCCTCTTAATAAGAATACAGTATATCATATGTTAAATCAAGAGGTTTGTGAGCGGATTATTTTGCGCTCTCGAGCGTCTTTTTTACTATCGCGTAAATGCGCTCGCCGGCGTTGGTTATCGCCATACGCTTTGCACATTCGCCGTATTTTCTGAGCTTTTCGCGGTCCGAGAGCATCTCGTCGATCTTCTTTGTGAGCAGCTCTCCCGTGAGTTCGCTCTCCTCTATCAGTTCAGCCGCGCCTGCGTTAACAAGCGCCATCGCGTTGTGATACTGATGATTTTCCGAAACGTTCGGCGAGGGGATCAGAATAGCCGGCTTGCCCATTGCCTGAAGCTCGCTGAGCGTGATCGCGCCTGCGCGGCAAATGACCAGATCTGCCGCCGCCATACATTCGGGCATATTGTCGATATACGGTCTGATGTCGAGATTCGGAGCCTTGCTCAGGTCGGCGCCCTTCTCCTCAACAAGCTTCGGGAAGAAGCTGCCGAACTTTCCGTAGGCGTGAATGTGCTGATACCTGCCGTCGATTCCGCTGCGCGCTACGATGTCAGCCACAGCCTCGTTCACCTTCTGTGCGCCGAGGCTTCCGCCGAACGAAAGCACGACCGGACGCTGGTCAAGACCGAGCTTTTCGCGCGAGGCTTCCCTGTCAGCCGTGAGGATCTCGCCGCGGACGGGGTTGCCGGTTACGACAACGTCCGCTTCGGGAAAGTATTTTTTAGCCGCCTCAACCGCGAGCATGATCTTTTTCACGCGCTTGCTGAGGAGCTTGTTCGTAACGCCGGGATAGGCGTTTTGTTCGTGGATAAGACAAGGAATCCCCATTTTTGCCGCTGTGCGGACAACGGGTCCCGATACGTAGCCGCCTGTGCCGATACAGATGTCGGGATTGAATTCCTTGATGATTTTTTTAGCCTGAGCCGACGACGAAACCGTCCTGCCCAGAGTCTTTATATTTTCAACAGCCGCCTTAGGCTTGAAGCTGCGCTTGAAGCCGCTGATTGAAATCGATTTGATATCATAGCCCGCCTGAGGAACGAGCCTTTGCTCCATGCCGCCCTCGTTGCCGATAAAAAGGAACCGGGTATCGGGTCGCATGGATTTGATATAGCCTGCAATGGCGAGTGCGGGATTGATATGACCCGCCGTACCGCCGCCCGCGAGTAAAACCTTCATAAGAACCTCCAAAATTACTGCCGTTCAATATTTGCCGTTCTCGAAATCGAGAGCACGATGCCCATCTGCGCCAAAAGCATAATAAGCGAGGAGCCGCCGTAGCTGAAGAACGGAAGGCTGATACCGGTATTGGGCAGCCAGTCGGTGATAACGAGAATGTTGAGGACGACCTGAATGCCGATCTGCGAGGTCAGTCCGATGCCGAGCAGCTTGCCGAATTTATCCTTTGAACGCAGCGAGAGGGTGATTCCTCTCCATACGAGCAGTGCGAAAATAAGCAGTATGATCGCCGCGCCGATGAGTCCGAGCTCCTCGACGACGATTGCGAAGATGAAGTCGTTCTGCGGTTCGGGCAGATAGAGGTACTTCTGACGGGACTGTCCGAGACCCAAGCCCCACAAGCCGCCGGAACCGATCGCGTAGAGCGAGTTGCGCGTCTGCCATGTGGTCTGCCACATCTCCTCGGTGGTATACTCAAGCGCCTGACCCCAGCCGTCCATTCGGCTCATCGCGTACGACAGACCGCCCGTCACAGCGAGCACAAGCACAAGACCGACAAGGATAACTCCGCCGATAAGCAGGTACTTTGTTTTCATTCCGCCGATATAAAGCATGAGCACGGTGAGCATGCCGATAATTACGATACCGGAATAGTGCGGCTCCAGAATAAGCAGCATGGCGATGGAGCCGAATACAATCACGCCCGGCAGCACGCTGAACTTTGCGAGCTGCATTTTGTCGTAATACTTACTAGCCCAGTGCGCGAAGAACAGGATAACCGCGAATTTCGCGATCTCGGAGGGCTGAATATTGAACATGCCCAGAGGGATCCAGCGCCTTACGCCTCCGTCGCCTGCAGGAAGCACAAGCACGATAAGCAGACAGACATAAGCTATGCCGAGAACAAGCGGCGCGATTTTGTGGAGCTTATTGTAGTTGAAAAAGGACATTACGCCCATAACGAACACGCCGACTGCGATGAATATGAGCTGACGTATCAAAAAGTAATAGCTGTCGTTCTGGGTGTAATAGGCGAAGGCGTAGCTCGCCGAGAACATCATGATGGTGCCGATGGTCAGCAGAATAAGGAGGATGATGCAGAACGGCAGGTCGATACCCATGCCGATTGCGAACCACTTGGCGTTCTTCATCTTGCGCTGACGCGTCGGTCTGATGAAAAGCTTCTCCTTTTTAGCCGACTGCTCCGCCTTGTACTCGTCGTCGTAAATGCGGTTGACGTCGCCCTTATAAAGTAATTTTCTGTTTGGAGCCATTGCTTACCTCCAAAGGAATAGTTGATTTTTTATCATACTCCGAAGAGCACCAGCAGGAACGAAACCGCGCCGAACAGTGCGGTCACCGCGCTGAATACGCCCACGATCCTGACCTCGCTCCAGCCGCACATCTCAAAGTGGTGGTGGATCGGGCTCATCTTAAAGAGGCGCTTGCCGTGGGTGAGCTTGAAGTAGCTGACCTGAAGCATAACCGAGAACATCTCGCAGAGGTAAACGATGCCAAGCGGCAGAAGCAGGATCGGCATATTGACCGCGAACGCGAGAGCGCATACGATACCGCCGAGGAAGAGCGAGCCTGTGTCGCCCATAAATACCTTTGCAGGGTGGAAGTTCCAAACCAGGAATCCGAGGCACGCGCCTGCAACAGCCGCGCTGACAGCGGTAATGCCCAGAGAATAAAGCTTGCTGGCGATGAGCATGAAGCTGACCGCTACAAAGAAGGTGATTGAGCCGTCCAAACCGTCGACGCCGTCGGTGAGGTTGACCGCGTTTACAACGCCGACGATCACGATCGCCGCGATAATATAATAGAAGAATCCGAGGTCTACCGAGCCTACAAACGGAATGACGGTAGAGGTGCCGTAGCCGGCGATGCCGAGAGTGGCGAGATAAGCCGCTGCGACAGCGAACTGTAAAACGAGCTTCTGAATAGCCGTAAGACCGAGGTTGCGCTTCTTGACTACCTTGGTGTAGTCGTCGATAAAGCCGATAAGGCCGTTGGCGAGCGCAAGACCGAGTCCCGCGAAGATGAAGGTGACCTCGCGGCTGATGTCCGCAAAGTAGGTTTCAATAAAGCCTGCGCCCGTGAGCATATAGACCACGGTGCTGATGACCGAAACCGCTGCGATTGCGATGATAAACATGATACCGCCCATAATGGGAGTACCCTGCTTGCTCTTGTGCCACTTGGGACCGTCCTCAAGGATAGTCTGCCCGAAGTTGAGCTTGTGAAGGAAGGGAATCAGAAACTTTCCCGTCACAGCCGAAATCAGGAAGGCAGCGATAGCCGCGCAAAACGTCCATATTCCGTATACTAACATATTTACCGTTCCTTTCATTTTCGCTTGTATGCCAATGTAAACCGGGATAACCGGAACAAATGCCGAAATAAATCAGTCGCTGTTGCCTTCGCTCGTGTTGGCGGCAAAGGTGACGCTGATAACCGTGCCTCGGCTTACCTCCGCACCCTCCGCTATACTCTGGGCAACCGCTACGCCGCCTGCGCTTACCGCGCCGTTGTAGCTGACGTTGACGCCTGCCTCAAGCGCCACGCTGTTTGCCTCGTATGCCGCGCAGCCGATAAAGCTGGGCACCGTAACCTTTTCGGGCTGGTTGCCCTCGGTGTAGAGAACAACGCTGGAACCTGCCGCAACCTGATTCGATACCGTGGGTATCTGCGAGAGTACGGTTGAGCCGGAACCGACAACCGTTGCAATAAAGCCGTCAGCCTCAGCCTTCTTGAGCGCCTCGTCAACCGAAAGCGTCGTGTAGTCGCCCATGCTGACGTTGAGGTACGCAAGGTCCTCGTCGGAGTAGTCCGTCTTGATTTCGAGATACGGAAGCAGCTCCGTCATAATATTGATGAAGATAGGCGCCGCAATCTGCGAGCCGTAGTACGCACCGCCGTCGGGAGTGTCGAGGAAAACAAGCAGCGCGATCTGCGGATCGTCGGTCGGCGCGATACCGCAGAACGACGAGATGTAGTCCTTCTCAAAGGAGCTCTGCTTCTTTTCAACGCCGATTTTCTCGGAGGTACCGGTCTTGCCGCCGGTCTTGTAGCCGGCAACGTAGCCGCCCGAAGCGCCGTTTGCCTCGGGGTAAGCGGCGAGCATGTCGCACATCTTCTTTGAGGTCTCGTTCGAGATTACCTGACGCTTTACCTTTTTCTCCATCGTCTTGATAACGTTGCCGTGAGAATCGGTGATTTTCGAAACAACGTAGGGCTGGAGAACGTAGCCGCCGTTGCAGACAGCCGCGCAGGCGGTTATCATGCTGAGCGGAGTGATGTTGAAGTTCTGTCCGAAGGAAGCAACCGCGAGGTCGACCATGCCCATCTCGCCCTCAGGCCAGAAGCTGTCGTCCGCCTCGCCGGGGAGGTCGATGCCCGACTTCTCCGAGAAGCCGAAGGCGGTGTAATAGTCGCGGAATTTATCTATTCCCACAAGCTGACCGATCTGAATAAAGGCAGGGTTGCAGGAATGGCAGAAGGATTCGAGGAAGGTCTGGGTGCCGTGACCCGAGGTTACCGAGCAGCCGATGTCGTAGTCCTCAACGCGCATGTAGCCTCCGCAGGTAAAGCGCGAGCTGTCGGTGATTTTGCCCTCCTCAAGAGCCATTGAAGCGGTACACATCTTGAATACCGAACCGGGCATGTATGTATCCGCAACGCACTTGTTTCGCCACATTGCCGCGAGAGATTTGCTCTCCTCTGCGTCCTGCTCCTTCTCGGGCAGCTCCTTGATTTTGAGCTGCGTATCGGTCGGAAGGGTGTAGGGGTCGTTTAAGTTGTAGCCGTTTGCGGTGACCATAGCGAGGATCGCGCCGGTGTTGACGTCCATCGCGATGCAAACGCCGCGGTTGAGTACGTTGTTGTCGATTATCGCCTGAGCCATGTGCTTTTCGCAGATGCTCTGAATGCCCTCGTCGATCGTGAGGTAGATGTTGTTGCCGTCCTGACTCTCAACGTTCTGCTCAAACTGGAAGGGCATGTTGGTGCCGCGGGCATTTTTGGCGGTGACGATTCGTCCCGGGGTGCCCGAGAGGTAGTCGTCGTATTTGTATTCAACGCCCTCAAGACCCTGTTCGTCCGCGCCGGTGAAGCCGATTACGCAGGACGCGAGGTCGTCCTTGGGATAATAGCGCTTGTAGTCGTCGAGAAGCTGAATGACCGCGCCGCAGTCGTAGTCCTTCGTGAGCTTTTCCTGAAGCTCGATGACCTTGTCGCGCTGCTCAACCTCGATTTTGCGCTTAACGACAGTGTAGTAATTCTGCTGTTTGGTCTTTTCGAGAACGTTCTCGTAGTCAAGACCGAGAATTTCCGACAAGCCCTTTGCCGCCGCCTGACGCTGTTCGTCGTTTGTGAAGTTTATCGGCGCGAGCACTACCTGCCATACCGACGCGCTCTCTGCAAGGGTGGTTCCCTTTGCGTCGTAAATCGAGCCGCGCTTGGCTGTTAAAACGGTGTCGCTAAGCTGCTGGTTTACCGCCTTCTCCTGAAGCTCGCTGCCCTGAACCATCGTCAGAAACGACAGGCGCAAAAGAGTAGCGCCGAAGCCGACGACGAGGATGAGTATTATCAGGACCGCCGTACGCTGACGGAGCCGCTGGTTGGGTCCCTTGTCGGCGCGCTTTTTGGGAGGCGTTGACTTTTTCTTGTTATCTTCCAAAATAAGCTCCTTCTACCGCAATCGTGTATTAGTTTCATGCAATATGTCAGAGAAATCAGACATTTTGCGTTTGCCCTCTATAAACAAGGAAAAGAGCCAAGACATTTGCAGTCTTAACTCTCATTCTGATTTGTCTCTCATTCTGATTTGTCAGTTCATTATATTTAATTTCAATGAATGTTATGACCAAAGATTTTTAATTGATTCGATAAACTGGGTGAAAATATTCTCACTTTTCTGAACGCTTACCTCCGCTTTATCTCCGCCCTCAAGAGAGATAAACTCCTTCTGGGCATTGGAGGCTTTGGTCATACCGAGAGAAGCGGCGTACTTCTCGATCTCGGCGTTAGAGAGATTCGCTTCAAGCTTCATCTGGTTCTGGGTGTAGATGCTCTGGGTGTCCTCAAGGGTCTCCTGAGCTGTAATGATCTGCTGGTTAAGCTCGGTGAGCTGCACCTGACCTACAATGATAAAACCGATGATCACGGTGACTACCGCCGCGCTCAATCCGCCGAGCACCATCTTGAAGGGATTATGTCTGCGGCGTCTTGATTTGAGCTTGTCCTCCTCGGAAAACTCAACAACGTTATTCTTAGCTTTTTTCTTAGGCTTTCTGACAGGCTCCTCCTCGCGTCGCTTGGGAGCGGCGGAGGAATATGTATTTTCCTCGTCAAAAAGCGTTAAGTCATAAGCAGCATTATTGTTGTATGCCATTGGATTGCACCTTATGCCTTTCTCTATACAAAATTTTCATAAAACACACGTTTGCGCCGGTTCTCGAAAAACGAACGGCAATTTAATTCTTATAAATCAAAAAGTTTCAAAATTTTAACAATTTGATTTCGGAATTCACACACAATCTGTCCGAAATTACGGTTTGAAGCCGTTTTTTACGGATATTTAGTCATAACAGCTTTGTAAATCACAAGCTGTTGTAGCTGTAACATTATTTACAGTTTTGTTATATTTTACACCAAAACGCGGCGTTTGTCCATAGCTGAGAGGAAAAAACTTAAAATTTTTCGCATATTCTCAACTTTGCACTCCTCGCTCTGGGGTTTTCTGTCAATTCTGTTTCATTTGCACAAATGGGTTTTTTATTGACTAATTTTGCTTTTGGAGCGTTTCCGCAGACGCATACCGGGAAGTCTTTGGGGCATGTGCAGCCCTGACACCAAGCCGCCATCTGCTGCTTCACCATTCTGTCCTCAAGCGAGTGAAAGGTGATCACAGCGAGCCTTCCGCCGCTGCCCAAAAGCTCAAACGCGCTCTCAAGACCGCGCCTCAGTTCGCCCAGCTCGTCGTTGACCGCAATGCGTATCGCCTGAAAGGTTTTTCGCGCGGGATGACCGTCGCGTCTTACCCTCTGCGGCACGTTTGCCTTGACGATCTCGGCAAGCTCAAAGGTGGTTTCGAGCGGCTTCTGTTCGCGCGCCGCGATTATTCCCTTGGCAATAGACGACGCGTACTTCTCCTCGCCGTACTCAAACAGGATGCGCCTAAGCTCCTCAAACGGCAGGGTGTTGACAAGCTGAGCAGCCGTCGTGCCCTTCCGGCTCATGCGCATATCGAGCGGCGCGTCCTCGTGAAACGAGAAACCGCGGTCGGCTGTATCGAGCTGATGCGACGACACGCCGATATCGAGCAGCACTCCGTCTACCCTGTAGAGCTTTCTCTGGGCGAGCAGCTCGCGCATATCGCCGTAGTTGCCCTTGACGATGATCGAATTTTCGTTTTTGCTGAAACGCTGCGTCAGCGTCTGAATAGCGTCGGGGTCGCGGTCGATCGAAATCAAAGTACCGCCGCGGAGGCGCTTGAGTATTTCGCCCGAATGTCCGCCTCCGCCTGCTGTTCCGTCCACATATATTCCGTTCTCTTTTATTGCGAGTCCTTCAATAGCCTCGTTAAGCAGGACGGGCTTGTGAGAAAATTCCATAGCGCCCTCCTAGAATACGAAGTTCTCCAGCGCCTCGTCTATCACGGGCTGCTGCGACAGCATGAACTCGTCATATACCTCTTTGCTCCAGATCTCGATGCGAGTATCCATACCCAGCACAAGCGCCTCGCCCTCGATTTTGGCGATCTTGCGCAGCGCGGGCGGAATAACGAACCGACCCTGAGCATTCGGAGTCACCTCGGAAGCGGTCACGGTGAAGTTGTACTGCATAGCCATCGCCTGCTTTGCCGGCAGCTGACGGATACGGGTGGAAATGTTTTCGTACTCCGCCTTTGACATCACCTGAACGCAGTTTGAGTGGAAGCCGTTCGCCACAATGAAGCTCTCGCCGAGCTCCTCGCGGAATTTCGCGGGCAATACGATTCTGCCCTTGGAGTCGATATTGTGGTTTGACATACCCAAAAACACGCTTGCCCACCTCCGTTTGGCGAATTTCGGCATTTCACTGCCACTTAATGACACAAAATGACACCGATTACCCCTATTATAACCCATCGTGTCACAAAAATCAAGCAGATATTACATTTTCTTTAATTTTTCGTTATTTTTTAACCTGCCGCTCACAAACGGAGAATAATTTATTTCAAATAGCACAAAAGCACAAGCCGCGCCTGTTAAAAAGCCTGTTTTCGGCTGTATTATTATGTTTTCGAAAAGCGCGTTTTATTAAAAAAGCGCAAAAAAAAGGCCCGACGAATTGTCAAGCCTTTCGCAATCAGCGTAATTATTACTTTTTCTGGGAATTTGCAAGAGTTGAACGGGTCTTTTTGATGTCGGTGAGCTGGGTCGACAGGCTCTCCTCGGCGCGCTTGAGAATGCCGTCGGCATAGACGTTTGCCGCCTTGCGGATCTCGGCGGACTTAGCCTTTGCGTCGTCAACGATCTCCTTAGCCTTAGCCTGAGCCTCGCGAACCATCTCGTTCTGGTTGAGCATGATCTTCTTGCGCTCCTCGGCAGCGCGGATAATGTTCTCCGCCTCGCTGTTAGCCTCGTTGAGAATCTGCTTTCTGTCGGCAACGATGTTCTTTGCCTGTCTTACCTCGGCGGGCATAGCGTCCTGAATCTGCGCGATAATCTCAAAAACCTCGTCGCTGTTTACCATAACCTTGCCGCCCGAAAGAGGCACCGGTCTGGCATTGTCAACCAAATTCTGTAAATCTAAAATTAAATCATCAACTTTCATTTTTACTCCACTCCTTATATATTAATAGTTGTCAGTTTCTGAATCATAAAAAGCAGCAACTACTTTTTGTATCTTAATCTGTCCACGATCCTGTCGTGAACGCACTCCGGCACGAAATTACTGATATCTCCGCCCATTGAGCCGATTTCGCGGACCATGCTCGAGCTGAGGTACATCAGATCGGAATCGGCGGTAATAAAAATCGTCTCGAGGTCGGGGTTGAGCTTTTTGTTGGCGATAGCCATCTGGAACTCGTACTCGAAGTCAGAAACCGCGCGTAAGCCCTTGACTATCGCGGTAACTCCGCGTTCGCGTGCGTAAGCGGCCAGCAAACCCTCGAAGCCGGCGATTTCTACGTTATCCAAATCCGCTGTGACCTGACGAAGCAGGTCGGTGCGCTCCTCGATCGAGAAGGTCGGGGTTTTGGAGGAATTAATCAGCACAGCCACGATCACCTTGTCGAACATCTTAGCCGCTCTGCGGATGACCTGAAGATGGCCGAGAGTAACCGGGTCGAAGCTGCCGGGATAGATTACCGATCTTTTCATTTTACAAAATCCTCATGCCTGTATGTGCTTATTTTTATTTTACCATAGCGATACTGTCTGTCAAGTACAAAATCACCGTATTTTGACAAAATTTCCTCATTTAACGGATTTTCCGCGATAATAACGCCCGTGTCCTTCATGTGCGCCGGTACTTTTTCGAGCGCAGCCTGCAAAATACCCTTGCCGTACGGCGGATCGAGAAAGGCAGTGTCAAACTTTGCGGTGTTCATCGAGAGGAAGCTCTGCCAGTCGAGCTGACACACCTTGGCGTTTTGGGCGAGGTTGGTCGACGCAAGGTTTTCGCGGATGATCCCGACGCTTTTTTTGGCGCTGTCCACAAAGACAGCCTCCTTTGCGCCGCGGCTGAGAGCCTCAATGCCCATCTGCCCCGAGCCCGCAAAGAGGTCGAGAAACGCTCTGCCTTCCGTTTCGAACTGAATTATTGAAAAAACCGCTTCCTTTACCCTGTCTGTGGTGGGACGAACGTCCTCTCCCTCGAGGGTCAGCAGCCGTCTGCCGCGCGCGGTACCTGTAATTACTCGCATATTATCTTCCTCATAGACTGTTTTCGATATTATATCATATATTTTTCTTTTTTGCAATAATATTTTTAGCTTACCCGCGGTCGCCGTCGTCCGCGTGAAAATAGCGGTAGACCGCAAGCGCGCTGTCCTTTGTCATCTTTGGAGCCGACTCAAGCTCCTCCAAATCAGCCTTGCTGATGTTTTCGACCGTGCGGAAATATTTAAGCAGCGCCTTTGCCCTTACCTCGCCTATTCCCTCGATCGAGGTGAGCGAACTGCGGAAGGTGTTTTTGCTGCGGCGCGCGTGGTGATAGCCGATCGCGAAGCGGTGAACCTCGTCCTGCATCTTGCTCAGGAATGCAAATAGCTGACGGCGAGAACTGATCGCGATTTCTCCTCCGTCGCCCGTCACGGCGCGCGTGCGGTGCCTGTCGTCCTTGACAAGGCCGAAAAGCGGAACGTCGATATCCAGCTTCCGCATGACCTCTCTGACCGCGTGAACCTGACCGGCGCCGCCGTCGAGAAGAATCAGATCGGGCAGTCTGCCGAAGCCCTCGTCGTTTTCAGCCCTGCGGTACTCCTCAAATCTTCGCGTGAGCACCTCCGCCATCGAAGCGTAGTCGTCCTGACCCTCGAAGCCCTTGATTTTGAACTTGCGGTAGGCGGATTTGAGCGGTCTGCCGTTGTGGTAAACGATCATGCCGGCTACGTTTTCGGTGCCGTTGAGGTTCGAGATATCGTAGGATTCGATGTAGCCGGGCAGAGAATCAAGACCGAGCACCTCTTTAAGCTCCTCCAGAACGCCGTATTCGCGAACCGTAGCGCCCTTTTGCTGGGCGAGCGCCTCGGCGGCGTTTGAGCGGCACATGCTCACAAGCTGCGCCTGCTCTCCTCTCTGCGGAACGGTGAGGTTCACCTTGCTGCCGCGCTTCTCGCTCAGCCAGCGCGCGACCTCGTCCATGCCGTCCCACTCGGTTCCGACGGCGACGTTCTTGGGCACGTCGGGACGAAGGGTGTAGTAGCGGAGAATGAACTCCTCGGTGTCGCTGTCGCCGCTGTCGACGATAAAGCTCTCGCGGTCAAACAGCCTGCCGCCCTCAAAGCGGAACACCTGAAAGCAGGTTTTGCTGCCGTCCGAAAACGACGCGATAACGTCCTCGTCGAGCACCTTGTTCGCGACGACCTTCTGCTTGTCGCCCATCTTTTTAACGGCGGCGATTTTATCCCTTATCCTCGCGGCGCGCTCAAACTCGAGGTTCTCGGCAGCCTCTTCCATCTGAGCGGTAAGCTGCTTTACGGAGTTTGACGAGCCGCCCTTCAGAAAGTCGAGCGCCTGCTGCATGCTTTCGCGGTACTCCTCGACCTTTACCCTGCCGGTGCACGGAGCCATGCACTGCTTTATGTGGTAATTGAGACACGGCCGCGCCTTGCGGAAGTCCTGCGGAAATTTGCGGTTACAGGTGGGCAGCATAAAAATCTTGTTAGCCTCCTCAACCGCGGTCTTAACGTAAAAGCTGCTTTTGTAGGGTCCGATGTAGGTCGCGCCGTCGTCCTGCTTTTGCAGCACGTAGCTCAGCTTGCCCCAGTCGCCTGCACCGACGCGTATATAGGAGTAGCCCTTGTCGTCCTTTAAAAGTATATTGTATTTCGGGGTATGCTGCTTTATAAGGCTGCACTCGAGGATAAGCGCCTCAAACTCGCTGTCGGTGATGATGTACTCGAACCAGTCGACGTTGTCGACCATGCGGCGAACCTTTTCGGCGTGGTTGTTCTGCGAACCGAAGTACTGACTGACGCGGTTTTTGAGAGCCTTTGCCTTGCCGATGTATATTATTTCATTATTTTGAGCGTGCATGATGTACACGCCGGGCAGAAGCGGAAGCGCCATAGCCTTTTTGCGCAGCTCGGGAAGTTTGGGATTCATGGATTTTCCTTTCGGATTTAAAAATAAAACGGGCGAAGATACTTCGCCCTTAAATATAATGCAGTTTCTGTTTTAATTACTCGGCGAAGCCGCTCTCTACCAAAGCCGCAAGACCTTCTACAGCGTCGGTCTCGTCGGAGCCGTCCGCGATAATCTTGATTGTTGTGCCGCCGATGATGCCCAGTGAAAGTACGCCGAGAAGGCTCTTTGCGTTTACGCGACGCTCTTCCTTCTCAACCCAGATAGTAGCCTTGTACTCGTTAGCCTTCTGAATGAAAAAAGTTGCGGGGCGGGCGTGGAGGCCGGCTTTGTTCTGAACTAAAACTTCCTTAACATACATTTTTATTACCCTCTTCTCTGAATACATGTATTTAGTTTCGTCGTCCCCTGAAAGGGTCATTTACCGCTACTATTATAATATTTTTTTCGTGCAAGGTCAATAAGAATATTCAATTTCGTGCTTATAATCACCACACGAAAAGATTTTATTCGGTTTATTGTGCATTATTACAAAAACTATACAGATATGTTATGACAAAAGTCAAAAGGTTGAATTATCAGCGCCGAAATTTGTGGATTAATCCGTTTGGTTCAAAAGGTCGGGACGCTTTATTCGGGTCACCTCAAGGCTTTTTTCGCGCCGCCATTTTTCGATATTTGCGTGGTGACCGCTCAGAAGCACCTCCGGAACCGCCTCTCCGCGCCACTCGGCAGGCTTTGTGTACTGCGGATACTCCAGAAGTCCGTTGAAATGGCTCTCCTCGGTAAAGCACTCGTTGTTCGTGAGAACCCCGGGAACCATGCGGCATAGCGCGTCGGCAAAGACCATCGCGGGTATTTCGCCGCCGGTGAGAACGTAGTCGCCGATGGATATCTCCTCGTCGATGAACATATCGAGCAGCCGCTGGTCTACTCCCTCGTAGTGGCCGCAGAGGATCGTGATGTTTTCCTCGGCGCTCAGCTCGCGCAGCCGCTGCTGACAGAGAGTTTTGCCCTGAGGAGACATATAGATAAACCTCGGGCGGCTGCCTATCTCCTCACAAATATGCTCAAAACAGAGCGCTATAGGCTCAGCCTTCATCAGCATACCCATTCCGCCGCCGTAGGGACTGTCGTCGACCCGGCGGTGCTTGTCAAAGGCGAAGTCGCGAAGCTGGTGGGTGTGTATTTCAACCGCTCCGCTTTTCTGCGCACGTCCGATTATGCTGTCGCCCAGAACCGGCTCGAACATCTCGGGAAACAGAGTGATGATGTCAATCCTCATCGTCAAAAATTCCTTTCATCGGGCGCAGCAGAACATAGCCGCCGTCGGTGTTTATTTCTATTACGACCTCGTCGATAACGGGCGCAAGGTATTTTTTGCCGTCGTCTGCGGTGATCTCGTAAACGTCGTTTGCGCCGGTGCGCAGCACTTCGGTGAGGGTGCCGTAGACCCTGCCGCTGTCGGCGTCGCGTATCTCAAGACCGAGCAGGTCCTGAACAAAGTGAACGCCCTCGCCGAGATTTATATCGTCGCGGTTGATATACACCGTTTTGCCGCGCAGACGCTCGGCTTCGTCAATAGTTTCGACGCCCTTGATTTTCGCAAGCGTGATATTCTTATGCGGACGGCTCTTGACCTCAATGGCGGCCGCGCCGTTCGGGTCAAGGTAGAGCTTTTTGAAGGCGCAGAGGAACTCCGGCGAATCGCACCACGGTTCAATGCGCACCTCGCCCTTTATTCCGTGCGTTCCCACGATTTTGCCTGTTTCCAAAAATTGTTTTTTCATATATTAACTCCGTTTTATTTCAGTTCAACGATCGTCACGCCGTCCTCGCCCTCTCCGAAGGTGCCGAGGCGGTGGGATTTGACGTGCTTGTTGGTGCGTAAATACTTATTTATCTCGCGGCGCAGCACTCCCGTGCCCTTGCCGTGGATTATCGTCAGCTTGCCCACGCCCGAAAGCATGGCGTTGTCGATCGCCTTGTCGACGATATTTACCGCGTCAAAGCCGGTTTCGCCGCGAACGTCGATTTCCGTTTCGGGGCGCACGTCTATGCGGCTCGGCACTCTCCGCGTTGACGAGAAGCGGTCTGCCTTCGGCTTTATCTGCGATTTGAGCAGGCGGAGGTTCTTGATGTCGACGCGCGTCTTGATGATTCCCGCCTGAACGAGCACCAGACCGTCCTTGTTCGGCGGCGCGAGCACCGTGGCGTTTTTGTCTATATCGTAAATGAGCACCTCGTCGCCCACCTTGAGCGGACGCGGAAGAACATATTCCTCGTCGGGTGTGTTTTTGAGCTTTACGGGGTCTGCGTGAGCTTCCATGCGGTTGATGTCCTGCCGCAGCTTTGTGCGCTGCTCGGCGGTCATCTCCTTTTCGCGCCTTGCCTTTTCAAGCTCCTCGATAAGCGCGTCAGCCTGCGCCCTTGTGCGCGATACTATGCGCTGAGCCTCCTGCTTTGCGCGTTCGATCTCGCGTTCGGCGTCCTCTCGCGCGCGCCGCGCTTCGTTTTCGGCTCGCTGCTTCTCGGTGTTCGCCTTGGCGGTCAGGCGGTTGGCGTTTTCAACCTGCTTTTCAAGGCTCTGCCGCTGCTGCTCGAGCTTTCCGACAACGTCCTCAAACTGACGGCTCTCGGTTGAAACAAGCTCCTTTGCGCGGTCAACTATCGAAGCGTCCATGCCGAGCCTGCGCGAAATCGCGAAGGCGTTGCTCTTGCCGGGAACGCCGATGAGCAGGCGGTAGGTTGGCTGCAATGTAGCTACGTCGAACTCGCAGCAGCCGTTTTCGACTCCCTCCGTGCGCAGGGCAAATTCCTTCAGCTCCGCGTAGTGGGTCGTTGAGGCTATCTTTGCGTGCTTTTCGCGCAGCCGCTCAAGAATCGCCGTAGCAAGCGCCGCGCCCTCAACAGGGTCCGTGCCGGCGCCGAGCTCGTCAATCAGGCAGAGAGAGCCTGCGTTCGCGAGCTTTAATATCTGAATGATATTCGTCATGTGTGCCGAGAAGGTCGAAAGGCTCTGCTCGATGCTCTGCTCGTCGCCGATATCGACAAGCACCCTGCGGAAAACGCTCAGCTCGCTGTTGTCCGCGCACGGAACGAGCAGACCGCACATAGCCATCAGCGTGAACAGTCCGAGGGTCTTGAGCGTAACGGTCTTGCCGCCTGTGTTGGGGCCGGTGATGACGAGGGTGTCGAAGCTCTTGCCGAGGGTGATATCCACGGGAACCACCCTGTCCTTGGGGATAAGCGGATGGCGTGCCTGACGGATATGTACCTCGCCGCGGTCGTTCATGACGGGACGGCTGGCGCGCATCGAATACGCCAGATCAGCCTTTGCGAAGATGAAGTTCAGCTCCGTGAGGTTTTTGTAGCTGCGGATAACGCTGTCGGCAAACTCTCCGGCGTTCGCGCTGAGGTCAAAGAGAATACGCTCGATCTCCTCTTCCTCCTTGCCGTGAAGCACCTTGATGTCGTTGTTCGCCTGAACCACGCCCATCGGCTCGATGAACACGGTCTGACCCGACGCGGAGGTGTCGTGCACCAGACCCGGCACGTTGTTGCGGCACTCAGCCTTGACGGGAACAACATATCTTCCGTCGCGCTGGGTGACGATGGCGTCCTGAAGATATTTGATGTATTTTGAGCTGTGAATGATTTTGTCGAGGGTCTCGCGCGCCTTTGAGGACGCAGTGCGGATCTTGCGGCGGATATCCGAGAGCGCCGGGCTCGCCTTGTCGGAAATCTCGTCCTCGCTGATTATCGCCGTGGTTATGCGCTCCTCGAGGTATTTGTTTGAGATAAGTCCGCTGAAATAGCCGTCGAGCGCGGTCTCGACCGAGGCGCAGCGGCTGTGCCACTCCTTGACGGTGCGGATAACGTGCATTGTCCGCGCGACGGCGAGCAGCTCGCCCGTAGTAAGGCAGCCGCCTGCCTCAGCGCGGCGCAGACTGCCGCCGCAGTTTACGGCTCCTCCGAACGAGGGCGCGCCGAACCTGCCGCTGAGTGCTACCGCGTCGTCGGTCTGCTTCAAAAGCAGCTCAACGCGCTTGAGGTCAAACTGCGGTTCGAGCTTCAGCGCCGCTTCCTTAGCGTCCTCGAGGGTCGTCATGGCGGCGAGCTTTTCGAGTATTTTATCAAGTTCAAGTGTTCTGTAGTTTCGGTTCATAGTCTTACCTTATGATGAAATCGTTTTATAAAAATTCAGCGTCTGAAAATCCCTTTCGAGCTGGCAGCGCAGGTACATCTCGGTTGCGTGGTTGAGCATATCAAGGCTCTCGTCCGAAAGCGCGAACGAAAAGAGCTTTGAGTCCTCGGCGTAGACCGTGTGCCTGAGCGCGGTGAGCGCCGCCTCGTTGAGCAGCACGGCTCCGTTCGGATTATTGCGGCAGCCGCAGCACTCAAGCCTGCCCTCGCGCGGAAGGAAATACATATTTTTCGCGGAATACGTTCCGCAGCGGCGGCACATGAGCAAATCGGGCGTGTAGCCTGCCATGCACACAAACCGCATTTCAAAGCACGGCTTAACCAGCTTCTCGCCGCGCTTGTCCTCCGAGAGAAGATAAATCGAGTTGAGGAACAGCCGCAAAAACTGCTCGGCGGACTGTTCTCTCGGGCAGACGTGACGCGCAAGCTCGCAGAAATACTGCGCAAGGCACATCTTCTGCACGTTGCTGCGGAGCTTCGAGAAAATCCTGAGCGACTGGGCGTCGCCGATTATGTAGTGCTCCCGACCCTTGTAGAACGTGAGCCGGGAGTAGGCAAGCAACGAGGTTGCCGAGCATTTTGAGTTGGTCAGCTTCTTCGCGCCGCGCGCAAACGCCTTGATTACGCCGTGCGTGCGCGTAAGCACCCAGACGAGCCTGTCGTTTTCACCGATATTCTGTTCTCTGATAATCAGTCCGTCCGTCCGGAATTTCATCGCTTATCTCCCTGACAACCGTGTCTGCGCCCGTATCTGCGGCGTTTTGAATACTTTTGTAGCGGATGTAATCGAGCACGCTGCCGGTGGTAAAGAACACCTGCCACATATACCATTCTTCCATAACAACACCTCCATTGGTTAGTGTCGCACGAAAGCGGCGGTTTATGGCTGGTAAAATTTTAATGCAGATATTAACAATTTTTGCTCAGGTTCTATCAGTCAAAATTGCGCTCGTCGTAGCCGAAGTTCTGAACGAGCTGAGCGCGGTTTCTCCAGTCCTCCTTGACCTTTATCCACGTCTGCAAAAATACCTTGCAGTCGAAGAATCTCTCGATATCCTGACGGGCGTAGGTGCTGATCTTTTTGAGCATCGCGCCGTTTTTGCCGATGATGATGCGCTTGTGGGTTTCGCGCTCGCAGTAGATGGTCGCGTCGATGTCGAGAATGCCGTTGTCGCGCGTTTTCATCTTTTCGATCAGAACGGCGGTTCCGTGGGGTATCTCCTTGTCGCATAGACGGAGTATCTTCTCGCGGATAAGCTCGGCGGCAATAACGCGTTCGGGCTGGTCGGTGAGGGTGTCGTCGTCAAAGAAATGACCGCCCTCGGACGCCTGCTTTTTAAGCTCGTCGAGCAGCTCGTCCATGCCGCTGCCGTCCTGGGCGCTGACGGGCACCACCGCCTCGAAGTCGAAGAGCTGCGAATACGCGAGTATCTGCTTCATCAGCTCGTCCTTTTCTTTGAGCATATCGATTTTGTTTATCGCGAGGATCGCCGGCATGCCGATCGACTTGAACTTTTCGATCAGCGACAGATCCGCCGGGGTAGGTTCCTTTCCGGCTTCGACAACGAGCATGCAGCAGTCTACGCCGCCTACGCTCTCGTTCACCGAGCGAACCATATATTTGCCGAGGGTGTTCTTTGGCTTGTGCATTCCGGGCGTGTCAAAAAACACGATCTGGTACTCGCCGTCGGTCAGCACGCCTGTTATGCGGTTACGCGTAGTCTGCGGCTTTGAGGAGACGATCGCGATTTTTTGTCCGAGCAGGCGGTTGAGAATCGAGCTTTTGCCTACGTTCGGCTTGCCGACGATCGCGATGAACGCGCTTTTGTCGCTTGTATTGTATTGCATATGAACACCTCGTTTTAGTTATTATTTGTGCGTTATTAATTTAGTATACCACAAAAATCGGCGCAAGAAAAGGGCTAACGCGAAGTTTAGCCCTTTGGTTTGCGGTTTTTAGAAATTCTTTCCCTTATTTTTCCCGGTCCCGTCACGACAAAAATCACTGCGAATACCGCCGACAACAGCAGCAGCGCCGCCAAAAGCGGATTTGCCGCGAAAAAGCCGAACATCGCCGCGAACGCCGCCGCGTTCCAGAAGAACACGACCGCAACGGCTATTGCCGCGATCGAGAGCACGAGAACCGCCGCCGCGGAGATATCCTTGGCGAGACGGACATAATAGCTTCTCTCCTTTGTGACAAGGTCGCACACGTTTTCTATCGCGGTATTGAAAAGCTCCGCCGCGATGACCGCCGCGATAAGCAGTATCAGCACGCCGTACTGCGCCGCGCCAAGCTCAAAAAACGGAGACAGCAGCAGCACGTAAAACGCCGCCGTCAGATGAAACCGCAGATGAGCCTCCGTGCAGACCGCGTCCCAAATTCCGCGGAACGCGTAAAAGAAACTGAGAAGCTGTTTTTTCATCAGTTGAGAATATAGCTTGAGGAAGCGGGAAGTCCGAGCTGCTCCATAACAAGCTCTTCCTTTTCGCGCATTCTTACCTTTTCGAGGTTGTCAACGTGGTCGTAGCCGAGCAGGTGAAGCACGCTGTGAGCGGTGAGATAGCCTACCTCGCGCTGGAAGGAGTGGCCGAAGCGCTCCGCCTGATCTCTCGCCTTTTCCATGGAAATGACTACGTCGCCGAGGATTTTTGCGCCTGTTTCCATGTCGATATCGTACACGCCGTTTTCTCCCATCGGGAAGGACAGTACGTCGGTGTCGATATCCTTGTCGCGGTACTGCTTGTTGAGCTCGCGTATTCCGGCGTTGTCCGTGAAGGTGACGCTGATTTCTGCAGGACCTTCAAAGTTCTCGAGCTTGAGCACTGCGTTGCAGCAGCGGCGGACGAGCATACGAATACCCGTTGGGATCTTAACCGCTTTTTGCTTGTTTGTGATTACTACTTTGATTTTGTCTGCCATTATTTCACCCTTTCTGAATATAATTAAAATTTCTATTGTCTGCCGTTTTCGAATTTTGCATATGCCTTGATAATGTCCTGAACCAGCTTATGGCGAACAACGTCCTTTTCGTCAAAGGCGCACTGTCCTATGCCTTCAATATTGCGCAGAATTTTCATGCAGTCCTTCAAGCCGCTCTTTGCGCCGTTAGGAAGGTCGATCTGGGTTATGTCGCCGGTGATGACCATCTTGGAATTGAAGCCGAGACGCGTCAGAAACATCTTCATCTGCTCACGGGTCGTGTTCTGAGCCTCGTCGAGAATGATAAAGCTGTCGTCGAGCGTTCTGCCGCGCATATACGCCAGCGGCGCGACCTCGATATTTCCGCGTTCAACATACTTTTGGTATGTCTCGGCACCGAGCATGTCAAAAAGCGCGTCGTAGAGCGGACGGAGGTAGGGGTCTACCTTGCTCTGCAGATCGCCCGGCAAAAAACCGAGCTTTTCGCCTGCTTCTACCGCGGGGCGCGTAAGGATGATGCGGTTGACCTGCTTGCCTCTGAAAGCCGTTACAGCCATTGCCACCGCGAGGTAGGTTTTGCCGGTACCCGCGGGTCCGACGCCCACCGTGATGGTGTTCTTCGCGATCATGCTGCAGTAGCGCTTCTGACCGATGGTTTTCGGCTTTATCGGCTTGCCCTTTGAGGTTATGCAGATGCAGTCGCCCGCAAGCTCCTCAATCTTCTCCTCGCTGCCCTCGCGCACAAGCGAAATGCAGTAGCGGATATTCTGCTCCGAGAGCGCCTCGCCGCGGCTCAAAAATTGCAGCAGGCTCTCGATCACCGTGCGCGCGCGTGCGGCGTTCTCAACGTCGCCCTCGATTTTAAGCTCGCTTCCGCGGCAGGTGATCTTTACGCCGAACTCGCGCTCGATAAGCTTGATATTCTCGTCAAAGCTGCCGAACAGCGCGACGGCGTTTTCCATTCTGTCGATACTGATTATTTGTTCCGTAGGACACAGCTCCCAATTTTGCTGATTTTATAATAGAATTATAACACAATTTTTCAGGAATAGCTTGTAAAAATCAGGTTTTTTAAACAATTTTAAAAACTTCATAAATAATATACAAAGATGTGATTTTTTTGACCCCCGTTTTTGGAGGTTTTATGTTTTATTTGGGTAATTTGCGGCGTAAATATTTGTGATTTCCGACCCGTCACGCAACATAGTATTATTTTGAAAGCCAAAATCCCGTTCTTTTTTAGATAATAGTTATAAAAAATATTTTTGATTATATATATCTTTCGCAAAAATTTCAAGTTTACTCAATTCAGAAGCGCAAGCCCCGAAAAGCTTGACAAACTGCCGGTTATGCGTTATAATGGCACAGGTGTGAAGAAATTCACTTTACAGACCGCATAGCAAGGAGCTATGAAAATGGAAAAAAACATTGAGGTTTCGCTTTTGCTCGACTTCTACGGGGAGCTTTTGAAGCCCTCGGCAAAGCAAATGGCGCAGCTTTACTACAACGACGACCTTTCCCTCGCCGAGGTCGCCGCCGAAACAGGCATCACCCGGCAGGGCGTCCGCGACAGGATAAAGCGCGCCGAGCAGCAGCTCTTTGAGTTTGAACAAAAGCTCGGACTGCTCAGCCGGTTCCAGCAGCTTGAAAACGGCTTGGACGTCATTGCAGAGAAGGCGCAGGAAATCTCGGAACTCACAAATAACAACGACATTCGCGCGCTTGCCGCTGACATTCTGAGGCAGACGGGCGAACTCAAGGAAAAGGAATAAGCTTATGGCATTTGAAGGACTTGCGGATAAAATAAGCAACGCGTTCAAAAAACTTAAAAGCAAGGGTAAGCTTAGCGAAAACGACGTTAAAGGCGCAATGCGCGAGGTCAGACTCGCACTGCTCGAGGCTGACGTTAACTACAAGGTCGCGAAGGACTTTACCAACAAGGTCACCGAACGCGCCATCGGTCAGGATGTAATGGAGAGCCTTACTCCTGCGCAGATGGTAATCAAAATCGTCGACGAGGAGCTTACTTCTCTTATGGGCGGCGAAAACGAAAGGCTCAACTTCAACTCAAAGCCTCCGACCGTAATTATGATGTGCGGTCTGCAGGGTTCGGGTAAAACTACCCACTCGGCGAAGCTCGCAAAAATGCTCAAGGCGCAGAACCGCCGCCCGATGCTCGTTGCCTGCGACATCTACCGTCCGGCAGCTATCGATCAGCTCAAGGTCGTCGGCGAAAAGGCAGGCGTTCCCGTTTTTGAGATGGGCACCGAAAACCCCGTTAAGATCGCGCGAGCGGCAGTTCGTCACGCAAAGGACTACGGCAACGACGTTGTGATCCTCGATACCGCCGGCCGTCTGCACATCGACGAGGTGCTGATGAACGAGCTTAAAGAGGTAAAGGCTGAGGTCAGCCCCGACGAGATCCTCCTCGTTATCGACTCGATGACAGGTCAGGACGCGGTCAACGTGGCAAAGAGCTTCAACGACCTGCTCGAAATCACCGGCGTTATCCTCACAAAGCTCGACGGCGACACCAGAGGCGGTGCGGCGCTCTCCGTAAAGGCGGTGACCGGCAAGCCGATCAAGTTCGCCGGTACGGGCGAAAAGCTCGACGACCTAGAGGTGTTCCACCCCGACCGTATGGCGAGCCGTATTCTCGGCATGGGCGACGTGCTCACCCTGATCGAGAACGCGCAGAGCAAGCTCGACGAGAAAAAAGCCGAGGAAATGGCGCAGAAAATGCTCAACAACAAGCTCGACTTCAACGACCTCAACGAGCAGTTCAACCAGATAAAAAAGATGGGACCGCTCAAGGGCATACTCTCGAAGCTTCCCGGAATCGGCAACCAGCTCGACGACGTCGACATCGACGACAGGCAGATCGACTGGCTGCAGGCACTTATTTACTCGATGACCCCCGAAGAGAGAGCAAATCCCTCGATCATCAATCCCTCGAGAAAACGCCGTATCGCGGCAGGCTCGGGCAGAAGCGTCGAGGAGGTCAACAAGCTCCTCAAGCAGCTTGAACAGATGCAGAAGATGATCAAGCAGATGAAGGGCGGCAAAGGCTCAAAGAAGCGCCGCAAAAACAAAATGCTTCCCGGACTCGGCGGAATGCCGATGGGCGGCGGCGGCAACGGAATGCCGTTTTAACCAACGCTATTCTTCCATTTTACAATGGTGAATATATAATCAAAATTTTTATAGAGGTGTAAATTATGGCAGTAAAAATCAGACTTAGAAGAATGGGCTCCAAGAAGGCTCCCTACTACAGAGTAATCGTTGCGGATTCAAGATATCCCAGAAACGGCAGATTCATCGAGGAAATCGGTACCTACGACATCCTCAAGAAGCCCTCTGAGTTCAACGTAGACGCCGAGGCTGTTAAGAAGTGGATCGCCAACGGCGCTCAGCCCACCGATACCGTAAAGGCTCTGCTCAAGAAAAACGGCATCATCGACTAATTTCGGGCAGGAAGGAATAGTAGAATGCAGGAATTACTTGCTATCATCGCCAAGGGCTTGGTAGACGACCCCGACGCAGTAAGCGTTGACAGAGACGAGACCAACGAGGAAGGCGTGACCGTATACCACATCCACGTTGCAGAGGACGACATGGGCAGAATCATCGGTAAGCAGGGCAGAATCGCCAAG
Organism: uncultured Ruminococcus sp.; assembly: GCA_902765625.1. Taxonomy (GTDB): domain Bacteria; phylum Bacillota; class Clostridia; order Oscillospirales; family Acutalibacteraceae; genus Ruminococcoides. The sequence continues at coordinate 6,356 of CACXAO010000023.1, read as the reverse complement.
GCTATCCGCACGATCGCCAAGAGCGCGTCTATCCGCATGGATGAAAGAGTTATGGTTGAAATCGACTAAACAGTTAAAGGGCGTATACCGCCCTTTTTGTTTGTTAATAAATTGACAAATCCACTCGCAAAGGAGATTTACGCATGAAAAAGCTGACCGCAGCGCTGGCTCTTACCCTATCCGCGGCAACCGCCGTTACGGTATTTTCGGGCTGCAACATCATCAAGGACATTTTGGGCGGAAGAAACGAGCCTACCACCTCCGTTCAGATCGCGACAAACGCGCCTGCCGCAACAACCGCCGCAGCCACAACCGCTGCCGCGACAACAGAAGCCGCAACAACAGAAGCCGCGACAGAAGCTCCCACTACAGAGAGCAGCTCCGTTGAATGGGATTATCCCATCGTTCAGGACGGCGGCTTCGTTCTTGTAACCGACGACACATACACCGACGACACTCTCGGCATCACCTTCACTATCACCGAGTGGAAAGGCAAGGTCTACGCCGTAACAGGCACCTCCGAGAAAGGCAGCTATTATCTGGAGTTCTATGAGGCATCGAACCTTATCAGAGGCATTGAGAAATACGGCAGAGCGAGTCTCGGCTTCCTGTTCTCGGTATCGCTGAACGACGAGGAATCGAATGTTGAAATCGATCATCCGGCAGGCTCTGTTGTTGTAAACGGACAGAAAAAGTACCTGACCTACTTCAAGCCCACCGACGTGCGCTGCGACTATGAAGACGAGATCCTGCGCGACAATTATCAGGACGCGTACCAGTATCAGCGCGACTACTTCCAGAGCGGCGTTGTGCGCGGCGATATGCAGTACAGTCCCTCGGCAAAGACCTACAGCGTTAACCTCAACACAAATTAATGCACGCAAAAAGGAGCGCCTGAACTAAGCGCTCCTTTCTTTTTACTACATTTTTCCTGCAAGTGCTCTGCCGAGCCAGATGTCGGCGATATCCATCGCAAGATAAAAGCCCTGCTTTTCGCTGGTCTTTACGATCGCCTTTCTTGGTAAAAGGTATGGGTCGGTAGCCATCAGCTGAACCGTGATCTTGTCGGCAACCTCTATTCCGCCGACCTCCTTTTTGGACTTGATCTGAAGTCTGATGACATACGGCTCTTCCATGTTGCCGTAGTAGATTTCGTCGCCGCAGCGAACAAGAGGTCTGCCCTTATAGGTAGAGAACTCCTTTGGCGCTTTCGCTTCTGCCACAAGGCATCATCCTTTCTTAAGGCAACACCGCTCAATTCACGGCGTACGCCTTGCTTGAATTTTATTCCGTCAACTCGCCAAAAAAATCTCGGCAAGGCGTCAGCCTTACCTCAATTTATTTTTTCAAGCTGACGAAAAAACTTACTTCGCAATCCGCACACCCGAATTGTGCGGAATTGCCTTAAACATTAAGATACGATTTAACCAGTGCTTCGAGCAGATCGTCGCGGTCAATCGCGCTGATGATGTTGCGCGCGTTATTGAAGGTAGTGATGTACGTGGGATCCTCGCTGAGAATATAGCCCACAATCTGGTTAATAGGGTTGTAGCCCTTCTGCCGCAGCGCGTCATATACGATTGTAAGTCCGGTTTTTATCTGATCGTCCTTTTCATCGCCCAAGGAAAAAATCATCGTCTTTTCTAACATACCGAAGCACCTCCCGTTTATCTATTTTATTATTATACAGGAAAAAGCTAAAAATTGCAAGTCTTTTTATACATTTTAAAGCTATACCGGGCGCTCTCTCCCCCTTTGAAAACGTTCATCTCCTGAAACGGTCATCAACGGAGGACAGAGAAGTATACATAAAAACGGAAGCGCACCCGGCGCTTCCGCTTTTGTTTTATCTGAGCGTAACCTTTATCTCCTTGAGATTGGCAATAATCTTATCCATGATCTCCTGAACCTCGCCCGAGCTGAGCGTGCGCTCTGCGGACGAGAACTCAAAGCGGATGGTAATGCTGTGGAAAATCTCGGTGTCGTAGGTGTCTACGATTTTGGTGTTTTTAAGAATACCCCTGCCCTCGTTCTTCCAGCAGTGCTCGAGGTCTGCGTAGAACACGCCGGCGGGAACAACAACGCTGATGTCGTAATCCATCGGCGGGAACTTTGAAGGCTCCTCGTAGCAGATGGAGGCGTTTTCAGCATCCGCGAACGCGTTCATGTCGATCTCCGCGAACACGACGCTGCTCTTCTTGTCGATCTTCTTGCCGACTGTCGGGTGAACGATTCCGATCTTGCCGATCTCCACGCCGTCAAGGATGATAGTGTTGAGGTTGACGGGGTGCTCGTAGCAGTGCTTCGGCTGAGCGATTTTGTAGCCGAGGGACTTGTGCTTGAGGTCGTCGGCGATCGTCGCGAGCATATCGCGCAGCTCAAAGTAGAGCGTGCGGACGTCCTTCGTCTTGCTGTAAAGGGTGATTGCGAGCATTTTATGCTCAACGCAGAGGTTGTTTTCGTCAACACCGTCAACCACTCTGCCGACCTCGAAGATGCCGAAATCGGGCGCGTAGCCGACGTTGCTCTTTACCTGACAGAGCTGGGTGGGGATCATCGAACGGCGGATAGTCTCGATGTTGGGGTTGGTGGCGTTGAGCAGGCGGACATTCTCCTCAACGGGAATGCCGAGAGCCTTCTGCTCGTCCGCGTAAGCCCAGATGTAGGAGTGAACCTCGTGCAGACTGTAACGCTTAACGAGCATGTCCTTGATTCTGTCCTCGTTGTTCTTTACAACGTCCTCGCGGACGGGATAAAGCGGCGAACGGGTGGTGTTGACCGCAAAATTATCGTAGCCGTAAATACGGGTGATCTCCTCGATGATGTCGGCGTTCATGGTAACATCCTTCGTCGCTCTCCACGAGGGAACGAGAACGTCGAATTTGTCGCCGTCGAGGGTTACCTTAAAGCCGAGGCTTGTGAGGGTCTTGACGATGGTGTCGTTGTCGATCTCAATGCCGGTGTAGCGGTCGACGAAGCTCTTGTCAAAGCTGAGGTCAACCTGCGGATACTCAAACGCGGACTCGTCGGTCAGCGCCGAAACGACCTTAACGCCGCCGTCGTACTTCATCAGCAGATAGAGGAAACGGGCGATTGCCGGAACGGTCAGCTCGGGGTCAAGACTCTTTTCGTAGCGCATTGAAGCGTCGGTGCGGTGAGCAAGACGGACGGTCGACTTGCGGATTGAAGCCGCGTCAAAGGTGGCGGATTCGAGGGTGAGGGTGGTGGTGTCCTCAACGATCTCGGAATCAAGACCGCCCATAATGCCGGCGATCGCGACGGGAGTGTTGTCGTTGCATATCATCAGGGTGTTCTCGTCGATATTTCTCTCAACGCCGTCGAGGGTTTGGAAAACGAAGGGCTGCTCAAAGCGCTTGATGCGGATTTTGCCTACCTTGCGCGAATCGAACGCGTGCATGGGCTGACCCATTTCGAGCATGAGGTAGTTTGTGAGGTCTGCGAGGAAGTTGATACCGCGCATTCCGCAGTAGAAAAGGCGGATTCTCATGTTGACAGGGCTGACGCTGCGCGAGATATTCTCGACCTGCAGGCAGGAATAACGCTGACAGAGCGGATCCTCGATTTTCATATCGACCTTTGCAAGCTCGCTGTAAGCCTCCGGATCGGCGGTATCGAGCGGCTTGAGTTCTCTGCCGGCAAGTGCCGCGAACTCACGCGCGATTCCGTAGTGACCCCAGAGGTCGGGACGGTTGGTGAGGGACTTGTTGTCGACCTCAAAGATGATGTCGTCGATATCGTAAACGTCCTTGATGTCGGTGCCGTTGGGCACGTCGTCGGTGATTTCCATAATGCCGGAATGGTCGTCGCTGATGCCGATTTCAGACTCGGAGCAGCACATTCCGTATGACATATGTCCCGCAAGAGGACGGGGCGCGATTTCGATCTCGCCCAGCTTTGCGCCTACCTTGGCGAAAGCGGTTTTCATTCCGACGCGCACGTTCGGCGCGCCGCACACAACGTCGGTCAGCTCAGGCTCGCCGGCGTCGACCTTCAAAAGATGGAGCTTCTTTGAATCGGGGTGATTCTCGACGGACTTGATCTCCGCGACAACCACGCCGCTCAGCTCGGAACCCTTAAAGAAAATCTCGTTCTCCACCTCGGCGGTAGAAAGCGAAAAACGGTGAATCAGATCCACCTTATCAAGACCCGTAAAATCCACGAAGTCCGAAATCCAGTTCATTGACAGGAACATAGCTTATACCCTCCCTTAGTTATCATCGTCGGTGAACTGCGACAGCGCCTTGAGGTTGCCGCTGTTGAGGTCACGGATGTCCTTGACGCCGTACTTCATCATCGCAAGACGGGTAAGACCCAGACCGAACGCAAAGCCGGTATACTTTTCAGGGTCTACGCCGCCCTCGCGCAGAACGTTCGGGTGAATCATTCCGCAGGGGCAAAGCTCCAGCCAGCCGCTGTGCTTGCATGAGGGACAGCCATCGCCGCCGCAGATCTCGCAGTTGATGTCAAGCTCGAAGCCGGGTTCTACGAACGGGAAGAAGCCCGGACGCAGGCGAACCTTGATGTCGCGTCTGAACACCTCGGAGAGCATTGTTTTCATAAAGTAAATGAGGTTTGAAATAGAGATATCCTTGTCCACCATCATACCCTCCATCTGGAAGAAGGTATTCTCGTGGCAGGCGTCGGTAGCCTCGTTGCGGAAGCAGCGTCCCGGGAAGATAGCCTTGATCGGCACGCCGTTCTCGACGAGGTTTTTGCCGTACTTTCTGAGGATAGCGTTCTGAGCCGCGGAGGTCTGGGTTTTGAGCAGCTGACCGTTCTCGAGATAGTAGGTGTCCTGCATATCGCGCGCAGGGTGGTGCTTGGGAATATTTACCGCCTCAAAGCACTCGTAGTCGGTAACGACCTCGGCGTAATCCTCTACGGTGAAGCCCATCGACTTGAACACAGCCTCGCACTGACGCTGCGAAAGGGTTACGGGGTGATATGAGCCGCGTGTGAGCTCAGGCGGAGTTGTAACGTCAAAAACTGGCATGAGCTTTATCTCCGCTTCGATAGCTCTGCGGTTAAGCTCCTCCACCTTCTTGTCAATCAGCTCGGCGGCATTCGCCTTGAGCTTGTTTACCTCTGCGCCGAAGGTCTTTCTCTCCTCGTTAGTGAGATCCTTCATACCCTTGAGCAGCGCGGTGATGCTGCCCTTTTTGCCGAGATAGCCGACTCTGAGCTTATCAAGCTCTGCAAGGTCGCCGACGCTGCTCAGCTTCTGTTTGATTTCTTCTCTGAGAACATCAATTCTGTTGTCCATAGTATCCTCCTATATAAATTTTGTAATTTTGCAGAAAAAAGCCCTGTGCAGTTTCCTGCACAGGGACGAAAAATTTCCGTGGTACCACCCTGATTTCCGTTTTACCGGACGCTCATTGTGCCTGTAACGGGGCAAGCCGTTGAAGCCTACTGCGGTTTCAGCCTCACCACTCGGGAGTGAACTTCACACTGAGCCGTTATAACGCGCTTTCAGCCGATGACGCGTCTCTCTTTCATAACGGTAGCTCCGTGCTACTCTCTCCGTCGCCGTGTTATCTCTTTACATAATACCACTATTCGTTTTATTTTGCAAGTATTTTATTTCGCGTACTTACAGTTTTATTTTGCTTTTGCTGCACGTTTTCGCGGTACAGCTTCATCTGACCCTTACTGCGGCTATTCTTCACCAAAAGTGTTCAGCGAGAGCGTTATATTCAATTATTCCGTTCAGTTCTCTCAAAAGATGAGCGCATCATACGGAATGCGTCACAGCGTCAAAACTCCAATAGGAAGCCCAACAATCGTGAACGATGATTCCGTGATAATCAGGAAGGAAGCCCACGGATTTATGGCTTTATCGGAAGACAAGGGATTTGAAGTCCATGAAGAAGCCGAAATCCCGGCTCGAAAAAGGCGATTTTTGCAGGTTTTAAGCCATTTTTCGAGGTTTGACCACATAGTGTTATATTGCGTTTTCCGGCAATAATGAACACGGAATGAACAGGAAAATTGTCATAAGCAGCAGGGAAAAATTTATTATTTCCGTGACGATGTGACGGGTGGGACGGTGATTTAGGCTTGAACTCTTAGAAGAAGTCATATTTCCCGTCTGACTTTTCAAAACTTGAAACTCCAGAATATAAAACAACTACATAAAAAAAAGTAGTAATGGCTTTACTATCACAAGGTATCCATGGGTAATGTGAATAAAGAAGGAGGGATTCCTTTTTCGAATGGGAAAAAGCCCAAACGCTTAATTAGTCTCTGCTCATTAACCGCACGAAACGGTTATGAGGTTATTTTTCAGCTTCAGCAGCATTGAAATTACGTCGTACAGGAATCCCAAAAATCGG